>NZ_LGDD01000235.1 GCF_001279695.1 Streptomyces sp. WM6378
TCATTTCCGGTGCGACCAACCTCTCCGGCGACAACGACAAGCTGATCAAGCAGGTCAAGGACGCCAAGGACGCGGTCGTCAAGGACAACTCGACCGCCGACTACCAGGTCAACCCGGCCGACGTGCCCGCCGACGCGGTCACCTCCTCCGGCTCCGGCCTCGACCCGGACATCTCGCCCGAGTACGCGAAGATCCAGGTGCACCGGGTCGCCGAGCAGAACAAGCTCACAGTCCAGCAGGTCGACAAGATCGTCGCGGACGCCACCAGCAGCCGCGCCCTCGGCTTCATCGGTGAGCCCGGCGTCAACGTCCTCAAGCTCAACATCGCACTCAAGGAACTCACGCAGAAGTGATCGGCTTACCGCGAGGGGCGGGGGCCAGCGGTCCGGGTACCACCCGCCGCGGGCTCCCGCCCCTCTGCACGAGCACGCCCCTCCTCGGGTTCCCTTTGGATTCGCAGCAAGCAAGAAAGGCGGCACACCGATGACCCGGGTGCTGGTGGTGGAGGACGAACCACAGCTCGTACGGGCTCTTGAGATCAACCTCAGGGCGCGAAAATACGTCGTTGACGCCGCGCCCGACGGGGCGACCGCGCTCCGCCTGGCCGCCACGAGCCCACCGGACGCCGTGCTGCTCGACCTCGGGCTTCCGGACATGGACGGCCTCGACGTGATGAAGACGCTACGCCGCTTCTCCCGGGCGCCGATCCTGGTGGTCTCGGCCCGCAACACCTCTGACGAGAAGGTCGCAGCCCTGGACGCGGGCGCCGACGACTACATCACCAAGCCGTTCAGCATGGACGAACTCCTGGCCCGGCTGCGGGCCGCCACCCGGCGCACCGGTCCCGAGGGCCAGGCCGAACAGGAGCAGGGTGTCGTCACCACCAAGGGTTTCACCATCGACCTGCTCGCCAAGAAGGCCAAGAGCGGCGGCAAGGACATCCGGCTCACTCCGACCGAATGGCACCTGGTCGAAGTCCTGGTCCGCAACCGCGGCCGCCTGGTCACCCAACGCGAGCTGCTGCAGGAGGTGTGGGGGCCCAGCTACCGTACGCAGAGCAACTATCTCCGCGTCTACATGGCCCAGTTGAGACGCAAACTCGAAGCGGACCCTTCACATCCGCGGTACCTCATCACGGCACCGGGCATGGGCTACCGCTTCGAGGTGTGACCCCAGCAAGCCCCCACTTCGTCCGCCTTCACCAGCAGTGAGCCGGGGTCCGGCCTCCCAACTGCAGCGACCACAGGGATCGGAACCATGGCACGCGGCAAGCTCCGCATCTACCTCGGCGCGGCGCCGGGCGTCGGCAAGACCTACTCGATGCTCTCCGAGGCGCACCGCCGCATCGAACGCGGCACGGACTGCGTGGTCGCCTTCGTCGAGCACCACAGCAGGCCGCGTACCGAAGTGATGCTGCACGGCCTGGAGTTGCTGCCCCGGTGCGAGATCGAGTACCGCGGGACCGTCTTCACCGAGATGGACGTGGACGCGGTCCTGGAGCGCCGCCCCTCGGTGATCCTGGTGGACGAGCTGGCGCACACCAACATCCCGGGTTCGCGCAACACCAAGCGCTGGCAGGACGTCGAGGAACTGCTCGCCGCCGGCATCGACGTCATCTCCAACATCAACATCCAGCACCTGGAGTCCCTGGGCGATGTCGTCGAGTCGATAACGGGCGTACGCCAGCAGGAGACCGTACCGGACGAGTTCGTACGGCGAGCCGACCAGATCGAGCTCGTCGACATGTCACCGCAGGCACTGCGCCGCCGCATGGCACACGGCAACATCTACAAGCCCGAGAAGGTCGATGCGGCGCTCTCCAACTACTTCCGGCCCGGAAACCTCACCGCGCTGCGGGAGTTGGCGCTGCTCTGGGTCGCCGACCGGGTCGACGAGTATCTGACGGAATACCGCAGCGAGCACAGCGTCAACCGGATCTGGGGCTCGCGCGAGCGCATCGTGGTCGGCCTGACCGGTGGACCGGAGGGGCGCACCCTCATCCGGCGCGCGGCCCGGCTCGCCGAAAAGGGCGCGGGTGGCGAGGTGCTGGCCGTATACGTCGCGAGGAGCGACGGCCTGACTGCTGCCTCTCCGAAGGAACTCACCGTCCAGCGCACCCTGGTCGAGGAGCTCGGCGGAACCTTTCACCACGTCGTGGGCGACGACGTGCCGCCGGCCCTGCTCGACTTCGCACGCGGGGTGAACGCGACACAGATCGTGCTGGGCACGAGCCGCCGCAGAGCTTGGCAGTACCTCTTCGGACCGGGCGTCGGCGCCACGGTCGCCCGCGACTCCGGCCCCGACCTCGACGTCCACATCGTCACCCACGAGGAGGCCGCGCGCGGGCGGGGCCTGCCGGTGGCACGCGGAGCACGGCTCGGTCGCACCCGGATCCTGTGGGGCTGGCTGACCGGCGTCATCGGCCCGGCGGTCCTCACCGTGCTGCTGACCCGCATCAGTATGGACCTCGGCCTCGCCAACGAGATGCTGCTCTACCTCGCGCTGACGGTCGGGTCGGCGCTGCTCGGCGGCCTGCTGCCCTCGCTGGCCTCGGCCGCACTGGGCTCGCTCCTCATCAACTGGTACTTCACCCCGCCGGTCCACGAGCTCACCATCGCCGACCCGAAGAACATCGTCGCCATAACGGTCTTCTTCCTGGTCGCGGCATCGGTGGCCTCAGTGGTGGACCTTGCGGCCCGGCGCACGCATCAGGCGGCCCGGCTGCGCGCCGAGTCGGAGATCCTCTCCTTCCTCGCGGGCAGCGTGCTGCGCGGTGAGACCAGCCTGGACGCGCTGCTCGAACGGGTCCGGGAGACCTTCGCCATGGAGTCCGCGGCGCTCCTTGAGCGTACGAGCGAAGTCGAACCGTGGACATGTACGGGCAGTGTCGGACCCGCCCCGGCTACCCGGCCCGAGGACGCCGACGTGGACATGCCGGTCGGCGACCACATGGCGCTCGCCCTGTCCGGGCGGGTGCTGCCCGCTGAGGACCGCCGCGTGCTGGGCGCGTTCGCGGCCCAGGCCGCCGTCGTCCTGGACCGCCAACGCCTCCAGGAGGAAGCCCACCAGGCACGGTTGTACGCCGAGGGCGACCGCATCCGCACCGCGCTGCTCGCCGCGGTCAGCCACGACCTGCGCACCCCGCTCGCGAGCATCAAGGCGTCGGTGACGTCCTTGCGCTCGGACGAAGTGGAATGGTCCGAGGCGGACGAGTCCGAATTCCTCGAAGGGATCGAGGCGGGCACGGACCGCCTGGACCACCTGGTCGGCAACCTCCTCGACATGTCCCGGCTCCAGACCGGCACGGTCACCCCGATCATCCGAGAGGTGGAACTCGACGAGGTCGTACCGATGGCGCTCGGTGGCGTCCCCGAGGACAGCGTGGTTCTTGACATCCCCGAAGACCTGCCGCTGGTGGCGGTCGACGCGGGGCTCCTGGAACGCGCGGTGGCCAACGTCGTGGAGAACGCCGTGAAGTACAGCCCCGAGGGCGAACGCGTCCTCGTCTCCGCCAGCGCCATCGCCGACCGGGTCGAGGTCCGCGTCGCCGACCAGGGCCCGGGCGTCCCCGACGAGGCCAAGGACCGCATCTTCGCCCCGTTCCAACGCTACGGAGACGCGCCGCGAGGCGCCGGAGTCGGCCTCGGTCTCGCGGTGGCGCGTGGCTTCGCCGAGGCGATGGGCGGCACGCTGACCGCCGAAGACACCCCCGGCGGCGGCATGACCATGGTCATCACGCTGAAGCAGGCGGCCGAGCACCCGCCGGCCAGCCCTGAACTCCCGCCGACCGCTGCCTCGTAGCGCAGGAGGACGGCTTTCCGCGCCCGTGAACCCTGGCGCGTCGTTGACTGCTCGCGCCGCAGGCGGACCGTCACACTGTGCCGGACACCATCCGCCCCCTTCCCCGCGAGGTTCCCATGGCGTTCGGGCTGGCTCGCCGAGAGCTGCGGCCGAGAGTTCCACTGCGGCACGGGGAGGGCGACAAGTACCGCCTGACCAGCGTCGAGGGGCTTGCCGCGCTGTCCCTGGACGCGCTGAGCTCGGTCGCCTACGGACCCGAGGCGATCGTGCTCGTGCTGGTGGCTGCCGGGACCGGCGCGCTGACGGCCACGCTGCCGGTGACCCTGGTCATCGCGGCCCTCCTCGCGGTCCTCGTCGTCTCGTACGGGCAGGTCATCGCGGTGCACCCGGACGGCGGGGGTGCCTACGCGGTCGCGAAGAAGGATCTCGGGCCCCGGACGAGTCTGCTCGCGGCGGCCAGCCTCGTCGTCGACTACGTCCTCACCGTGACCGTGAGCCTGGCCGCCGGTGCGGCGAGCCTCGCCTCCGCGTTCCCCGCCCTCGGATCGCACCTGCTGGCCGTCTGCCTCATCGGGCTCGCCCTCCTCGCCGCGGTGAACCTGCGCGGAGTGGCGGAGAGCGCCCGGGTGCTCATGCTGCCCACGATCCTGTTCATCGTGAGCATCCTGGGCATCATCGTCCTCGGTCTGCTGCGCTCGCATCCCGCGGCCGTCGTCGGCACCGCCCAACCCGTCCACGCCACCGAGACGTTGGGGGTACTGCTGCTCCTGAAGGCGTTCTCCTCCGGCTGCTCCGCGCTGACCGGAGTGGAAGCCATCGCCAACGGAGTGCCCTCCTTCCGCACCCCGCAGGTCAAGCGGGCCCAGCGCACCGAGCTGATGCTGGGCGCACTGCTCGGGCTGATGCTGATCGGCCTCGCGGTGCTGATCCGCCGCGACCACGTGGCCCCGCGCGGCGGCGTCACCGTCCTCGCCCAGCTGACCGCGGGCTCGTACGGCACGGGCTGGCTGTACTACGCGACCAACCTGATCGTCACGCTCGCCCTCGCCTTCGCCGCCAACACCAGCTTCGGTGGACTGCCCGTCCTGATGAGCCTGCTGGCCCGCGACCACCGGCTGCCCCACCTCTTCGGGCTGCGCGCGGAACGGCCGGTCTACCGCTGGGGAGTGGTGGCCCTCGCCCTGCTCGCCGCCCTGCTCCTGATCGCCGTGAACGCCGATACCCACCGGATGATCCCGCTGTTCGCGATCGGTGTCTTCATCGGGTTCACGATCAGCCAGATCGGACTCGTACGGCACTGGGCCGGCCAACAGCCGCCCCGCTGGCTGCCGCGCGCCCTGCTCAATGGTGTCGGCGCGGCCCTCACCGCCGTGGCGGGGGTCGTGCTCCTGGCCACCAAGTTCCTCGAAGGCGCCTGGGTCGTGGTCGCCGCCGTGCCCCTGCTCATGCTGCTCTTCGCCAGAATCCAGCGCTACTACACGGCAGTCGGAGTGGAACTAGGACTCGGTGAGCTCCCGCCGCCGCCCGTGCGGCACACCGACTCCCTGGTCATCGTGCCGGTCGGCGAGGTCAGCAAACTGACCCAGTACGCGCTCACCGCCGCCGGCACGCTCGGGCGCGAGGTCGTCGCGGTCGCCGTGCACAGCGATCCCGACAAGGTCCGTGCCCTGAGGGAGAGTTGGGGCCGCTGGAACCCGGGCGTCCGGCTGGAGGTCATCGACAGCCCGCACCGGTCCCTGGTGCAGCCCATCGTCGAATACGTCCAGGAGATGGCCGAGGGAGGGCGGCAGATCGCCGTCCTGATCCCCGAGGTCGAACCCCGCCACCGCCGCTACCAGATCCTGCAGAACCAGCGCGGCATCCTGCTGGCCACCGCGCTGAGAGCACGCACGGATGTGGTCGTCTGCATCGTGCCGTACCGGCTGAGCCTGTGAGCAAGTCACGGGCCCGGCGGTGCCCGCGCTAGAGCAGCGCGTCAGCGATGGTGCCCAGGGACAGCGCCGGAAGGAAGCTGAGCAGGGCGAGGATAAGGGCCTCGTCCTTGCACAGTAGGAGGTATGTTTCGGTCTGCCGGGAGCATGCGTGAGTCACCCCTCCGCCGAGCCCGTGACCCGGCGGAGGCCGGGGGATCCAGAAGCGGTCCTACAGGCCGACGTCCCGGCGGCTCATGTCCTCCAGCGACTCGCGGCGCACCAGCATCCGCGCGGCACCGTCCCGGACCGCGACGATCGGCGGGCGGCCGACGAGGTTGTAGCCGGAGGCCATCGACAGGTGATAGGCGCCGGCGGCGGGCACCGCGAGCAGGTCGCCGGGGCGTACGTCACCGGGTAGCGGCACCGCATCCGCCAGCACGTCGCCCGCCTCGCAGTGCCGACCCACCACGGTGACCAGGGCGGGCGCGGCTGTTGAACGGCGTCCTACGAGCCGGGGCGAGTAGCGGACTCCGTAGAGGGCGGGCCGGGGGTTGTCGCTCATGCCGCCGTCGACGGCGACGAAGATGCGTCCTGCGGTCTGCTTGACCGCGAGCACGTGGTAGACGGCGACCCCGGCGGGTCCGACGAGTGCGCGCCCGGGTTCGAGGGTGAGGCGGGGGACGGGCAGTTTCGCATGGGCGCAGCCGTCCACGAGTTCAGCGCGGACCCGGCCGGCCAGGACGCCGATGTCGAGGCTGCTCTCGCCGGGGCGGTAGGCGATGCCGTGACCGCCACCGATGTTCAACTCGGGCAATTTGACGCCGTGTTGGTCCCGCACCTGGGACATGAGGCCAACCATCCGGCGGACGGCGGCGACGTACGGCTTGACCGAGGTGATCTGCGAGCCGATGTGGCAGTGCAGGCCGACGAGTTCGAGGTGAGGCCGGCGAAGGACGTTGGCGATGGCGTGCTGGGCGGAGCCGTCCGTGATCGACAGACCGAACTTCTGGTCGTCCGTGCCGGTCCTGATCTTGGCGTGGCCGCCGGCGGCGATGCCGGGCACGACCCGGATCATCACCTGCTGACGGTCGCTGTGCGGCACGATGGAATCCAGTTGGGCGATCTCCGACGCGCTGTCCACGACGATGCGGCCGACACCCAGGCGGATCGCGGTGCGCAGGTCCTCCGGGCTCTTGGCGTTGCCGTGCATCACGATCCGCTCGGCGGGGAAGCCCGCGGTGACGGCGAGCCCCAGCTCACCGGCCGAGCAGACGTCCAGGCCCAGCCCCTCCTCCTCGACCCAGCGGACCATGGCCCGGCACAGGAACGCCTTGGCCGCGTAGACGACATCGGCTTGGGGAAACGCGGTGCGATAGGCACGGCACCGGTCGCGGACCTCGCCCTCGTCCAGGACGTACAGCGGAGTGCCGAACCGGTCGGCGGCCTCCTTGAGGGAGACTCCGCCGACGGTGAGGTCGCCGTCGGCGGCGGGGCGGGCGGAGGCCGGCCACACGGACAGCCCCTCGGAGTCGTCCGGTGTCAGAGCGGGCGGGGTCAGGGAAGTGACGGACATGAGCAACCCCTCAGCCGATCAGGAGGTTCAGACAGGACACGACCGCGGCGGCGCCGATGACGCGCAGCATGCCGATGTGCTGCGGATCCCAGTCACGCCAGGCGGGCACCGGTTTGGGGTGCGAGGTGGAGGCGCCGGGGGCGGAGAACCGAGGGTCGATGGTCAGGACGCTGATGCCCAGTGGCGCGGCGAGGGCGCGCAGCGCGGGCTCGGAGAGCCTGATCCAGCGCTGGCCCGCGCCCAGTGCGGCGGTGAGCCGTTCCTCGGAGGTGAAGCCGACCGCCGTGCGGACACCCGGCGGCGTACGGAAGAAGCGGGCCGAGCAGCCCGAGGGCCCCGGCCGGACGGGGACGAAGAGAGGTCCGGCCGGGACGCGTTCACAGGGCTCGGGATCCTCGACATGGCTGGTCGAAGACATGGCGTTCCTCCAGGTGCAGTACGTGCGATGTGGCGCCCCGCGGGGGACGGCCGCGGGGTGCTCCGGTGACGCTATGCCCGGAGTGCCGGGGGAAGAGTCCCTCGCTGACGCATGCTTGACGGCAATCGCCCAAGCGCTGACGCGGCGCTGACGGGCCCCGAATCGCGGAGAAACACGGCGTCCCCTCGCCTGGTCACAGGCAGGGGGGGACGCTTCGTTCAGCGGTGGGTCAGGTCACCTGGTGCATTCGGCGAGGCCGATGATGAGGCCGCCGAAGACTCCGCCCAGGACGGCTTCGGGCTGGCCCAGGGCGGCACCGAGGAGGCCGAAGGTGGCTCCCTCGCCCATCTTGTCTCCGATGCAGTTCATGCGGCCCCTCTTGTCGCTGGACGCGGCGGGCCGCATCATGGCGGCCGTCTTCATCATGGTCTTCTTCGCGGCGGCCGGTGCGGCGGCTGCTTTCACCGAGAAGACCGGCGGGCTCACGGTGTCGGTGATCGTGTCGCCGGTAACCCCTTCGACGGTCTGGGTAACGTGTTGCCGGAGACGGTCAGGCCGACCTTGTGGGCCGTACCGTTGGTGTCCGTCAGCGTGGTGGGGAGGATGGTGGCAACAGTGCCGTCGGTGTCCGTCGCGGTGACGGTGCCGTTGGACGACGTCACCTGACTTCCCGCGGGAAGGCTGAAGGTCTTCCTCGTGGTCGTGGCGAAGGTCTGCGGCTTCACATCAGGGCTGGTCGTACTGCCACTGCTGCCGGACGGGTCGGTGCTGGTGTGGGCGATGTACATCGTGGATCCGGCGGCCGAGTTGATGACGGGGACGGTGACCGTCGCGTCCGTGGTCCACGGCTGGTTGTCCGTGTTGAAGGTCCAGGTGCCGGTGACTTTCTTGCCGACGGCCGCGAAGTGGACCCACGCGTAGTTCTTCGACGGGACGTCCACGGCGATGCCGTTGATCGTCGTCTCGTCGGAGGTGTACACCGTCGTCGCGGTCAGCTGGTTGGAGATCGTGGCCTGGAGCGGGACGGACACGCCCACGGAGGACGACAGGCCCACGGAGAACGCCTGCGACCATCCGGAGTGGTAGATCGTGGTGAAGACCTGCTCCATGGACGAAGCAGTGTCGTTGTACCAGACCGACGAGGCGGGCTGGCGGGGCAGGGCTGCGGGCTGCCCTTCGGACTTCTCGGTCCACGAGCAGGTGGAGGTCTTCTTGGAGCACAGGTCGCTGTAGTAGTCGAGGGCGAGGCTCTTGGCTTCGGCCGCCTTCGACGCGGGGATCGTCCATTCCTGGCTCGCGCTGCCGTTGCAGGCGTTGGGCTGGGCGAGGATGCCCCACAGGTGGAGGCCACCCCGGTTGTCCATGCAGTACTCGGTGCCGCTGGAGTCGTCGCGGCGGACGATGCCGAAGGCGTTGGGTTTGCCGTCGACGGGGCGGAAGTGCCACTGCTCGCCGTCCTTGCCGCAGGACTGCTGTACGGCGGGCTGGGAGGCGTAGATGCACTTCCCGGAGGAGGTGCTGGCGATGTTGAACGTGCCGGGATCGCTCAGCTTGATCAGGCGCCAGTTCGTGTAGTTGGTGCCGTCGGGGGTGACGGAGATCTGGTTTCCGTCACCGGTGCCGGTCGAGTTGAGGGTGCCGTCGGTGTTGGTGAAGGTGTAGGCGTCGGTCGTCGCGGCGCTGGCCGGAGCGGCGAGGGCCGCAAGGGCGGGCGTGAACAGGGTCAGGGCGAGGGCCGGCACGGTTAAGGGTTTCGCGGTTCTTTTCAGTTGGGGTGAGGCGGCGGTAGTCAGCCAGTTGACTGACCTCTGCCACTGGCCCTCAAGGACCCGGGTCTGCGCATTGCGGCGCGCGAGTGACGACGGTTCGGAATGCTCGGCGAGACATCGCAAGCTGTCAGCCGGTACTCGGTCTTGTGGCCGTAGGCCGTCTTCTTCGACCGCTCGCGCTCGGCAGCGGTCGGGAATATCGGGCGGGCCGGGGCACCACCCGCCGCCTGCCGCCATCGCCGGCGGGCGGGCGAATTGTCGGTGTCCGGAGAGGAAGATGATGAGCATTGAGACGGCAATCCCGTTGCGCGAAGCGGCATTTCATGGCTTGTCCCAGAGGTCTGTACGGTCGGATTCATGGACTGGAATCTTCAGACGGCAGAAGAACTCGCGGCCGCTTTGCGTGCTGGTGAAGTGACCTCGGCGGAACTGACCGACGAGGCGATCGCCCGTATCGAGCGCGACGACAAGGTGATCAACGCGATCTGTGTGCCGGACTTCGACCGTGCACGGGCCGCCGCGCGCGGTGCCGACCAGGCGCGTGCCCGCGGTGAGGACCGGCCGCTGCTCGGCATTCCGGTGACGGTCAAGGAGTCCTACAACATCGCCGGGCTGCCCACGACTTGGGGCATGCCGCTACACCGGAACTACATGCCGCCCGAGGACGCGGTGCAGGTGTCGCGGCTCAAGGCCGCGGGCGCGGTGGTGCTCGGTAAGACCAATGTGCCCTTGGGGCTGCAAGACATACAGAGCTTCAACGAGATCTACGGCACCACCAACAACCCGTGGGATCAAGCTCGCACGGCGGGCGGATCGTCCGGCGGATCGGCGGCGGCCCTGGCGTCCGGATTCGGCGCGCTGTCCATCGGCTCCGACATCGGCGGTTCGCTGCGCACCCCCGCGCATTTCTGTGGTGTGTACGCACACAAGCCGACACTCGGGCTGGCGGCGAACCGCGGCATGGTCCCGCCGCCCGCGCCGGCATTGCCGGTCGACCCCGACCTCGCCGTCGTCGGTCCGATGGCGCGCACCGCCCGCGACCTCACGCTCCTGCTCGACGTCATGGCCGGCCCGGACCCGCTGACATTCGGCGTCGCGTACGACTTGACGCTGCCGCCCGCGCGCCATGAGCGGCTCTGCGACTTCCGGGTCCTGGTCCTCGACCAGCATCCGTTCATCGCGACCGGGGCCGCTGTGCGTGCGGGCGTGAACCGGGTGGCCGACGCGCTGGTCGACGGCGGCGCCCGCGTCGAACGGCACAGTCCGCTGCTGCCCGACCTGACCGAGGCCGCGACGCTCTACACGCAATTGCTGATCTCCAGCTCCGTCGCGCGTTTTCCCATCGACTCGTACGAGCAGCTGCGGACCCGAGCTGCCGGACTGAGCCCGGACGACCAGAGCCTGGACGCTGCGCGGTTGCGCGCCATGGTGTTCAGCCACCGCGACTGGATGGAGGCGAACAACCGTCGCGAACTCCACCGCCACGGCTGGCGGCAGTTCTTCGCCGAGTTCGACGCCGTGGTGTGCCCGATCACGCCCACTCCCGCGTTCCCACACGACCACAACCCCAATCCGCTGGAACGCCGGATCGACATCGACGGCGTCGAGTACCCGTACCTCGACCAGCTCGTCTGGGCGGGCCTGGCCACCATGCCCGGTCTGCCCGCCACCGCCATACCCGCGGGTCGGTCCCCCGAGGGCCTGCCGGTGGGAGTGCAGCTCATCGGCCCCATGTTCGAGGACCGCACCCCGCTGAGGCTGGCCGAACTGCTTGAGCAGAAGATCGGCGGCTTCCAGGCGCCGGAGTAGGGCGTACTGCCGGGCGTCCGTCGAGGACGAGGCGCGGACCACGACGAGATCCTGCGAATGGGTGTGCTGCGGTCCCGGCACTGAACATCACCGAGGACGCATTGGGGCACGGGCTCGACGTGATCGAGGCGGTGCTGAGGGGACGGTAGCCCGGCTCGCGGACTCGCCCATGACAGGCCGGAGCCCGCCAACCCCGAAAGGGTGGCGGGCTCCGGCCTGCTCTGCACCGGGGTGCGTCGGTCGTCCCCGGGGCGGGATTCGTGCGGCTCTGTGGGACGTACACTCCACCCATGGGTTGCACATATGTGGTGAGGGAGTGCCTGAGAGGCGTCCCGCGCGTGCTGTGCACCACTGCGCCACGGATCTGCTGCCGTGCGCTGCACGGTTTCGGCTAGCCCGGGCCGGCCGTTCCTGACGGATCCGATTCCGGTCGTCCTTTCCGCCCGCGGAGTTCTGCCGCCGCGTCGGCGCCTTCTCGCTGTTCCGTTTTTCTCCGGTTGGTGCGCGTTCCTCAGTCGCCCGCACCACTGAGCTGTCTGTCCCGCACTTCCCTGTCGCCCAGCCCTTGCACGTTCCCGCACCATTCCCGCGGCCCCTCGGCGTGCCGTCGCCGCTGTCGGCGACGGTTGGACGTCCGACCGGGCCGCACCCTTGAGAGGCCCCCTGTGAAGTTGAGCGAGTTGCTGGCCGGACACGACCACGAGGTTCTTCTGGGCGATCCGCACACACAGATCACCGCGGGAACGTGCTTCGACGCACACCGCGTCTCGCCCGGCTCCCTGTTCATCGCGGTGCCGGGGCACCGTGAGGGTGGCCCCGAGGCCATCGGCCCTGCCCTGGCTCGCGGCGCCGTCGCGGTGCTCGTCGGCACCGCGACGCCCGACCTCCCGGCCTCGGTGCGGGCGACGGAAGCCGGCGTGTGTGTTGTACGGGTGCCCGACACCCGGACGGCGGCCGCATTCGTCACCTCTCGCTACTACGGTGAGCCCGGCCGGGACATGGACATGGTGGCCGTCACCGGCACCAACGGGAAAACGTCGGTCTCGTACATGGTGGAGTCCGTGCTGCGGCTCGCCGAAGGCGCACGGGTCGGGGTGATCGGGACGGCCGGCAGCCGCATCGGCGACGCACTGATCCCCATGCCGAGATCGGTGCTGACCACACCGGAGTCGCCGGACTTCCAGTACCTACTGGGACAGATGCGCGACCGCGAGGTGAGCACCGTGGTCCTGGAAGCCACCTCGATGGGCCTGCTGAACCACCGGGTGGACCACGCCTTCATCGACGTCGGCATCTTCACCAACCTCACCCAGGACCACCTGGACGACCACGGCACCATGGAGAACTACCGGGACGCGAAGCTGCGCCTGTTCCAGGGGCTGTGCCGGCGGGCGGTGGTCAACGCCGACGACCCGGTGGGAGCCGGAATCGGGGCGATGATGCCCGGCCAGGTCACCACGTACGCCCTGGACGCCGAGGCGGACTACCGGGCGAGCGAGCTGAGCATGGACGCTTTCGGTACGCGCTTCACCCTCCACCACGACGGGCACAAGTACCCGGCGGCGATCCCTGTCCCCGGGCGGTTCTCGGTGGCCAACGCGCTCGCCACCGTGGCGGCGTGCCACCTTCTGGGGCACGACCTGGAGGGGCTGGTCGCCGCCCTCGACCGAATGCCACCGGTCCCGGGACGTTTCGAACGCTTCCAGACCCCCCGCGGTACGTCCGTGATCGTGGACTACGCGCATTCCCCCGACTCGCTGGACAAGGTCCTCACCGCCATCCGGGAATTCGCCGCCAACGAGGTCATCACCGTCTTCGGCTGCGGCGGCGACCGGGACACCACCAAGCGCTCGCAGATGGGGGAGATCGCCGGTACCCACTCCGACCTGGTCGTCCTGACCTCCGACAACCCTCGCAACGAAGGCCCCGAAGCGATCCTCGACCAGATCACGCCGGGCCTGGTGACGAGCGGCACCCGCTTCGAGCGGTACGCCGACCGCGGACAGGCCATCGCTTTCGCCCTGGCCACCGCCGGGCCGGACGACATCGTCCTGATCGCGGGGAAGGGGAGCGAGCCACACCAGATCGTCGGCGAACAGCTGCTTCCGTTCAGCGACATGGCGACGGTACGCGAACTCGCCTCCGCGCAGGAGCAGTCGCACGCCACACGGCCTGTGCAGGTGGGAGGGAGGCAGCCCGTCATCCGAAGCGGTGCCGGAGCCATGCAGCACAGGACACCCGAGCGGTAGGTCAGGCTCCGGCCGGCGGGAGTTGGGCCACCAGGTGTGAGCCCGGGCCACCTCAAGTTGCGTACGGAGCACGGTGATAGGGCTGCGGAGACCGAAGTAGCAGCCCGCTCGCCCCACTCCGTGGTCAATTGCCGCTCTGGCGAGGCCTGTTCACGCGTTGTTCGCTGTCCGTCCCTTCCGTGCTGGCTCGGCTGTCGGTCTTCGCTGTCACTGTCCGGACGATTTCCGGGATTCAGGAGGCCGCAGTGACGCACCCTTCGCGCAGGACCGTTCTTCGGGGTACGGCAGCCGCCGGTGCCCTCGCCGCGGTGCCGGGCTCGGCTTTGTTGTGGAGCCGGCCCGCCGTCGCGGGCACGCGCGGCCCTGAGCAGGTGCACCTGCAGTACGGCAACGAGCCGTCGCGTGAGATGACGGTCTCCTGGGCGAGCGCCGCTTCGGTGCGCCGGCTCCGGCTCCGGCTGGGTACACCCCGCGGCGGCTTGGGTCACACGGTCCCGGCCGAGACGCGTACCTACGTCGACGGGCTGAACAAGGTCGAGACCTACACCCACCACGCGAAGCTGCACGGCCTGCGCCCCGACACCACGTACGTGTACGAAATCGTCCACGACGGCGCCTCGCCGGTCCACGGGACCTTCCGTACCGCGCCCGGCCGTGAGCGTGCGGCGTTCCGGTTCACCAGCTTCGGCGACCTCGGCACCGGGTCCGCCTCCTGGAGCAAGTCGGCGATCCACGGCGCCGCCGCGGTGCGCCAGGTCGAGCGGTTCAACCCGCTGTTCCACCTCCTCAACGGTGACCTGGCGTACGCCAACAACAACCAGGACCGCCAGCCGCAGTGCTGGGACGCGTTCATGAACAACATGTCGGTCTCGGCACGCAACCGGCCCTGGATGCCGGCACCGGGCAACCATGAAGTCGAGGCAGGAGGGGGCGAGTTGGGCTATGCCTCATACCACGCCCGTTTCGACCTGCCGGACAACCAGACCCGCGACTTCTGCGGCAACTGGTACGGCTTCCAGGTCGGCTCGGTCCTGTTCCTCTCCGTCGACGGCAACGACCTCGCGATCGAGGACGACGCCAGCATCGATCCGGCCACCGGGCGTTCCGTCTACATCAGCGGCTACAGCGAGGGCGCCCAACTGCGCTGGCTTGAGCGGACGTTGAAGCGGGCGCGTGCGGGCCGGGAGGTGGACTGGATCGTCGTGTCGATGCACCAGTTCGCCATGTCGTCCTCGGCCGCAAGCCACGGCGGCGACATCGGCATCCGAGAACAGCTGCTGCCCCTGTTCGACCGGTACGCGGTCGACCTGGTCCTGTGCGGCCACGACCACGACTACGAGCGCACCCACCCGGTGCGCGGCACCGACCCCGGCAGCCTGCTGCGGCCCAGCGTCGTCGACGACGGACTCAAGGAGATCGACACCTCCAAGGGCACGGTCCACCTGATTCTGGGCGGTGGCGGAACGGCCTCGCACGACGACACCTATCTCGGCGACTCCGACGGCAGCGGCATCCCGGACGCCTTCGTGCGCACCAAGCGTCTGCCGTTCAAGGCCGACCCCGACGCGAAGGAGAAGGCCACCTGGTCGGCGGTCCGCGACCCCGACACCGCCCACCCCTACGGCATGGCGGTCTTCGACGTCGACCCCGGCCGTCTCCCCGGCGGGCGCACCAGCATCACCGTCAGCTATTACCACTCCCAGGAAGCGACCACGACCAACCCGTTCCCGACGCCGGTGCTCTTCGACCGCTTCACCGTCCACCGCAACCGCCGCGACGGCTGGACCACCCCCGACCCCGACCACCGGCCGACCGCCAACGATCTTTCGGGCACGCTCAAGGCTTCGACCGCGCGGTGACCGCCCAGCCCGGTGAGCGCGCCACAGCTGACATCGCACCAGCGAGTTGTTCTTGGCGGTGATCCTCGTCTTCGCAGGAGCACACATCTCCCATTTACCCGGACGTCGGCGGGGCGTCCGGCCCGTTCGGAGCCCAGGGCGGCCGTAGCGTTGCCGGCATGTGTTGGAGTGCGACGGCCGATCTCGTTGCGGGCACGGCCATCACGGCGGTGGGCGCCGCCTCGGTGACCCTGGCGGCTCGGCACCCCCGTGACGTGCCGTTGGCCGCGCTCCCCGTTCTTCTGGGGCTCCACCAGATCATCGAGGCCGCGGTCTGGCGCAACGGCGGTGGCGCTGGGCCCGCCACTGTCGCCTGGGCGGTCATCGCGCTCCCGCTGTTGCCGCTCTGGGTACCCGCGGCCGTGTTGTGTGCCGCGCTCCCGAACACCCGCCGGCGCCTGCTCTTCCCGTTGGCAGCGGGAGTCATGACCTCGGCGGCGCTCGTCCATGCGCTGGCGACCCGTACCGTGCGGGCCGAGATCCGCGGGCACACCGTCGGGTACTCCGTGGGGCTGCCCCAGGCGGGGCTCATCCTCACCGGCTACCTCCTCGCCACCGTCGGCTCCCTGGTCTTGTCCGGCGACGGCGGTCTCGTCCTCCTCGGTGCGCTGGTCGGTGTCGGCGTGGTGGTGTCCTTCGTGCTGTGGCGGGAGGAGTTCGTCTCGACGTGGTGTGCGTTCGCCGCCGTGTGCTCGGTGGTCCTCCTGCTCTGGGCGATGCGGCGTCGGTGGCCGGGCCCTCCGCCCGCGTGCGCGAGGTCAGGCCGAGCATGATCGAAGACGCCTCCGCCACCGGCCCGCGCGGGGACGGCCGGGTCAGATCGCCCCGGGGCGCCGCTGCAAGAGCTTCGGTGTCGGCAGGGAGTCGCGGCCGATGACGTTGTTCACCAGGAAGCGGCGGGCCGGGCCGACCGGGCGGGGGACCGGGCGGAAGGTCAGCCGGTGCAGATAGAACCAGCCCTCCTGGAAGACGCGGACGGCGGTCGTCATGCACGTCCTGAAGTCGTCCGTCCGCCGTCGTCCGACCAACTCCACCGCACGGTCGTAGTCCGACTCCAGGTTGGCCAGCCAGCATTGCAGCGTACGACCGTAGTGGTCGAAGTCGTTGCGCACCGCGACCAGGTCGAACAGGCCGTCGCTCGCGGCCTGCAACTCGCCCAGGTAGGAGGGGTTGCACTCGGGGTAGACCTGGCTCGCCAGGTACAGGCCGCGCAGCAGGTCCAGGTCCATCGGGAAGCGGTGCCCCCAGGTGATCGTCTGCACGACGAGCCTGCCCTCCGGGGCGAGCCACTCGCGGGCGCGCGTGAAGAACTCCCGGTAGCCGCGGACCTTGGCCCGGCCGGACATCCCGGGCCGGGCGAAGTGCTCCATCGCTTCGACGCAGAGGATCGCGTCGTAGGGGTGCGCGGGGCGGTGGTCCGCCCAGTTCTCGCAGCGTACGTCGACGCGGGGGATCGCCAGGTTCCGCGTCCAGGCGACCGCGGCCTTGCTCAGGGTGATCCCCATGACGGATTCGACGTCGTAGTCCGCGACCATCCGCTGCATCTCCCCGCCGTAGCCGCAGCCCACGTCGAGCACCCGGCTGCCCTGCCGCACACCCGCCTGGCCCAGGAGGTAGTCGGTCTTGCGGAGTTGGGCCTTCTCCAGGGTGTCGTCCTCGCCGTCCCACAGCGCGCTCGCGTACGCCAGGCTCGGGCCGAGCCAGATGCGGAAGAAGTCGTCGGAGACGTCGTAGTGCTTGGCCGCGGCCGCCCGGGAGACGCCGCGATAGCCGTTCGTACGGGACATGGTCCACCTCTCGACAGGGAGATCGGTCGGAGCGCCGGGGAAGCCCGGCGAAGGTCATTCCTTCCACACGGCCGGAAGCCGCCGCCCCAGCCAGGGGGGCAGCCACCAGTTGGCGCCGCCCGCCACGGCCATCACCGCGGGGACGAGCAACAGCCGTACGACGGTGGCGTCCAGCAGGATCGCGAAGGCCAGGCCGAAGCCGAACTGCTTGAGTTCGAGGACCCGGGCGAAGAGCAGGCTGCCGAAGACGATCACCATGATGGCGGCGGCCGTGGTGATCTGCACGGCCGTGCGCGCCAGGCCCGCGGGGACGGCCTCCCGGTCGCTGCCGGTGCGCAGCCGCTCCTCCATGATCCGGCTGACGAGAAAGATCTCGTAGTCCATGGAAAGACCGAACAGGACCGCGAACAGGGCGACCGGGAGGTACGCCTGGAGCGTGCCCGAACTGGTGAAGCCGAGGACGTGCTCGCCCCACCCGAACTGGAAGATCACGGTGGTCGAGCCGAGGGCGGCGGCCGTCGCCACCAGGTTGAGCAGGACCGCCTTGAGCGGTACGAGCACGCTGCGGAAGACCACCAGCAGATAGCAGAACGACAGCACCAGGATGACGAGTACGACCAGCGGCAGCTTGCCGGAGGTCTCGTCGGCCAGGTCGACGTACTGCGCGCTGAGCCCGCCCACCCGTACCTCGGTGCCGGAATCGGTGAACGCGGTTCGCACCGGACCCGACCGCAGGTCGCGGACGAAGGTGCTGGCCTCGGGGGAGTCGACGCGCTTCGTCGTCACGATCTGCACGCTCGCGCAGTCTCCCGAGCGCTCGACGGGCAACAGCTGGGCGATCCGCGGGTCGTTCCCGACGTCGGCGACCAGCCGTCCCACCCCCGGCTCGGCGGCCGGCCCGCAGGCGACGACCTGCACCGGGCCGACCGCGCCCGGGCCGAAGGACGAGGCGACGATCCGCTGGCCCTTGCCCGACGGGGTGCCGGTCAGGGACGCGAGACCCCAGTCGACGCCCAGCTTGATCGAGGCCAGCGGCGTCGCCAGCAACACCAGCAGGCACAGCGCAGGAACGCCGAGGCGATAGGGGTGGCGCAGCACGGTGGAGGCCCAACTCGCCCAGCGGCCACGGTCGTTGGCCATGCGCAGGCGGCGCGGCAGCCTGCCCTTGTTCACCCGCGGACCCAGCACCGCGAGCAGCGCCGGGAGCGCGGTGAGCGAGGTGAACAGGCAGCACAGGACCATCAGGCCGGACGCGACCGCGATCTCCATGAAGATGTGGCCCCGGATGAGGACCATCGATCCGAGCGCCACCCCGACGATCAGACCCGCGGTCAGCACGGTCCGGCCCGAGGTGCGCAGCGCGATCGACACCGAGGTGTTGACGGCCGCCCTGTCGTCCCCGAGCCGGGCCAGTTCTTCGCGGAACCGGCTGGTCACGAACAGTGCGTAGTCGATGCCGATCCCGATGCCGATGACCGTCGCGACCACCGTCACGAACCGGTCCAGGCTCAGCGGCTCCGCGAGGAGTCCGAGCAGCGCCGTGCACACAAGGACCGCGCCCACCGCCATCATCACCGGCACAAGGGCTGCGACCAGCACGCCGAACGCGAGCAGCAGGGCGAGCAGCGCGATCGGCAGTCCGATGGCCTCGGCGACGGACTGGTCGCGCAGTTCGACGGCCGACAGGTCGTCGGTGAGCGCCGAGGGCCCGGTGAGGTAGGCCTCCACCGGCTGGCCCACGGCCGCCTCCCGGATGCGGCGTTGCAGATCCGCGGCCTGGTCGGAGCGCTTAGAGAGGCTGCCCGTCATCGGGAAGGTCGCCACCGCCGCATGCCCGTCCGCCGAGATCTGCCCCGGCGTGCCGTACGGCCCGGTCGGCCGCACGGTGTCGGCGGGCAGCGAGGTCAGGACGTGTTCGACCGAGCGCCGGTACGCCGGATCGTCGGCCGTCAGGCGCGCGGAGCGGAACACGACCACGCCGTGCTCCGCCCCCGCGTCCGGGAAGTGCCGCTCCATGAGCCGCTGTGCCTGACCGGACTGCGAACTCTGCACCGTGTAGTCGGGAGCGGCCAGCCGTGACTCCACGCTCGGGTAGAACAGCGCCGACGCGATCAGCAGACCGAGCCAGGCGGCGAGTACCACGACGCGGTACCGGGCCATGAGCCCGCCCCAGCGATACAGCGGGGAGGGGCCACGGGGTGGGTCGGACAAGGGAACGTCCTCATCTCGTGTACGGGTACGTCATGCGCGGTGCGACGGGCCATGCGGAGCCGTCGGTTCGAGCAGCGTCCGCAGCGTCCGCTCGGCCTTGAGGCTTCCGTCGGACAGCCGCTGCCGGGTGGTGTGGTAGCGCTTCTTTCCGCTGGTGGTCCGCGGGATGACCCGGCGGCGGGCGAACAGGACGACGTCGATGGGAAGATCGAGCAGGCGCAGCTGCCTGGCCTGATGAGCTGTCAGTTCATGGGCTCCGCCGTCGTGTTCCACGAGCGCGGTGATGTCGCTCGCCGGGTCGTGGATGTCGGCCTCGAACACGATGATCTCGTGGGCGGGGTGGTCCAGGATGCGGGAGACCTGCTCCTCAAGGAGCGTGGCGAGGTGGTTGCGGCCCTGCCGGATGATGACGTGCTTGCGGCGCTCCAGGACGAACAGCTCGTCCCGGTGCCGGAAGCCCAGGTCGCCGGTGGGCAGTCCTTCGGGGAAGGGCTCGGGGCTGCCGGTCGCCGGGTCGAGCCGGCCGAGGGCCACGCTCGTGCCGCGCAGGATGATCTCGCCGAGCACGCCCTCCGCCTCGACCGGGCGGCTCTCCTCGTCGACGAGCGTGACCGTCAGTCCGTCGAGGGCCCGCCCCACGGAGAACACCGGGATGCCCGGGCCCGCCGGTGGCTCCTCGCCGAGGAGACCTTCGCCGAGGAGCCGCAGCGAGGCACCGCTCTCCAGGCCGACCGGGTCGACGACCACGTAGCGCGGGGTCTCGCCCGGCGTCCACATGGAACTGGCTAGCGTCGACTCGGCCATGCCGTAGCTGGGGATCAGACTGCCGTCGCGGAGGCCGTAGGGAGCGTAGGCGCGGTGGAAGCCGGCCATGGTGGTGAGCCGGATGGGCTCCGCGCCGATCACCGCGCAGCGCAGCGCCGACAGGTCGCAGCCCTCCAACTCGCAAGGGTCGACGGCCCGGTAGGCGTGGTCGTAGCCGAAGTTCGGCGCTGCGGTGATCGTGCCCCGGTAGGTGCTGAGTGCCTGCGCCCACAGGTGCGGGCGCACGATGAAGTCGGTGGGCTTCATCATGTACAGCGGCCAGGCGTGGAAGAAGCTCAGCAGTCCCATGCCGACCAGGCCCATGTCGTGGAAGAGCGGAAGCCACGACACCACCCGGTCGTCGTGCCCGGCGTGCAGGGAGACGTACAGCGCGCGCAGATTGGCGCAGACGTTGGCGTGCGAGACGGCAAGGAGCTTGGAGTCGCCGGTGGAGGCGCTGGTCGCCTGGAGGAAGGCGACCGCGTCACCGCCGGGCCCGGCCGTCGCGGGAAGGAAGTCGAGGGCGTCGTACCGGTCGGCCTCGCGGGGCAGCATCACCACCGGGTCCGGGAACTCGGTCTCGGTCAGGCCCTCCTGAAGTGCGAGGACCGCCTGGCCCGGCGGGAACATCGCGAGCGTCCGCTCGATGTGCCGGCGAAATGCCTCCTCGCCGCCGAGCGCGCGCGGCGACGGCAGGATCAGCGGCCGCCCGCCGGCCCACAGCGCGGCGAAGAACGCCTGCAGCGTGGGCAGTTGATCATCGGCCGCGATCACCACCACCCGGTCCTCGGGCAGCTTGCGGCCGAGCAGCGCGCTGGTGCGCAGGAACCTGTCGTACGAGAGGAACACCTCCGGCCTGCCGGGGGACAAGAAGTGCACACCGCTGCCGGGGTCGGCGTCCCGCACGGCATCGCGGACGGCGTCCAGGAAGTTCATGCCGCACCTGCCAGCCGTCGCTCGACCAGGGTCACCAGGTCCAGTGGGGACATCGCGAGCAGCGAGTCGCTGTCCTCGAAGGGCACGCCGCACACTTCGGCGAGCCTGACGCCGACGCGCAACTGGCTCAGCGAGTTCAGCCCGTAGGCCTGGAAGGGCGTCTCGTCGAGCCGGAGCACCGAGGTGTCGACGCCGTCGTCCACGGCCGAAACGGTCTCGACGAGCCGCTCGAAGATCATGTTCTTGGTCATGCCGCATCCCTTCGCGGTCCGTGGAAGACGAAGCTGGCCAGCGCCGTGGTGATCCCCGCCGAGGCCACGAGCAGCAGCACCCGGTCGCCCTCCGCCAACTCGCCGTCCCGCAACGCCTCGGACATGCTGACCGGCACCGCGGCCGCGACCGTGTTGGCGTGCCGGGCATGGTGGAAGCGGTACTTCGCGGCGTCGATGCCGCACTCCGTCACGACGTGACGGCTCGCCCCGTCGCTCGCGGAGTGCCCGAAGACCAGGTCCGCCTTGAACTCCTCGAACCGGGGCTCCTGCCGGTAGTGCTCGATCAGCTTGCGGGTGCCGAACTCCATCAGGCTCAGCCCGAACGACACGAACTGGAGCGGGCGCGGCTCGCCCGCGGCCGCCGGCTTCTTGGCGAAGTAGGCGTCGAAACCGGGCAGCGGCACGAAGCACAGGTCGCGCGCCTCGCCGTGGGTGCGGAAGTCCGCGTCGAATCCGTCGTCGTCCTCGCCCGGTGGCTGCGCGGTGACGATGGTGGCGGTGGCCGCCTCGCCCAGGGTCACCGTCGGATGCCAGTGTGCGAACTCCGCGAGCGAGCGCAGCTCGTAGCGGTAGACGTCGGCCGCCCCGAACTCGGCGTTCACGATCATGATGGTGCGGTAGCGGCCGGTGCGCAGGAAGGCGTCCGCGACCTGGAGGGCCCGCACCCAGCTCGCGCACGCCTCCAGTACGTCGAAGGCGCTGGCCCGGCGCAGGCCCAGCAGATCCTGGAACGTGGTCGCCGAGGCAGGCTCGATCACGCCCCGGCCGATCCCCGCGTACAGCAGCAGATCGACGTCCCACGGGTCCAGGCCCGCCGACGCGAGCGCCCGGCGCCCGGCGTCCACGGCCAGGCCGCTCGGCGTCTCGCCCGGGGCCCGGTGGCGGCGCACGGTGGTGCCGCTGGAGGCGAAGCACGCCTCGACCAAGCTCTCCACGGTGGCCAGTTCGGACGTGGACAGATGCGGGGCGCTCGCCTCCCGGACCCGCGCCTGCACCTCCTCGTTGGTGACCACCCGGGTCGGGAAGCTGTGCTCGATCGCCAGGAATTTCACTCGATCCCCCCAGAGTTCTGATGAGCGTCGAAAAAACCGGTCGAGAGCATGTCGCGCAGGCTCTTGCCGAATGCCGTCGAAACCTGTTCCAGATCGCTGTCGGAGTGTGCGGCGCTGAGCAGCATCGTGTGCAGCTCCGGCAGGAAGACCCCGTAGCGGCGCATGTGGTAGGCGAGTGCCAGCGTGGCCGTGACGTCCAGGCCCGCGAGACGGTCGCGGACCCGGTGCGGCGCGGCGTGGTCGAAGGCGACCGAGAAGATCGAGTCCCGGCCTCGCACCGCGCACGGCACCCCGCAGTCGGCGGCCTGCGCGGTGAGGTCGGCGACCAGCCACGCGGTCCGCTCGCGCAGCCGGGAGTAGACCTCCGGTCGGTCGCGCAGCTCGCGCAAGGTCGCCGCGCCCGCGGCACAGGTCACGGAGTTGCCGCTCATCGTGCCGCCCGCGAAGGCCCGGCTGTCGACGTCCCGGAACGGGTCCCCGCTGGTGCGCGCGGTGTCGACGAGATCCGCCCGGCCCACCACCGCCCCGGCCGGAAGGCCGCCGCCGATGATCTTGCCGAGGCAGGTGAGGTCGGGCCGCACGCCGGCGAGGTGCTGCACCCCGCCGTAATGGACCCGGAACCCGGTCACCACCTCGTCGTGCACGACCAGGACCCCGTGCGCCGCACACACCCGGGCCAGCTCCCGCAGGAACGCCGCGTCGAAATCGCCGAGCGCCGATGGCATCGGCTCGACGATCACACACGCGAGCCGGTCGCCGTACGCCTCGATCCGGCGCAGCGAGGCCGGCTCGCCGTACTGGAGGACGAGCGTGTCGTCGACCACCGTCTGCTGCATGCCGGCGCAGTTGCCGACCGGCTCGGGGGCCTCGGCCTCGCCGCGGTAGCGGAACCAGGAGCTGACCAGGCCCTGGTCGGAGAACCCGTGGTAGTGGCCCTCGAACTTGGCTACCTGCTGGCGGCCCGTGTACGCGCGGGCGATCCGCAGGGCGATCTGCACGGCCTCGGTGCCCGAATTGGCGAGCACCACCTTGTGGTCGGCGCCGAAGGCCTCCGCGATCAGCGCGGCGAGGCGCACCTCGTCCGGGTTGCCGATCGCGTTGACCGCGCCCCGGGCCGCCGCCTCCTGGATCGCCGTCACCACCGCCGGGTGCGCGTAGCCGAGGATGTGCGGCCCGTACCCGCCGGACAGGTCGATGTACTCGTTGCCGTCCAGGTCCCGCAGCCGCGAGCCGGTCGCCCCGGCGACCGCCAGCGGGAACGGGCTCGGCAGCACGAACCGGTCGAAGTGCGTGGGCGCGACCAGATGCCGGGCGGCCTCCTCCCGCAGGGCCGCCGTGCGGGGGGAGCGCTCGGCGATCTCGGCGCGGAAGGCCTGGCGCAGGTCGTCGTTCAGGTACGGCGAGAAGCGGCCCGTGAAGCGGCGGGTGGTCGCCCACAGGTCGATGTCCGGGTCGACGGCCGAGATGAAGCCCTCGCCGGTCAGCAGGGACAGGGCTAGCACCGAGAACGTCGTCGTGATCCGCGTGCCGTGCCGGCCGAGCAGCCGGATCGCGTCGTCGAGGAACGCCAGCGTCGACCAGCGCGAGGCCTCCTCCTCGAAGTGCCGCCGCAGCACCTCGCCGAGCTCCGCCTCGTACGCCCCGTGGCCGAGCACCTTCTGCGGGTGCACCGCGAACGCACGGGTGAAGCGCCGCACCGCCAGGTCCCACTCGCCGCGCATGCACGCGTAGTAGAAGGACGCGAGGTCCCACTTGTCGTCCTCGGAAAGCCGCCCGACGAGCCCGAAGTCGAGCAGCACGATCCGGCCGTCCGGGCGGAAGAGGATGTTGCCGGGGTGCGGGTCCACGTGGAAGACGCCGTGGAAGTAGACCATGCAGTAAAAGGCGTCCTGAAGGCGCGCCGCCAACTCCGGCCGCCCGAGCGTCACTTCGTCCACACGGTCGCCCGGCACCCCGTCCACGTACTCCATGACCAGCAGATCCGGTCCGTAGGACTCCTCGTGCACCCACGGCACCCCTACGAACGGGTGGTTGCGGAAGTTCTCGCCGATCTCCCGCTGCCGGGCGGCCTCCTGGAGCAGGTCGCACTGCCCGACGAGCAGCGGCCGCAGCTCGCCGAAGTGCCCGGGCAGGTCGTAGCCGCGCAGCCGGGGCAGCAGGTGCGCGATCGCCGCGAGCCGGCCGATCACCGCCGAGCCCGCCTCCAAGCGACCGCGTACGCCCGCCTTCACGACCTTCACCGCTACGGCCCGCCCGTTCAAGACGGCCCGGTGCACCTGCGCCACCGAACCGGCGGCGACCGGGGTGCGCTCGAAGGAGTCGAACACCTCCTCCGGCGGCCGCCGCAGCGCCCGCCGCAGTACCTTTTCCAGTGCCGCGTCCCGCATCGGCGGCAGCTGTGCGAAGAACTCCCGGAACTGCTCGGTCACTTGACGCGGCAGCAGCCCCGACTGGGTGCCAAGCACCTGCCCGGCCTTGATGTAGAGCGGCCCCATCCTCAGCAGATACCTTCGCAGCAGCCGTGCGGCCCGTACTCTGTCCCGCCGCCCGAGCCCGAACCCCACGACGAGCACCGCCGTCCACCAGGCCACACGGAAGCTCTCCAGGACAGCCTTCACCGGTCCTCCTCCTTGGCTTCGGTCACCGCGCGGTCGCTCACTCGGCGGTCGGGGCGTGCTTCGGCGGCCGCTCCCCGGATTCGGCACACCTCGCCCGGTGCAGCGCGGCGCGCAGCCGCCGGAGCCCCTCGTCCGTCGTGACCCGGGGCTCGTAGCCGAGGTCGCGCCGGGCGGCGGTGATGTCGAACCAGTGGGCCGTGGTGAGCTGGTTGGCCAGGAAGCGGGTCAGCGGCGGCTCGCCCGTCCGCAGGGCCCGCGCCCCGTATTCCAGGGCGGCGGCCAGCGGGCGGGCCGCCCACGCGGGCAGTTCGCGCGTCACCGGCCCGACTCCGGCCGCCCACAGCAGTTGGTCGATGGTCTCGCCGACCGGGCGGGGGTCGTCCTGGGTGATGAAGTACGCCCGCCCAGCGGGGGGAGCGCCGTAGGCGAGCCGGTCCAGGGCGAGCAGATGGGCGTCGGCCGCGTTGTCGATGTAGACGGTGTCGATCCGCTTCGTGGCCGCGCCGATCCGCCGCAGCCGGCCGCGTCGCGCCTGCTCGGCGAGGCGGGGCACGAAGTGCGGGTCGCCGGGCCCCCACACGATGTGCGGGCGCAGCGCCACCGTGGCGAGGTGCGCGGAGTTCGCGCCCAGCACCAGCCGTTCGGCGAGCGCCTTGCTCTGCGGGTAGGGCGCGAGGAACCGGGCCGCGTACGGCAGCGACTCGTCGGCGCCCTCCAGGTCGCCGCCCGTGTGCACCACCGCCGGGCTTGAGCAGTGGACCAGACGCCCGACGCCCCGGGAGCGACAGGCGTCCAGGACGTGTGCGGTGCCGGTGACGTTGACGGCGAAGTAGGTGCGAGCCGGGCCCCATGTCCCGGCCAGCGCGGCACAGTGGACCACGGCGTCCTGGTCCTCGACGGCTCGCGCGGTGGCGTCCGCGTCGCGCAGATCGCCGAGGTGCTGCTCGACGCCGAGCTCCGCCAGGGCGGGTTGGTGGTGACGCTGGAAGGAGCGCACGCTGTCGCCGCGCGCGGCGAGTTGCGCGCACACCGCTCCCCCCAGGAAGCCGCCCCCGCCGGTCACCAGGACCCTCATCGCGTGACCTCGCCGTGCCGCAGGAACCGCCCGGTGGCCCGGGTGGTGCCGTAGCCGTCCGCGAACCTCCCCGCCTCGAAGACCACCTCGCCGGCGACGCAGACCGCGTCCACGGCGGCGTCGTTGCGGTTGACCATGCGGGAAAGACCGCCGTACGCCGCCACCGGCGCCTCGTGGTAGGCGGCCAGTTCGTCGTCGAGGCCGGCCGGGTCGACGACCACCAGGTCGGCCCGGTCCCCTTCGCGCAGGGTGCCCGCGGGCAGGCCGAACCAGGCGCCGAGCTCCCCGGTCAGCCGGTGCACGGCGGCCTCCGCGGACAGGATCGGACGGCCCGCGCGCTCGGCGTCCCGCACCCGCTTCAGCAGCCGCAGCGGCGCGTTGTAGAACGCCATGTTCCGCAGGTGGGCGCCGGAGTCGGCGAACCCGAACTGCACGACGGGGCTTGCCGCCAGGCGGTCCAGGACGGCCGGGCGGTGGTTCGCGAGCGTGGTCCGCCAGCGCACCCCGGTGCCGTGCGCGGCGACCAGGTCGAGGAAGGTGTCCACCACGTGCTGCCCGCGTTCGTCCGCGACCGCGCCGAAACTCCGGCCCGCGAGGCCGGGTTCGGGGCAGGAGACGATCTCGGCGTCGTACAGGTCGCGGTGCCAGGCGCGGGGTGGCAGGGGGCGCCGGTATTCGCGCCGGAACCGTTCGCGGAAGCCGTCGTCGAGGAGCAGCGCGCGTCGCTCCGCCTCGGTGCGCAGGTGCAGCGCGGCGGCGGTCGCGCCGAACTCCTCGAACACCACCAGGTCGATCCCGTCGGAGTACAGCTCGAACGGCACCGGCAGGTGCTGCCAGCGCAGGTCCGTGCCGAGCAGCCGACTGGTGACGGCGGTGGTGCGGGTCAGCGCGGTGGCCAGGCCGGGTGCGGCCTTCGGGTCGATCGCGGTCAACAGGGTGGTTCTGAGCGCCGGTCGGGCCCGGCCGGCCGCAGCGGCGAGGAACAGCAGCGTGTTCAGCGGCATCGCCGGGTTCGGGGCGCTCTGCAGGATGCCGCCGGTGCGGCGCAGCGTGCGGTGCAGCCGCCGGTACTCGCCCCACGAGGCGTAGGTCGAGGGCAGCCGGGCGGAGCGGTAGCGGTCCCCGGCCAGCCGCGAGAAGGGGCTCGTCATGGTGGAGAGACCGAGCAGGCCCGCCGCGCGGGCCGCGGCCACGAGCTCTTCCATCCGGCGCAGTTCCCGCTCGGTGGGCCGTTCCTTCGGGTCGACGGAACGGCCGAGCCCCATCACGTGCGCCCGCAGGTCGGAGTGGCCGAGGAAGGCCGCCACGTTCGGGCCGAGCGGCCGCTTCTCCAGCGCGTCGACATAGCCCTCGGCCGACTCCCAGGAGCGGTGCGCGGTCAGCGCGTCGAGGATGCAGTCGTACGGTACGGCCTCGACGCGCGAGAACAGGTCGGCGCAGTCGAGCTCGGTCGCGTACACGGTGGACAGCGAGCAGTTGCCCATCACCACGGTGGTGACGCCGTGCCGTACCGACTCGCGGAGTCCCGGGTCGAGCAGGACCTCGGCGTCGTAGTGGGTGTGGATGTCGAGAAGGCCCGGCAGGACCCAGCGCCCCCGGGCGTCGATCGTCCGCCCGCCTTCGCGGGCGTGCAGCGGGCGGGCCGAGACGGCGGTCACCACGCCGTCCTCGATGCCCAGGTCCCGCACGGCGGACGCCGCCCCGGTGCCGTCGAACCAGCGTCCGCCGCGTACGACCACGTCGAATGGCTTGGGCATGACCCTCCGCTCGCTTCTCTGGCGCGTTCTTTTCTCCGGTGGGCAAAGTGCGCGGCCCGCGGCGGATGCCGCGGACCGCTGACGGCGTACGACTTGTCGCTACTCGAAGTCGACGTCGGAGATGTCGAGCGAGCTGCAGGAAGAGCTGCTGCTACACCCCTCGTCCATGCCGATCTCTTCGAGACTGGAAACCTGCTCGTCGACGACCGTGATCTCGATGTCGAACATATTCGTCTCCCCTCGTTCGCGGGTGATCTGGCCCGAACGACACTACGAGAGCCAAGAGAGCGGAGACCATCACGGAATTCCGTAGTTAAACCTTCTGAGAAATTGATCCGCCGGGCCCGGTGATCCGAGCGGTCAAGCGGATTTCTCTGATCCGGACGGCGTTTCCGCACCGGCCGGCGAGGATTTCGGACGGCGCCGGTGTCGGCTCAGGAGTACGGCGCCGACCAGCACCGCAGCAGCCGCCGCGACTCGGGCGGCCCCGGTGAAACCCAGCCCTTGCATGGCCCAGCCGGCACTGAGCGGGGCGATCGTGAGCCCTCCCGTGTAAGCGAGCGTATAGAGGGCGTACACCGCGCCGTAGGCCGGTGGTTGCTTCGCCTCGGCGATCTCCGACATGACGGTGATGGTCGGGGTGAGGACGAACGAGGCGCCGATGGTCACCGCGGCGAGCGCGGCCGCGGTCGCGATCAGGCCGTGCACCGAGCCCAGGGCGAGCATCGCGACGGCGGCGACCACGCAGCCGCCCGCGGCGACCCGGCCCGGCGCGACCGTGCGCAGCAGGCTCCCCGCGATGGGCGGGGCGAGCGTGGCGGCGACACCGGCCGCGCCGAAGATCAGGCCGACCGCGCCGACACCGGCATTCTCTGTAGTGAACAGGTGCAGCGGCAGGATGGGCTCCATGAACGCCAGCAGCGCGGCGCCCGCCACGGTCAGGAGCGCCACCAGGGCCAGACCGGCACGCCCGCGGATCTCAGAGAGCGTGCCGCGCGCCGCGGCGACGGCGCCCTCGCGCGGCACGAGGTACCAGCGGGCCGCGCCATCGGCGACGGCGAGCACGGCGGCGAGCAGAAAGGGCGCGCGCGGGTCGAACCAGCCGCTCAGCAGTCCGCCCAGGGGTGGGCCGATCAGCATGCCCACCGCGAACGAGGACAGGGCCATGCCCATGGCCCTGCCGCGCTCGGCCGGTGCGTGCGTGGCCGCGATCAGGGACAGGCCGGCCGTCCACACCACGCCGGCGGCGGCGCCCTGCAGCGCTCGCGCCACAAGGAGCAGGGTCGTGTCGTGGGCGAAGGCGAACAGCAGGGTGGCCGCGGCCAGACCGATCACCCCGGCCAGCATGGGCCGACGGTTGCCCTGGCGGTCCACCCAGGCACCGACCAGGGGCGTGGCGGCCACGAGCGCGGCCGCGTAGACGGCGAACAGGATGCCGACGTCGAGTGGCTCGGCGCCGTTGTCGGAGGTGAGTTTCGGCAGCAGGGGCACCGCCATGCCGTACACGAGCGCGTCGGTGGCCAGTGCCAGGGACGCGACGGTGAGCGCCGCCGTGCTGCGGGTTGTCTTCGGATGCTTGTACTCCATAGTGAATGTGACTACCATAGTGAATGTGACCAAGCAACAGATCCCCCGGCCGACCCAGCGCATGGGGGACCGGATCAGAGCGGCCCGCGAGGCGCGCGGCCGGTCCACGCAGTCGGCGGCGGCGGAGGCCGAGATCTCGTCGGGCTACCTGTTCAAGCTGGAGAGCGGCTACGTCGGCACCCCTTCGCCGCGCGTGCTGCACCGGCTCGCCCAGGTGCTCGGCCTGGACTACTGGGAACTGATGGGTCTTGCGGGATACGTGGTGCCCGACGGGGCGGGCGCGCCCTCCGCCGTCGCGGCGGCGCCGCCGCTCGCATCCCCAAGGCCCTTCGCATCCCCGGGGCCCGTCGAGTCGCCCGCGTCCCGCGCGTCCCCCGAGCTCCCCGCGCCGGACGCTCTCGGCCGTATCGCCGACGCGCTGGAGGGCATCCGGGAGGAGCTGGGGATGATCAGAGAAGCCATGGCGGCGCAGGAAAACGCATCGCGCGGCGAGAATTCATGACGCGCGATCCATGGATCCCACGGATTTCCTTAGGAGGGATCCACGGAAATCCGAGGGTCGGGAAGTGAAATCTGGCCACCACGCGACTGAGACAAGCTTGACAGTTGCCCCACTTCGTATGTTTACATGACTCTTGCATATGCGCGTCCGTGATCGTCTTTATTTCCGCCTCGGTCCCCGCATTCCTGTATCGGAAGGGATTATGGCCTTCGAATTGTCTTCACCGAATTGTGTGACGACGGACAGAGACGAATGTGCGGTGGTGCTCGTGGGCTGGTGGAAGGCGGCCGAACGATTACCTTCGGGCAGCATCCTGCAGGGAAGAATGGAGATCCATCAGTGCGCGGACTCCGATCTGTTGGCCGCCACCATCCATGCCGTCCAGGCCGAATGGATGCTGGTGGGTGAACAGATCGACGACAGCGAGATCCACCGCGCCTTCTCCCGGGCGAAGGCGATCCGGGAGGACCTGAAGCTGGCGATCCTCGGCCCCCGTCGTGACTGGCGCCGCTGCGAACGCTGGCAGCGGCGCGGCTGTCGGGTCTACCTGGAGGACACCGCCGACCTGCACCGCACGGCCGAGGCGATCCGCATCGCTCACGAACTCGGAGTCAACGTCACCGACCGCAGCTTCTTCCAACTGCTCCAGGAACGTTCCACCGGCCCCGCCCCGCACCTCACCCGGCGCGAGCACGAAGTCCTCGATCTGCTCCGGCGCGGCCTGCGCAACCAGGACATCGCCCACGCCCTGCACGTCACCGAGAACACCGTCGAGTACCACGTACGCCACCTGCTGTCGAAGTTCGGCGCCCGCAGCCGACTGGAGGCGGTGGAACGTGCCTCCGCGTTCGGACTCGTCTGACCGCGGCACAACGTCGCGGGCCGCGGCAGGAACCCACAGACCGCGGTCGGGCGGTGCCTCCCCCGTCACCGCTCGGCCGCACCCACCATCCGGACCTCGATCAACCGCTCCGGCGCGAGCAGGTCCCGGGCGACGGCGCTCACCTCCGTACCGCTCACCGCCGCCAACGCCGCTGGATAGCCGTCGAGTTCGGCCTGCCCCAGGCCCGCCACCCGATACGCGACGAGCCGCTCGGCCAGGGCCCGCTCCGACTGGAGCGCCCGATACCGCTGGACGATCAGCCGCTCTTTCGCCGCCCTGAGCAGACCGGGCGCCACCGCGGCCCGGCCCAATTCCTCCAGCGCCGCGCGCACGCACCCGGCGACCTCGTCCAGCGCCTCGGGCCGGCATCCGGCGAAACACATGCCGTACCCGCCCTCGGCGAGTTCCCGGCTGAACGCCGCGACGGAATAGGTCAGTTGACGCTCCTTGCGCAGCACCCGGTCGAGGATGCCCTCCCTGCCGCCCAGGAGGGCCCAGGCGAGGTGCAGGGCGGACTTCCGGCCGGAGGACAGGGGGACGCCCGGCGTGCCGAGGAGGTAGTGGGAGCGGGGCCCTTCGATCGGGACGGTCCTAGGCGCGAGGGCGGGGGCGGTATCGAAGGGCTGGAACGCGGGGCGCTCCCCGAGCAGTTCAGCCGCGGCCGCCTCGACCTCCCGGTCATCGGCCGTCCGGATGCGGCGCACGCGCTCCTCATGGACGACGCCGTACCGGTGCCGCTCCCCGAACAGCGCCCGCCGGACCAGGTCGGGGCCGCGTTCGCCGGACGACGACCGGACCAGGCATTCGGCGCGCAGCCGGTCAAGGAGTCCGGCATCCACGGCCGACCCTTCCCTCGGAAACCAGTCGGGCAGAGAACGCAACAACTCCCTCTCGCTGCCCAGGACTTCGGCGGTGACCCCGGCGAAGTCGGCCGTCACCACGGGTTCCACCCGGCAGACCAGCCCCTCCGCCCGCGCGGCCCGGGCCACCGCCCGCGCCCACCTCGCGGCGACCAGGGGCGCGGCCAGCAGTGCGGGCCTGGAGACTCCGGCGAGCGGCACGGCCAGACTCGCCGCTGCGACGGGGCCCGCGGGACCCTCGGGCAGGGCGAAGACAAGATGCGGCGCGGCTGCCGCGCCACGGTCGTTCATCCGAGCTCCTGCGCGAACCAGCCCCGCCACTGAGTGAGCACGGCAGCGACCTCCTCCACGGAACCGGCGGTCAACTCGCCCACGAGCGGCTCGGCGTACCGGCGGGCGACCGCCTCGACATCGCCCTCCGCCCGCAGCCGGGGGATGAGCACCGAGGCCCGCAGCCAGTCCGCCCCACCCGGCGCGGTGAGCCGCACGCGGGTGGCCGCGAGGGCGTTCAGGAGCGCCTGACGCGCGGGCCGCGCCCCCGATGCCGCCATCAGGGCCCACACGCACAGCCACCCTCGCAGCGGCAGAGTCTGTACGACCAGACCGGTCGCCGCCTTGACGGCATCGCAGGCCAGAACGGAAACCGCCGACGCGGCCCCCGGACGCGCCACGGCGACCCCGGACGCGGACCCGTATGTCACCTCGGCGCCCGGTGACGCGGGCTGTACGAGTGGGTGGGGCGCACGGACCGGTAGGCCCGGCCCCCACTCCGAGACCATCGAGGTCACCTCGGGCACCAGCTCGGCCGCTCCGTCCGTCACGATCACGAGGGTCGCGTCCCGCGGGTCGTACCACCTCCGATGGGCGTCACGCAGTGGTCGCGGGGTGAGCGCGTCGAGCACCCGCGCGCTCCCGAGCACCGGGTGTGCGCACGACGTCCCCGACCACAACGCCCCGAGCAACGCCTCCCGGAGCTGCCAGGAGGGATCGGCGCAGCGCTCCGCGCGCTCCTCCCGGATCGCGGTGACCTCGGCGCTCAACTCCCGTACGGATACGTCCAGTTCATTGAAGATCCGGCCCAGGGCGCGCACCGCCGTGAGCGTGTCCGCCCGTCGCACCACCGTGTCGTACACCGTCGCCTCCCTGCCGGTGCGGGCCGACATCGGCACACCGTCACCGACCAGACCCCCCGCCAACGAGCAGCGCACGACGAGGTGTTCGAGCGCATGGGCCGTTCCTTCGGCGCCGGGCGACTCGTCGGCGCTGCCCACCGGCAGGCGCAGCAGCACCGCCGCGAGCGGGGATCCGCGGTGGGGAACGGCGATCAGCCGGAGACCGGAGGGGGTCACCCGCAGGTCCGTCACGGCGCGCTCTGCACCGTCACCAGCGTCTGCGCGAGGAAGCGGTCCTGTTCGTCCACCGCGATGAGGACCCAATCCCCGCACGCGAGCAGCGGGTTGTCATCGAGCGGCAGGTCGAGATGGACCTCCGGATGCCGCGGTGAGCACGTCAGCTCCACCCGCTCGATCCAGCCCATGCCCTGCCGGGCGAGGGCAACCGTGACCGGCTCGGTGAGACCGGTCAGGCCGACGGTGAAGCGCAGGACGCGGCGGCCGGTGTCGTCCACCGTCTCCGTCAGGTCGGCCCGGCCGAGGTGGAGCGGAGAGACGTATCGCTGGGTGAACGGGTACGGGGTGGTGCGTCCGTCCTTGTCGAAGACGATCGCGTGCACCGCGAGCAGCCTGTTCTCGGCGTCGTACACCGAGGCGTGGCAGTAGTCGCGCTCCCGGCCGTCGAAGAGGACCAGCAGATCCGTCGTGACCTCGGGACTCTCCGGAGTGACCACGTGGAAGCGCTCCCGGGTCTCCTCGCCGTCGACGAAGAAGAACTTGTGGGTGAGCATGGCCGGTCCGCCGAGCCCGTCGACCTTGGAGGAGAAGCGCAGCCGGACGCCGGAGCCGACCGCCTCGCCGGACACCGAGCAGTGCACCGGCGCTTGGCCCGACGGCAGGCAGCGGCTTGTGATGTGACGTGCGTACGCCTCGGGGATCAGGGAGGTGGAGGCGAAGTCCTCCTTGCGGACCACCGCCAGGGACGGGACGGCGACGAAACGGGCTGCCATGGCAGGTCTCCTAGGGGAGCGGGTGCGGATACGGGTTGTCCGGGGCCGAGTCGAAGCCCAGCTTGCGTACGACCGTGTGGAGCCGGGGGTTGCCGAGCAACCGGAACCGGTGGGCGCCCGAGAGGTGCTGCAGCCCGGGCACGAGGACGCGGACGACGTGCACGCCGAGCCGCCGGGTGTCGGGGGTCGTCAGGTCGACGACGTAGGTGTGCAGCCCGATCGAGGCGAGCTCCTTGACGATCAGGTCGACGTCGTCCCCGGCTGCCGCCGGGAGGTCCTCAGGGGCCGGTCGAGCTGGGCGGTCGCAGGGCGTGGGCACGCTCGGATGGACGAGGAAGCCCGCGCGCGGCCGCAGTTCGGGGTGCCGGGTGTAGAGGATGGCGTGCTTGTTGAACTCGTCGACCTGGTCGAAGCCGGAGGCGGCGTCGAAGCCCTCGTACGCCTTGACCAGGCGCCGCACGTACGTCAGGCCCTGGGCGGCCTCCAGGAACGCCTTCTCGACGGCCCGGACGGGGGAGCGGCGGCAGGCGGCCCCGAAGGAGAGGACGGGCCCACCGGCGCCGCGGTGGTCCATGACGGCGACGACGACCGGCGGGGTGAGATCGAGGGACACGTCGTAGAAGGAGACGCGCCAGCCGGACGCACCGGACAGGTGGTAGCTGACCTGGGACGAGGCGGCGACGACCTCTTCGGGGACCGGGCGCGGCGGCAGCCGGTGCAGCCAGGAGATCGCGAGGGCGTCCCGTTCGACGATCTCGCTCAAGCCGCCGAGGACCGCGTCCGCGAAGGTGGGCCCGGCCGCCAGGCCCGTGGAGATCGACGCCGCGATCGGCGCCTCCTCCTTCGCGCGGCGGTAGTACAGGTACACCTGGGAGGCCGGTACCCAGCACGGCGCCCCGTCCGCCCAGCGGGTCGCGCGCACCCAGCGCACCCGGGTGTCCTCGGTGAACGGCGCGAACGGGAAGCCGGGGGAGGCGTACTGCTCGGCGCTGAAGAGACCGAACGCGTCCGGCGCGACCGCCTCCTCGCCCAACTGCGCGTACGACGCCGTCCGCAGCCGCGACGAGCGGTACAGCCCCGCCGCACAGCGCTCCAGGGACTCCCCGATCGCCGCGTTCAGGGCCTCCTTCTTGGCGAACCCGGCGCCCCCGTTGCGGACCACGCCCAGGTTCGGGCGCAGCAACGACAGGTCGGGGGAGGTGCTGCCGGCCAGGTAGATCGCGGGCCCGCTCTCGGCCCGGCGCACGGAGACCGTGTGTACGGCGCCGACCTTGTCGTCGACGGCCGCGGTGAGCGGCGCCGCGGCCTCGGTCCCGGCGTTCTCGCGGCCCCCGCAGACCGGGCACGTCGGTACCGGCAGCACGAAACGGGTGGTCTCGCCGCCGTCCTCGTCCAGCCAGAGCAGCTCACCCGGCGGGTCGTCATCGCGCCGCTCCAGCCAGGCCGTCGCCCGCCGCGCCACCGCGCCGGCCAGCCGGGCCGCGGTCCAGGGCGGCACCCGCCGGTCCAGGGCGGGCGTCCCGGACGCGGCCAGGGAGGCGGTGTAGGCGCTCCACACCGGCCCGTGCACGGAGTTGGAGAAGATCCGGGTACGCAGACAGGCGTAGCAGGCGACCGTACGCCCCGGCGACCAGAGCGGTCCCGCGAACGCGGCGCCGCCCGGGAGGAGGCCGAAGAACAGGCAGGGCAGATCCTCGCGCACGCACCGCTCGTTCACCGCCGCGGCGCCCGGGTCGAAGACGGAGGCGGTGGCCGTGATGAGCAGATCGGCAGCGCGGGACGGCGGCTGCGCCGGGTCGCCGAGGTCGTGCACCGCCACCCGCGTCCGACCCAGTACGGCCACGAGGTCGCAGGTGAGCTCGGTGGGCCCGAGCACCGCGACCGACCCGGTGCCCGGCGGCCGATCGCCCCGCGCGTACTCGACGATCCGCTGTTCCCGCAGCCCTTCGAGCAGCTCAAGGACCCGCGTGCGCGGCACCTCGGGGGAGAGGGCCGCGGCGATGTCGGCGGCCCTGGCAGGCTCGGCGAGCCGGGGCAGCAGGTGGTCGGCGAGCAGCCGCAGGCCGCTGCCGTGCAGCCGGCGCACGCCACCGGGTGCTTCCACGAAGCCACTGTGGTCGTCCTGGAGGTGCAGCCGGACATCGGGAACGAGCCGGATGACGCTGTCTTCCCTGATCATGCTTGGGCCTCCCCCAGGAGAGTCAGATGGACGACGGCGTCGTCGGTGCCGTTCACCCCGACCAGCCGGTCGAAGTAGTCGTCGACGAACCCCGCGAGTGGATGCGCCACCAGGCCGAGCGCCGCCGCCGCGGTCACCACGCTCTGCGCGACGTGGCCGCACTCGATGAGGGCCATGCGGTAGCCGCGCTCCCCGTACTTCCACCGGCCCCGGCGGAACGCGGCGACGAACACCACCACGGCCGCCGCCTCCCCGACCCGCCCGGCGTAGCCGGTGTGTGCGGCCACGTCCTCGAACGGGCAGTCGTCAGCGACCAGTTGCAGGACTCGGCGCCCCGGGTGGACGTAGTGCACGCCCGGCGTGAGCCCTTCGACGTGCCGGGCCAGTACGAACAGGTCGTACGAGCAGAGCCCGCCCGCCGACGGCGTGGCCCGCAACGGCAGTTCGACCCCGTCGGGAGTGCGCGCCGTTCCGGTGATGCCGACGGACAGCTCCAACACGCGTGCCATGTCGGCCAGTTGGAGGGGTCGGCGACTCATGGGCGCCGCCGATCGACGCCGCCGCAGCGCGGTGTCCAGGGGCAGCAGGGGGCGGGCGCCCTGCACCGGCCACGGCTGCTCGGTCCGGGTGCGGCCGTAGTCGCGGTACGGGCGGGCCAGCTCGCGGCGGGTGTCCGGGGCGAGACGGTCGACGTCGACCGGGGGGAGCGTGCGGAACGCGGCGCGGATCTTGGAGTTCTCGTGGAAGGTGCGGGAGATCCGGGTGAGTTCCGGGTCGCCAGCGAGGGAGAGGTCGACCGGCGCGAGGCGGCCGGCGGGCTCCGGCCGGGGAGCGATCCCGGGCAGGCGGCACTGGACGACCGTGCCGCCGGGGCCGTCGTGCACCGTCCGCAGCTCGGCGCCGACCGGCTCGACCCACTCGCCTTCCGGGACGCCCACGACCTCCCCGACGAACTCCGGATCCTTGTCCGGCGCGCTCCACCGGTCCTCGGCGGCCAGGGTCAACACCTCGTCAAGCGCGCGGCCGAGGGCGCCCCGGACCGTCGTGCCGCAGCCGAAGGCCCGGATCTCCCGGTCGTCCCGTCGCAGGACCGCCCCCACCCAGGGCGCCGAGCCGTCGTCGCCGTACAGATGACAGTCGAGCTGGACGTCCCATGCGGGATGCAGGGGCGACCGTACGGTGTCGGACCATGCCGTGAGTCGGCGTGCGACGGTCGGCGGAGTGCGGCGCTCCAGGGCGTCGCGAAGTGCCTCGCGCACGGCGACTTCCCGGGTGACGGCGGCGCCGATGCCGAACTCCGGGTCCCCGAGCCTGAGTTGAGCCGCCCGGGCGGCCAGGAGCCGGAGCGCCGCCTGCGGTTCCTGACTGGCCGTCAGGGCGAGTAGCGGGATCGCCGCGCCCGACGGTTCCAGGCGCGGGGTGCGGTGCTCGGTGGGGACCAGGGCGTATGCGGTGCCGCGGAGGCGGGCGGGCAGGGGATAGGGGCGTACGGCGAATCCGAGGGCCTCGATCAGGGTGCGTAGGGTCATGGGGCCACCCACTCGCGGGCGGCGGGGGCGTGGGCGGCGCAGTCGGGACAGAAAGGGTCGCGCCAGGTGGTGACCGAGGACTGCTCCCCGCTGGACACGTCGAGCGTGGTGACCCGGCCCCAGGCGTGCTCCGCGCTCATCGGGAGCAGGCTGCGCAGCGCCAGGTGGGCGACGAGCCCGCCGGCCCAGTGCAGACACCCCGGTTGGAAGGTGGCCCATCCGGCCGGGCGGAACGCCTGCCGCGTGGGGCGCGCGGGGAGGTGGCACCGCAGGCAGCCCGACTCGCCGACCCGCACCCAGGGGCCGATCCGCACGCGCTGGGCACCGAACAGTACGGGCACCCAGTCGGTGGCCTCGGCACACAGCTGCCGGTTGGCCGCGGCGAGACCGGCTTCATCGCAGGCGACGACGATCCGCAGGGCGGGGTCCGAACCGGAGGGGCTCGGGGCGGAGGGGCCCGGGCCGTACTCCGTGATGTCCCGGCCGTGTTCCGTGACGCTCAGGCCCTGTTCCGCGAGCAGCGGCGACCAGACGGAGACGACCTCCTCAGGGCCGGACACCGCAATGCATTTCTCCCGGAGGCCCGCGAATATCCGATCCGGATCCTCGCTCCGCCGGCAGATATAGGAATACAGCCGACGGCCGGGCTCGTCGTCGAGGCGGACTTCCTCCCCCGGAAACAGCAGAATCCCCATGTCCCGGAACCGTTTGACGAACGGTTCCAGCCGCCGCGCGTCGTCCGGCGACAGCTGCCGGCGGACCGGTGCGCTGCGCCGTATTGTGGGCACGACCTGGGTCAGCACGTCCGCCAACTGCCGTACGGCGTCCGGCTCCGCGGTCAGCGCGTAGGTGCGCGGGCCGACGTCGATCTCGCACCTGCCCGGCCCGCGTATCCGAAGCCCGACATCGGTGGCGGCCACCGCCACGGCCTCCATGAGGCCGAATTCGGCGGAACCAGCAGGATCAGATGGTTCGGAAAGAGGAGAATGAGGCACCCGGCCAGCGTAGGGTCGCCGGGAATTCCGGCCGACCCTGCTTTCCCTAGTTCCTTACTACGGAATTCCTTGGTGTCGGCCCCCGATCGAGAAGGCCTTCTGCCGCGCAGTGTGACCTGTTGTGGGTCAGAGGATCAGGGGGAGGGCGGCCAGGCCGCGAGTGAGGCGGGTTCGACGCCAGGTCAGGGATTGTGCGGGGATGGCCAGATGGAGGTCCGGGAAGCGGGTCACCAGGGTGCGCAGCGCGATTTCCGCCTCGGCGCGGGCCAGGGGGGCGCCCGGGCAGCGGTGGATGCCGTGGCCGAAGGAGAGGTGGCCGCCGGCGTCGCGGTCGAGGTCGAGGCGGTGCGGGTCGGGGAACGCCGCCGGATCGCGGTTCGCGGCCCCGGGGGCGATGAGCACCGGGAAGCCGGCCGGGATGTCGACCCCGCCGACGCGCAGGTCCTCCGTGCTGTGACGGAAAGTGGCCACGCTCACCGGCGAGTCGAAGCGGAGCAGTTCGTCCAGGGCGCCGGGGATCAGGTCCGGGTCCTGGCGCAGGCGGTCGAATGCCTCCGGGTGCCGGAGCAGGGCCAGGACCGCGTTGCCGATGAAGTGGGTGGTGGTTTCGTGCCCGGCGACCAGGAGGAGGGCGGCCAGGGAGACGGCCTCGTCCCGGTCGAGGCCGCCCTCGTCGCAGTCGCGCAGAAGGGAGTGGAGCGGGCCGTCGCCGGGGGTGGCGCGGGCCGTGTCGACGAGGTGGGTCAGATAGTCGCCGATCCGGTGCGACGCGGCGTCGATACGGCCGTTGTCGGTCGCGTCGAAGAGGTCGTGGGACCAGCCGGCGAGCGTGGCGCGGTCGGATTCCGGCACGCCAAGGAGCTCGCAGACGACGGTGACCGGCAGGGGCACCGCCAGGTCCGCCACCAGGTCGACCTCCGTGCCCGGTCGCCACGCGGTCATGAGGTCGTCGACGACCCGGGTGATGAACGGGCGCAGTTCCCGGACGCGTCCGGTGGTGAACAGGGGCGTCGCCACCCGCCGTTGGCGGGTGTGCGCGGGTGGGTCGCTCGCCAGCATGTTGCGGGAGATCGCCGGGTGCAGGTCGCGGTTCGAGGGACGGCCGGCGAAGAAGCGGACCGTGTCCTTGGACAGCCGGGGGTCGGTGAACGCCTCGCGCGCCTCGGGGTGACCGGTGATCAGGTAGGCGTGGTGTCCGCCGGAGCCGGTGGGAATGCGTTGCACCGGGCAGCCTTCGCGCAGCCGGTCGTAGGTGGGGTAGGGATCGGCGAAGAAGCGCGGGTCGCGCAGCGGGTCCTGCCGCGGGGCGGTCATGAGGCCACGCCCGCGTTCTCGGCTGCCGGGCGCCGCGCGTAGGCGTCCGCCACGAGCAGCAGCCAGGCGGTCTCCGCCGGGAGGTCGCCCTTGCGGGAGCGGGTGCCGGCGGCGGGCGGGGCCTCGTCGCCGTCGAGGGGGAGTCCGGCGCGCTTCGCGTCGACGGCCGCGGCGATGACCGCCGCCTCCACCTCGGCGTCGCCCTCGGGGGTGTCGGCCGTGCCCCGGTGGGCGACCTCGGCCGCCGCGGCGTCCCGTACCGATGCCTGACGGTACCGGCGCAGGGCCAGCACGCAGTCGTTGATCTCGATGACCCGGCGGTGGAGGTGGAAGTCGAGGTCGTGGGTGCCGGCCTCGGTGCTGCCCGGGTCGAGCACGACCTCGGGGACCGCCGAGGTGACCTCCCGCCACAGGGGTTCAAGCGCGGTGAACGAGTTCCGTTCCCAGCGGCGGCGGCGCAGTTGGCTGAGCGGCCACAGCAGGGCGGGGAGGGTGAGCCCGACGGTGATGAGGAGGACGGCGACGGCGGGCGCGGTCACGCTGAACGTACAGCGGACGGGGGTCAGCGGGCTCGAACACCGGGCGTCGTCGGGCACGAGCCCCAGGCCGAGCCCGATGGAGACCAGGGCGAAGAGCTTGTACGCCGCGTAGACGAGGGCGAAGCCACAGCCGGCCGAGGTCGTGCGCAGGCCCCAGCGCTGACTGCGGCGGGTCGAGCGCTTGGACTGGGCCCAGGTCTGCAGCATGAAGTCCTTGGCCGCGTACACCAGGTAGGAGACGTAGATGAGCACGTAGCACGCGTACAACACCGGGTTGCGTCCGGTGAGTTGTTCGGCGGCGAAGAAAGCGGTCATGCCGGCGACGGAGATCACGAGGGCGATGACGCGCAGTCGGATCTGCCGGTGGGCCCGTTCGCGGTCCAGATTGAGCTGGAAGAGGAAGGCCAGGATCGAGGTGGCCGCCGTCAGGGTGAAGGTGTTGCTGAGGAGGCGGGCGACGTCGGGGACCACCGATTCGACCGCGCGCTCCACGGCGGGGGCGTAGGAGGCGAAGGCGAGGGCGAACGAGGTCAGCAGCGCCGCCATCGCCCAGGTGCCCGTGGGGCGGTGTCCGCCGCGTCCGCGCACCCAGTAGGCGGCGAAGCACAGCAGCACGACGGCCGTGCCCGTGAACACGATGTTGATCATTTCCGGTGGCGATTCTTCCTGTGTGGCTCGGCGAACAGCGCGTCCCAGCTCTCGGCGCCGCTGGTGGGCCGGCTCGACGGGCCTTCGCGTCCCCGGTACATGAGTTGTCGGATCACGCTGGCCATCACCTCGGCCTCGCGCTCGTCCTCGCTGGTGTAGCTGGTCCGGCCGGACATGCGCTGCACGAGGGTGGGGTTGAACCCGATCGCGCGCAGGGTGTCCTGGTCCAGTTCCAGGCTGCCGGGATGGTCGCAGATGATGTGGCTGATCTCGTGGGCGAGGATGTGGTTCTGGTGGAGGGGGGAGGTGGCCTCCTCGTAGAACAACAGGTCGGCGTCCGGGGTCTCCAGGCGGATGCCGCACGGAGCGTCCATGGCGCCCAGAGTGCTCAGGGGGCGCAGGATGATGGGGCGTCCGCGTTGCTCGGCCACGGCGTCGCGGAGGTCGCGGGTGCTGAATCGGTGCGGGAGTCGAAGCGCCTCGACGCGCGCCTCACACGTGGCGCGAAGCTGCTCAAGGTCCATGTCCTCACTCCGGTGACGCCGGTCGGGGGAGGTCGGCCGGGGCACACCTCTCGCTGGAAGCCCGGTATGCGGGCCCCATGCTGACATGATCGCGACTCCGCTTCGAGGGCGGGGTGCCGCCGCCGTCGGGCCCTGCGGCTGGGGATGCCCGGCTTGTACCGGGAAACACCTGATGCCCCCCTGCCGTCGAGCTGTCACAAGGGGGGTGCCGTGCCGGGGCGCGGGGATCGCGTGATCGTCGCCCGGTGAGCGGTTCAGTCGTCCAGGTCGAGGTCCTGCGCGGGGTCGTCGGTGGTCAGTCCTTCGAGTTTCCGGGCCTGTTCAATCACGGTGGACAGCATCTTCAGGCTGTCGACGCTCAGGCCGTTGGCGCGCAGGGCCACCTTGCGCACGTCCTGGTCGCGCATGGCGGCCAGGAGGCCGATCTCCGCCCTGGTGCGCTCGGCGGCCGCGCTGTCGACGAAGTAGCCCGCCGGTACGCCGAAGAAGTCGGCCAGGGCCTTGATGGTGTGCCGCGTCGGGTTCCGCTTGGCCCCGGTGCGCAGTTGCTGGATGGCACTCGCCGTCACCCCACGCCCCTCTCCGGTCGCGGCCTTGCGGATTCCCTCGGCGACCTCCGCGTAGGTGTAGGGCCCCCGGGAAGGGGGGTGCACCTCGCGGAAGAGGTGGTCCAGGAGTTGGGCGAAGGTGGGCGACTGGTCATCCTCCACGTACACGACCTCCTTGGTGTGATGTCGAGCCTTTGCCCACCACAGTGTTGCTCGAAGCCCCTCGGGCCGGCCCCCGGCAACACTTTGGTTGACGCCGGACAGTCACTCTGGTGTACGTTACCAATGCTTCTCCGCCACTGAAGTGTCGAGGGGGAGTGGTGGCGGTGCCGGCCGGGTCGAGGTCGAGCTTCACGGGGGTGAGCTCGGCCTACGGCCCGGAGCGCCGTGACCGCGCCGGACGGGTTCGCCCCGCGCTGCGACCTTCACACGGTCGCGAGCACAGCAGGTCGGTCGACCTGGGTCTCCGGCTCCTCGAACTCCGGCCACGGCCTGCCGCACGCGTGAGCCGCCCCGGTAGCAGGCCCGACGACGACCGTGCACACCGCTTCCCCCGTCGGCCGACCGCACCGGGCCGTGCGGGGATGTCCGGCTGGCGGGAGCGGCGTACGGCGGCTAGAGGTAGGGGGTGTGGGTACGCCGCCCAGGGGTACTGGCGGACCGCGAAGGGGGCGACATGTGACGAGGAGGAGCGATGGGGCTGTCGAGCCCGGCTTCCCCCGGACGAGCTGAACCGCCGACTCGCCCAGCACGGGCCGGCGCGACGTCGCGCCGTTGATTGACCAGTGTTTCGCCTTGCACCGTCTGACGGAGGACAGATCGATGACCGACACTTCGCGTGAGCCGACCACCACTGATTCCGGCGCTCCGGCGGAGAGTGACGAACACTCGCTCACCGTCGGCCCTGGTGGGCCGGTCCTGCTGCAGGACTCCTACCTGATCGAGCAAATGGCGCAGTTCAACCGGGAGCGGATTCCCGAGCGTCAGCCGCACGCCAAGGGGAGCGGTGCCTTCGGGCATTTCGAAGTGACCGGCGACGTCAGTGCCTACACCCGTGCCGCGCTTTTCCAGCCCGGCGCCAGGACCGAACTGGTCGTCCGGTTCTCCACGGTCGCAGGAGAGCGCGGCAGCCCGGACACGTGGCGGGACCCGCGCGGCTTCGCGGTGAAGTTCTACACCAGCGAGGGCAATTACGACATGGTGGGTAACAACACCCCTGTGTTCTTCGTCAAGGATCCGATGAAATTCCAGCACTTCATCCGGTCCCAGAAGCGCCGCGCGGACAACAATCTGCGCGACCATGACATGCAGTGGGACTTCTGGACCCTGTCGCCGGAGTCGGCTCACCAGGTCACGTGGCTCATGGGTGACCGTGGCATCCCCCGCACCTGGCGCCACATGAACGGCTACACCTCCCACACCTACATGTGGATCAACGCCCAGGGTGCGCGCTTCTGGGTGAAATACCACTTCAAGACCGACCAGGGCATCGAGTTCTTCACTCAGGACGAGGCCGACCAGATGGCATCGGCCGACACCGACTACCACACGCGGGATCTCTTCGAGCACATCCGCGACGGCGAGTATCCGAGCTGGACTCTGCATGTGCAGGTCATGCCGTACGAGGACGCGGCGGAATACCGGTTCAACCCGTTCGACCTGACCAAGGTGTGGCCCCACGGCGACTACCCGCTGATCGAAGTGGGCCGGATGACTCTGGATCGCAATCCCACCGACCACCATGCGGAGATCGAGCAGGCGGCGTTCCAGCCGAACAACTTCGTCCCCGGGATCGGCCCCAGCCCGGACCGGATGCTGTTGGCCCGGCTGTTCTCGTATGCGGACGCGCACCGTCACCGGATCGGCGGCAACTACCAGCAACTGCCCGTCAACGCCCCGGTCGTTCCGGTGCACACCTACTCGAAGGACGGGGCGATGGCGTACCGCAAGACCGTCGACCCGGTCTACGCGCCGAACTCGAAGGGCGGCCCCGCGGCCGACACCGACCGGTACGGGAACCCGCCCAGCTGGCACACCGACGGGGAGATCACCCGCTCGGCCTACGTCTCTCATGCCGAGGACGACGACTGGGGCCAGGCAGGCACCATGGTGCGCGAGGTCATGGACGACGCGGCCCGGGACCGGCTGGTGGACAACGTCGTGGGCCACCTCCTCAACGGGGTCACCGAGCCGGTTCTGCGACGTGCCTTCGAGTACTGGTCCAACATCGACAAGTCGATCGGGGAGCGCATCGAGCGGGAGGTTCGCGCCGAGGCGGACGCGAAGGACCCCAAAGCCGCGGAGCAGAGCAACCCCGCACGACGGGACATGCAGGGCAAGGCCTGACCACAAGGGGTCGCCCCCTCGGCGGCCACACCGCGTCGGCACAAGGCCACCGTGGTCGGGGCGCGGGTGAGGCGGGGGCCGGTACGGTCGGCCGTGCGGCGGGTAGTCACTGGCCATGATCACCATCGGGGTCGAAGAGGAGTACCTGCTGCTTGATCCGGTCACCGGGCACCCCGTGCCGCTGTCCGAGGAGGTGCGCCGCGCCGCGGGGCTGGAGGCGCTGGCCGAGGACGACGAGGTGCAGCTGGAGCTGCTGCAGGCCCAGGTCGAGGCCGCCACGCCCGTGTGCGGCAGCCTGGAGGAAGTAGCCGGTCATCTGCTGCGTCTGCGCCATGCCCTGGGCGCTGCTTCGGAGCGGGCCGGGTGCCGGCTCGCGGCGACCGCCGCGGCTCCTGTGGCGGGCGCGGAGACCGTGCCGGTCACGGACAAGCGCCGGTATCTGGAACTGAGCAGGAAAGGCGGTCATCTCGTCGACGGCATGCTGATCAACGGGATGCACGTGCATGTCGGGATGCCGGACGGGGAAGTGGGCGTGGCGGTCCTCAACCGCCTCCGGGTCTGGCTGCCCACACTCCTGGCCATGTCGGCGAACTCCCCGTTCTGGGAAGGCAACGACACCGCCTTCGCGAGCTGGCGCACCCCCTCGTTCAGCCGTTGGCCGGTCAGCGGGCTGCCACCGCGGTTCGCGGACTTGGAGGACTACGAACAACGGATCGCCGCGCTGGTCGCGTCCGCAACCATCGCCGACGCGGGGCAGCTCTACTGGCAGGCCCGGCTCTCCGAGCGCTACCCCACGCTCGAAGTGCGCTGCATGGACGTCCAACTACGCGTGGACGACGCCGTGATGCTCGCGGGAATCGTCCGAGCCCTGGCCGCCACCGCCATCCGCGAGCAAAAGGAGGCCGTCCCCGAGCCGGCCTGCCCTCCCGAACTGCTCCAGGCCGCGATGTGGCACGCCGCCCGCCACGGCCTCGGCACCACCCTCATCGACCCCGGAGGCCGCCCCCGCCCCGCCGGCGATGTCCTGGCCCAGCTGGCCCAGCACATCGCCCCGGCCCTCGCGGAACACGGCGACGGCCGCCACGTCGACCCCCTCCTCCACCGTCTACTGCGCCAGGGCACGGGCGCCGACCGTCAGCGCCACGCCCTGGCCGAGGGAGGGCTCCCGGCCCTGATCGACTTCATCATCGGCGAAACGGCCTCCACCTGAACGGCATGCGAGTGGCTGGAGGTCACGCGGGTTCGGTCGCCTGCATGCAGCGCTGGAAGGCCGCCATGCACGGCAGGCAGTGGTGATCGGTCTGCGTGTCCTCTTCAGGGTCGAAGGGCTGGCCGCACAGGGCGGCGCGCTGGCCGTGGGCGACGACGTGCCACACCGGGCGGGCGCCGCTGACGGCTATGCCGACGTGCATTTCGTACATGACAGTCCTCCGTACAGTGGACAGCACTCCACGCCATCACGGGTACGGGCCCCGCGCCCCTGGAGCGTGGCGTTCGGGTGACCCGCGCATGCTGGCGGCGCGGGTTTCCGCGATCGGTGCGGGAGGCGGGCGTGGCCGGCGTGGAACGTCCACCCTGTACGTGCTTCCGGCCCGTCGCCCGTCCCTCCCCATAGGACGCTGATTTCACGCAACAAAAAGGCGGAATTCCATTTCCGGTATCTCTTGACGCATGACGGGACGGAGGGGAGATTAATGGGGACGGACGTAGCCGGGTGGAGTCCTCTTGGGGAGGCTGCCATGACAGCTCCAGGCCCGTCCCCGCGAGCCGGGGGCACCGAAGTAGGCACCTCCGCGCAACCGTCGACGCCCGCTGATCGCGGGCGCACGGTCGTCCTGGTCGAAGGCGAGCTCGACCTCGACACTGCGCAGCCCCTTTACCAGCACTTGCGCAGGGCATTGGACCGCTCGGAGGGCGGCCTGGTCCTCGACTTCCACGGGGTCGGCTTCTGCGACTGTTCTGGACTGAACGCGGTGCTCCGCATTCGCCATCGTGCTCTGGCACAGGGCAAGACGATCAGCATTCGGGCGGCGGGCCCCGCGGTGGAGAGGCTCTTGGTGATGACCCGTACCCGCGCCCTGTTCACCCCCGTCGGCCACACCTGCCCCCGGACCGAAGTGACCCCGGCCCGGGTCCTGGGACCTCCGGCGTGAACGAGCAGCACGCGTCGGAGAACGCGGGTGGTTTACGGCGCGGCCTGAACAGGCCGATCAGCGGGTGAACTGCTCGCCGGGAAACGGGGCAACGCGGGAGCCGCGGGAATCGTGGCGATCCAGGTCCTGGTCGAGCCCCGCCGTCTCGGGCTGCCCATCGAGGCCAAACTCCTGCTGCACGTGGCCCCCGACCACCTGGCCGCCGCCGGCCGAGCCCTGGCCGACCACCCCTCTGTGCACGGCGCGTTCGCGACATCGGGCCCCTCGAACCTGCACGCGGCCGCGTACTTCCCGGACCTGGCCGCCCTCTACGGCTCCCTCTCCCACGACTTGGTCGACCTGGGCATCACCCATGTCGAATCGGCCATCGTGAGCCACGCCGCCAAACGCACCCCGGCACCGGTCCAGCCGCTCCTGTCGAGGTGACAGCCCCTGATATGGAACTGGCCATGGGGAACTGGGCCTGCTGGAAATTTCCGAGCCTCCGTCGGTTCGGCGCGCATTCGAGCAGGGGCCTTCCATGGATAACCCGCAGCCGGGGCAGCCGGGGCAGTCGTGTTGCCCGTGGCGTGGAATTCGCTATTCCGCGACGGGTATCTCTTTCGGCGGGTCGCCATCCCTCCAACCAGCGCTGTAGACCCCGGGTTGCATGGTGCGTCGGCCTAACCCTGTCGTTGCAGCTGCCACCACACCCTCGTTGGATGTGCTGGTCCGGTCGATTCCCCTACCGTCATCGGGGTCAGGAGGGGAAAGCCGAGAGGGCCCATAGGAGTCGGGCGCGAATGCGTTCCGCCATTCCCATGATTGGCTCGGTGCGGCCACCCACGTCTCAGAGGAGATAACACATGCGTATGACCCAGAAACTCGCGGCCATTGCCGGTGGCGTCGCGCTGACCGGTGGTCTGCTGGTCGGGGGCGCCAGTGCGGCACAGGCCAGTCCGCAGGCTGCGGCGGACTGCCCGGCGGGCTACTTCTGCGTCTGGGCCGGGGCGAACTACACCGGCCACCGGCAGCAGGTCGCGGGGACCAACGACGACCTGACCCAGTACTCCGTCTTCCAGAACTTCAAGTCGTGGTACAACCACGGCAGTTCCTGTGACTTCGAGTGGTACTCGGCCAAGAACCACGGCGGATCCAGTGGCGTCATCCCCAGGGGATACAAGGTGGCGTCCGACGGCGCGTCCCACTACATAAAGTCCAACTCCTGGGTCAACTGCGGCTGACCGGCGGCCAGTTGAGCGCTCCGGCCATGTCCCGGGGAGGCCGGTCCCAGGACATGGCCTCCCCGGTCAGCGGCCGGTCAGACTCGGTCGGCCGCGATCAGGACGTACTGGAACGACCCGTCCCGGTACGAGTTGATGAACGCCTCCTCGATGCCGGTGACCAGCGACGACGTGGCCCGCAACTCCCAGTACGGCAGGGTGTCGGGGGTGAGGTCGATGACGGCCTGTGGGACGAGGCGGTTGTCGGCCATCGCGCGCAGGTACTCGCGCCGCGAGTGGATGTTGCACTCGAAGTGCGCGTTGATCTGCGAGACCCACTTCGAGGGCTGGCCGTACCGCGGGTTCCAGCAGCCGGTGATGGTCACGTAGCGGCCGCCGACCTTCAGGATGCGGGAGTGTTCGGCGAAGAGGTCGGGCAGGTCGACGTACATGCTCGACTCGTTGTTCCACGACGCCGCGGCCTGCCCCGTCTCGAACGGCGTGGAAAGCATGTTGCAGACGCGGGCGCGGACATGGTCCTGGATGCGGAGTTCGCCCGCGCGCCGGTTGGCGAACTCGGCCTGCTTGGCCGACAGGGTGACACCCTCGACCTTGCATCCGAAGCGCTGGTGCGCCATCACCATCGAGCCGCCCCGGCCGCAGCCGGCGTCCACCAGGGTGTCGTCCCGTCCGATGTCACCGAGGTGCTCCAGGAGGAGCTCGGCCTGCGCCGACTCCAGCCGGTGGAGCTCGGTGATCAGCTTCTTCTCGCTCTCGCTGTCGTCGGCGTCGCCGAGCGCGGCATGGTCGACGTCACCGATGCCGTAGTGGTGGTGGTAGAGACCGTCGACATCGCCGAGCCGCAGGTTCACGGGCCTGGCCTCGCCGTCCCAGTACCGGGCGATGTCCCCCTGATAGGGCGTCGTCGGGCCGGGGATGAAGACGGAGGCTTCGGTGGCGGTGAGTTCGGTGCTGGTCACAGATGAGTCCATTCTTCCTACCAGAAGTCCGGCAGGCTGTAGCGGTAGGTGTTCGTTTGGTGCCAGTGGTGGTTGCCGTCGACCCAGGCGGCAACGCCGCGCAGGAAGCGCTGCACGCTCGGGACGGGGCAGTCTGCGGCCAGAGCCGCGGCTTCGGTCTCGAAGTCGTGCATGAGGTCGTTGTGGACCTCGACCGACTTCAGATAGGCGTCCCGGTCGGAGAGGCCCTCACGTTCGGCGATCACGACCGGCAGGTTCAAGTGCCGCCCGGGAGCGTCGAGTTCCTTGGTGTACGAGTACAGGTCGTTCACGATGGTCGTCGCGTTGCCCGCGAGCGCGATGACCTTCTGCATGGCGGGTTGCGCGTGCAGGTCCGCCGGCAGTTCGTAGCCGCCGACGGTGTCGGTGATGGTGGGGCAGGGGCGGAAGTTGTTGAACTGGCGCATCGCCAGGTACTCCCACACCTCGGGTACGTGGTCCTGCTGGGCCCATGCTGCTTCGGCGAGGTATCCCATGTGCAGCCGGGCCATGTCGTGCCGGAACCGGTCGGTCTGCGAGGCGCTCGCCGTCTGCGCGAAGTACTCCATGGCCGAGCGGTACGCGCGCCGGGGCGCGTCCGAGTGGAGCGACTTGGCCCACTCCGGTTGGTACTCCCGCGTCGTGTGCAGGGGGTCGAGGGCGGTGTGGGCGAGCAGAAGGCGTTCGCCGAGGCCGATGGGCGAGCCGCCGTGGTCCTCGCAGTAGCAGTCGTCCACCGCGTTCTCCGCCACCATCAGGCGGGTGGCGATCATCAGGTGGTCGACGGTGGGCGCGTCCGGATGGCAGCCGACCATGTAGCGGCCCACGGAGAAGCCGTCGAACTCCTCCTCCCAGTCGTCCGGATACAGCGAAACCTCGTCCAGCGCCCAGGACTTGATCCTGCGGCTGACCTCCTCGACCCGCACCGGGTCGGGCTCGGGCACCGGGTGGTGGTAGAGGCCCGGGATCGGCGTGCCCTGAGCCGGCGCCGGCGCCGGCGGTTCCTCCGGCAGGGTCAGGCGCAGGCCCGCCGTGCCCAGGCCCGTGGGACCGCGCAGGACCCGTTCCAGACCGGCGCTCGGTGCCGGTACGTCGGCTGACGGGGCGGGCAGGACGGGTGCACCGGGCGGGCCGCCGGTGGCGGCCGTGATGTCGCGGGCGCGGGCCGCAGCGTCGGCGAGGACGTACGCCCCGAAGTGGGCAGCGGCCTCGGGCAGGCTCGACCGCGGGGGTGTCGGCTCAGGCGCGGGCATCCATGGCTCCTTGGTGGGATGGGCGTCGTGCCCAGGGTGTTTCGGGCATGCGCGAGCACCCCGGAAGGGGGTGGCGCCACGCCGGGCGGGCCGGGCCCGCTAGCTGGGCCGGCGGGCGATCTGCACGTTCTCCAGGACGCCGACCGCGTCCGGCACGAGGATGGCGGCGGAGTAATAGGTGCTGACGAGGTACGACGTGATCGCCTTCTCGTCGAGGCCCATGAAGCGGACCGACAGACCCGGCTCGTACTCGTCCGGCAGACCGGTCTGGTGCAGGCCGATGACGCCCTGGTTGTCCTCGCCGGTACGCATGATGAGGATGGAGCTGGTCCTCTCCTTGGTGATGGGGATCTTGTCGCAGGGCAGGATCGGGACCCCGCGCCAGGCCTGGACCCGCTGGCCGCCGAGGTCGACCTGGTCCGGGCAGAGGCCGCGCGCGTTGAACTCACGCCCGATCGCCGCGATCGCCCTGGGATGCGCCAGGTAGAACTTGGAGCCGCGGCGGCGGCAGAGCAGCTCGTCCATGTCGTCCGGGGTCGGCGGGCCGGAGCGCGGCTGGATGCGCTGCTTGAAGTCGGCGTTGTGGAGCAGGCCGAACTCCCGGTTGTTGATCAGCTCGTGCTCCTGGCGCTCGCGCAACGCCTCGACGGTGAGCCTGAGTTGCTCCTTGGTCTGGTTCATCGGCCCGTTGAAGAGGTCGGCGACCCTCGTGTGGACCCGCAGAACGGTCTGCGCGGCGGAGAGCTCGTACTCGCGCGGCCGGGCTTCGTAGTCGACGAACGCGCCGGGCAGTCCGTGCTCCCCGTGGTGGCCGGCGGACATCGCGATCTCGGCCTCGCCGCGGTGGTTCTGCCGCTGGCGGGGGAGGGACTTGAAGCGTTCGACGTGGTCCCGCAGGCCGGGCGCCCCGGACAGCACGGCCGCGAAGTCGGCGCGGGACAGGGTGAGCAGGGTGCCCGAGGTCTCGGCGGTGGCGGTGTGTTCCCACCGGGCGTTCTCGTCGAGCAGGGCGCTCTCGCCGAACCGGTCGCCGTCGCCGAGCACGTCCAGGGCGAGCTCGTCGCCGTACCCTCCGACGGAGGTCTGGCTGATCCGGCCGTGGGCGATGAGGTGGAGCCGGTCCGCGGGCGCGCCGCGCTCGACCAGCGTCTCGCCGACCTCGAAGTCGCGCTGGACGCAGTGACCGGCGATGGCGGTGAGGACCTCCACGTCGTCGAAGCCGCGCAGCAAGGCCAGTTCGCCGAGTTCACGGGGGATCACCCGGACGTCGGCGCCGTCCTGGACGAACTCCACCCGCCCGTCGCCGACGGTGTAGGTGAGGCGGCGATTCACCCGGTAGACCCCGCCCTTGGTCTCCACCCAGGGGAGCATCCGCAGCAGCCAGCGATCGGAGATCCCCTGCATCTGCGGGGCGGACTTGGTCGTGGTGGCAAGGTTGCGGGCGGCCGCCGTGCCCAGGGTGGACTGCTGCGGCGGCTCCAGTTGGGTGTCGGGGCTCGAATCAACAGTCATCGGCGCGCACTCCTTGGTCAGGGCGGTGACGGGCGCACGTGGACGCCGCCGGGCAAGGGGAGGGAAAGCGGGGTAATCCGGGTATGCGAACGGAAATCCGTCCAGAGCCAGAAGGACATTAACGGCCGGTTCGCCCCCTGGACCAAGGGAAGTCGGGGACATTAGCTCGATACGATGATCGCGCCCGTGGGATGTTTGGCCGGGTACCGACGGAATCCAGCCATGCTGGACGGCGCGTTCCGGCGGGGTTCGGTTACGCGGATTCGAGTGCTTGAGCCAGGACGGCACCTCGATTGGCGTGCGGATGGCTGGTTGGGCGTGGGGAGTGGCGGCTACCGTCGAGCAGTCATCGGCTCGCAGGGCGACGAACGGAGTTGCGCATGGCGAAGGGGCAGGACTCCAAGAAGGACACCAAGAAGAAGCCTCTGAAGACCCGAGCTGAGAAGAAGGACAAGAAGAAGGCGAAGAAGTAGGCCGGCACGGATACTGCGGGGGAAACGCCTGACAGGTCCCCGGACATCGTGTCCGGGGACCTGTCGCACTGCCGGGCGAGGAGCCTCACGCAGCGACCTCAACAGAGGGACTCGCCTCGTCCCCCGAGCTGTGGGGGTCAGGCCGGGCGGGGGATGTAGGCCAGGCCGTGGGCGCCCACCTCGCCCAGCGCGGAGTGACCGATGCGGTTCAAGGTCGTGAGCGTCTCCAGGTCGATGACGTCGACGGTGGACGAGGCGTGGCAGGCCACGTACGCGATGCGGCCGTCGGGGGACGACGTCATGGTCAGCGGGCAGAGCCCCACCTCGACCTGGCCCAGCTGCTTGTGGGTGTCGGCGGAGAACACGGTCAGGCGACCGGGTGCCATGCGCCTGCCGCCGGACGTGGGGTCGTCCTCCATGCGCACCTCGCCCGCGAGCAGCCTGCCCGTCGAGGTGAGGTGCACCGGCATGACGGTGTCTGCCAGTGGAAGGGTGTCGATGACGGATGCCGTGTTCGTGTCGATCACCTTGATTCCAGGGGGTGTTGCCTCCTCGGAGGGGGACGGGCCCAAGTGCGGCGCGGCGACGAAGGCGCGCGTGCCGTCGGCGGAGACGGCGAGTCCCTCACTGCCCGCCACCTCGACCTTCGCGGCGAGCACGCCCCGTTCGAGATCGAGGACCGACACGAACCGAGCCTCCTTGTTGGTGACGTACCCGGTCCTGCCGGCCGCGTCGATGACGACCCAGTGCGAGCCGGGGGCTCCGGTGTCGATCCTGCCGAGGGGCCGCCGGGTCTGCGTGTCGATGACCAGGACGCCGCCGGACCGGTCGTCGGAACCCTCCACGGTGACGTACAGGCGGCCGCGCGCCGCGTCCAGCGCGAGTCCGTGCGGGGCGTGTTCGGGGGCGAGGTCGATGACCTCTACGATGCCGCGGGTGTCCGGGTCGATGAGGGTGAGCTCGGTGCGCCGGCCGCTGTTCGCGCCGTAGAAGCCCGAGTCGTACGTGTTCGAGCACCACAGCAGCCGCTGGGTCGGATCGAAGCACAACTCGTGTGGCTGGGCGATGGTTTCGAGCGAGCCGAGGTAGTGGTCGTCGCGGGCGTCGAAGAACGAGACCGAGGGGCCGCTCTGGCTGACCACGGCCAGCACATTGCCTTCTCGACCGGCACGGGGGGACTGTCGCATGGCCAATTTCCTTTATCTGATGGGTGGTTGGGCCGCGCTAGCCGCAGTGGGTGCGGCGTTCTCGCGGACATCGCCACTCTTCGCCGGAGAAGGCCCATCAGCAATGCAAGAATTGGCACTCCATCATTGACTCCATCGTAAAACCACAGCTCAGGGGCGCCTCATGGATCTCAATCTGCTACGTGTCCTGGATGCCTTGCTCCAGGAGAACAGCGTGAGCCGCGCCGCCGAGCGCCTCGGCACGTCACCCGCGGCGGTCAGCCGCAGCCTGGCCCGGCTCCGCCGTGCGGTGGGCGACCCGCTCCTGGTCCGTGCCGGACAGGGCATGGTCCCCACGCCCCGAGCCCTCGAACTCCGCGGAGAGGTGGGCGAGTTGCTGCGTGGCTGCGACAACGTCCTGCGGCCTGGGGCCGGTTTCGAGGCCGTCCACCTCCAGCGCACCTTCACCGTGCAGGCGACCGATCTGCTCCTGGCGGGAGTCGCCGGGCCCTTGACCGACCGGATCCGGGCGGCCGCCCCGCATGTGGACGTGGTGTTCCTGCCCGAGGCGCTGGAGGGCGGGCCCGCACTGCGTCAGGGCACGGTGGACGTCGAGCTCGGCGTCCTCGGGCAGCTGGAGCCGGAGATCCGCACCCGGCACATCACGCAGAAGCACCTGGTGGGGGTGGCTCGCGCCGGTCATCCCCTCTTCGACAAGCGCATCGACGCCCGCCGGTTCGCCGCCGCCGACCACATAGGCATCTCCCGGCACGGCAAACGGCGCGGCCCCATCGACCAGGCCCTCGCCGAGCGCGGGCTGCAACGTCGCGTGGCGGTCGTCGTCCCCAGCCACACGAGCGCGATGATCCTCGCCCGGGACAACGACCTCGTCGCCCTCACCCTGGCCGACTGGCTCCCCGGCACCGCCGCCGCGCTGGGGCTGCGCACCTTCCCCATCCCCTTCGACGTGGCGCCCATCGACCTGGGCCTGGCCTGGCACCCTCGCAACTCCGGTGATCCCGGCCACAGTTGGTTCCGCGACCACGTGGCGGCCGCGGTCCTCGCCCCGTCGGGGACGGGGGTTGAGAACACGCGCCGCTGACCGTTGGAGATCCTCCCGCCCCCGGGTGTAAGGGTGCACAGAGTGTCCACCTGGTGGGCGGGAAAGTGGCAGATCTTGCCACGCCCCTGGCAAAGGCACAGGTCAGAAGCGTTCGTATGTAGCGTCAAGTGGCGCAATGTCGTGGCAACACCATCGGAGGGACTCGGCCGGTACGTTCCCTGCCATGCCAGCCGAACCCGCCCCCGCCTCGCTTCCGGTCGCCGCCGCGCGCCGCCGGCGGCTGCGTGCCGACCGGGCCCGGCAGCTCGCCGACCTGCTGCGCCACCAGATCCTGGCGGGCGGCTTTCCCGGCGGTGTGCTCCCCCTGGAACACACCGTCGCCGCCGACTACCGGGCGAGCCGCAACACCATGCGCCAGGCCCTGGAGATGCTGCGCGACGAGCAACTGGTCGACCGGCATCCCGGCGTCGGCACCGTGGTGGTGTGCGAGAAGTACCCGCACGGTCTGAACCGGCTCCAGGGTCTTGCCGAGACCCTGAACGAGCACGGCCGGGTCACCAACGAGGTGCGCACCCTCGGCCCGCTCCGCGCCCCGGGCCCAGTGGCCCACCGGCTCGGCCTGCCCGAGCACAGCGACGTGCTCTGCATCGAGCGGCTGCGCCGCCTCAACGGCCTCCCGCTGTCCCTGGACCTCTCCTACCTGCCCCTGGACGTGGGCGGTGAACTGCTCGGCTGCGACCTGGAGAACACCGACGTCTTCCATCTCCTCGAATCGCTGACCGGCGCCCCGCTCGGGCACGCCGACGTCACCCTGGAGGCCCTCAATTCTCCGCTGAACTCGCCTCCGACCGGGCCCCGGTCTACCTCAAGCTCAGTCATCTGCCCGAGGAGACCATCGGCGCCGTCGAGGCGATCCCGCACACCACGGAGCGGCCCACTCGGGGCACCTTCCACGAGGGCCGCGGCCACGACTACCGCACCCACGACATCGAGATGCACATCTCGGAGATCGGACTGTGCGGCGGCCACTCCGCGTCCGGAGTACGCGGCGACGCGCACGCCCGCACCACCGTGCCCCGCCTGTACGCAGGCCGGCGACCTGGCCTGCGTACCGCACAACTACATGATCGGCGCGTTCGTCTTCGGGGAACTGGTGGGCGAGGACGTGGCCCAATTCCCTTGCTATGAGGGCGAGTTCCCCGTCGAACAGCTGGCCGCCGCCCACGAACTGATCTACCGGCCGCTGCGCCACCCGGACGGGCCTCCGCAGCCGCAGGTGGAGTGCAAACTGCGGAGGTTCGTCAACGACTACGTGGCGCCGCCGAAGTCCGGGACGAAGCTGTCGCTGGCGGTGGAGGCGTTCGACAGGATGCGGGTCGAGATCGAGGGGATGGGCGCCCGCACCCCGCACGAGCTGATGCGCTGCGCCGAGGTGTCGTTCATCCCGGGCGACGTCCTGACCCGGCCGGGTCCCGGGCCGCCGCCGGGCCAGTACCGCGAGGGGTCCACCGCGCAGCCCCCGTGTCAGGGACACCCGGCGTCCCATTCGACCTCTACCTCTACGTATGCCCCTGCGGCACGGCGAAGTCGTGGACCTGGTGCCGATTACATACGGAGGGCCGCAGAGCATACTGGTCGGGCCCCGATCACCTACAGAACGACTCCATGGCCAAGAACAGCACCTCCTCGACCACCGTCCCCGACACCGCGTGGCTGGGGCGCGGGCGCCACCTCGGGCCCGAGCCCGAGCGGGACGTCCGGCGCAACCTGATCGCCCTCAAGGCGGCCGGGGTGCTCGACGACTTCCTGGACCTCGACCCCGTCGAGGCGGCCCGCTCCACCGCTCTCTATCCGCGGGACGAAGCCGCCGACCCCGGCCCATCGGCCCGCCGTCTCTTCGAGGCCCGCTGGCGCGTGGCCGACGACGTCACCGTGCGCGCTCAGCTGACCACGTACGAACCCGAGGGCCGCCGCAAGGGGGACGAAGGCGTCACGTGGATCGTCGCCGCGGAGGCGGAGCGGGCGTGGGACGTGCGCTGGCCCTCGCCCGCCACCATGTTCTGGCCCGACAGCGACCAGATCGCCTGGGACCACGACACCCTGCCGGGCCTGCGCCTGCGGAGCACGAACCACCTGCCCAAGGACGACGACGAGCTGCGCCACCTGCTGCGGGACTGCACCCGGCAGAGCTGGTTCATCCACGTCGTGGTGCACGAGGCGATGACACCGGACGCGATGGGGCAACGGCCGATCTCGACGTTCCTGCCGCCGAGCCTGCGGCACCGGGTGGTCGAGCACCGGGGCACGCCCGAGCAGGCGCAGATCGCCGACTTCGCGATGAAGCGGGAGCTGAACGTACGGATGCCGCGCGGCGGCGCCGTCGTCCTGCCCACCACGCCCCAGAGCCCGTGGTACGAGGCCGAGCGATACACCGTCCGTACCGTCTTCCTCGACGGCTCGGAACCCACCGAACTCCTCGACAGGATCAGGGAGTTCGCCGCCCTGCCGCAGCCGATGCCCACCGAAGCGGAGCCCGCCCTCAGGCGGCTGCGCCAGGGCTGGCACCTGCTCACCCCGGACGAGGAACTGGTACACGCCCAGGCCATGGTCGCCAAGTACGCCGAGGCCCTCGATGTCATGACCAACTCCCGCGACCTGTACCGGGAGGCCGCGGAGGCGGCGCACGCCGCGCTCGCCGAGGCGAACGGCGGCGACGGTGTGCCCCGGCTGCCCGGACCGCGGCCGGTCAAGACGGACGCCTCGCCGCTCGGCGCCCTCACGAAGGCGTTCGGCCGCTTGCGGGGGCCGAACAAGTAGGAAGCGTTTCGGGTTCGCGCAGCCCCGCCCACCCCTCCGGTGCGCGCCTGCTCCTTCGGGGGCGCGCCGGTCACCCTCCCCCCTTGTAAGTTTCCGGCTCCCCTCTTGTAAGTTTCCGGCCAATGACCGCACCGGATGGAACTGTTCCGCGGGATCGCCGTCGGGGGCGTGCGAGGGAGCGCCGAGTGGGCTCGGGCGGCAGGAGGCGCCGGTCCGCCGGGCGTGGGGTGTTCGGCGCCCGCGGGCGGTCGCCGGTTCGCCGGCGGGAAGGTGCATATGCCGGACGGAGTGCGTCAACTCGCCTGTTCTGCCTGGATGTTCGCCTGAGTGAATGAGCGGGGCGGGGTCGCGTTGACGCCGCGCCGCCGAGGACGATTCCGCTCCCTTTCCCTTTTGCCCCGGCAGGCGCGAGCCCTCAGAGCCGCCCCCGCTCCCGATCAAGCAATCGGATTCTTTGCCCGGCCCTTACGGAGTCCGATTCCGGCCTCGCCGACCGAACCCTTGTGACTCCGGCGGACGCCTGGTTACGCTCCCGCTCGTTTCGCTTCCTGCACAAATTCTTCGCAACTTGACCAACTGTGGGGTGGCTGTGCGTGAACCGGAGTCCCTGGACGCACCGGGGACATCTGCGGTGTCAGCGGGGCGCCGATGAGCCCCGGCACCACAGCAGCCGACAAGCGGGCGGCCCGTCGGCCCGTGTCCCGTGACGTCCGGCTGTTCTGGTGCGCGAGCGCCTCCGACGCGCTCGGCACACAGGCCTCTGGTGTCGTTCTGCCGCTGCTGCTCCTCGGGCTCGGCCACTCGGCGGCCGTGGTCGGTCTCGTCGCCGGGGTGTCCACGGCCGCCGGGCTGCTCCTCGCCCCGCTCGCGGCGGTCCCCGCCGACCGGGGCGCGCGCAAACCCGTGATGTTCTGGTCCGCGACGGTCTCGGCGCTCGCCATGGCCGGCGTGACGGTGGCCGTGGCCGCGGGACGCCCGCCGCTCGCCCTGTTGCTCGGCGCGGTTCTGGTGGAGCGGTTCTCCACCGCCGTGTACGAGGCCGCCGCCGCCGGCACCGTGGCCATGATCGCCCCGCCCGCCGAATGTCCCCGCGTGGTGGCCGGTCTGTCGGCGGGCGACCAGGGCGCGCTGATCCTGGGCCCCGCGCTGGGCGGCGCGCTCTACCAAGCCGCCCGCGCCCTGCCCTTCCTCGCGGACGCCGTCTCCTACGCCGTGGCCGCCGGGTGCGTACGGGCACTGAGTTCCAACCTGCGGCCGGACCGGTGTGCCGACGCAGGGGCCGCGCCCGAGATGGGGGTGGACAGCGGCGCAACGGCTCCCGCTCCCGCGGCCCGGCGGCCACACCCCGCCCGCCGCATGCGGGAGGAGCTCGGGGCCGGGCTTGCCCTCGTCCGTACGTCACCCTTCCTCCGGCTCGTCCTGATCTGGACCGCCACCGTCAACGGCGTGATCGTCGCCCTCTACTACGGGGCCGTGTTCACCCTCCAGAAAGGCGGCCACGGCGGCGCGCCGATGGGGCTCGTCCTCGCGCTGTCCGGGGCCGCTGGGCTCGCCGGTTCGCTGGCCGCGCCGCGCATCGCGGGCCGGATCGGGGCCGCGCGGCTCCTTGTGACGGTGTCCTGGCTGCTCGTTCCGCTCGCGGCCGGGCTCGCGACCGCCGACGGGCCCTGGACGTACGGCGCGCTGTTCGGCGTGTTCTGCCTGCTGATGCCGCTGGTCGGCGTCGTGCTCCAGTCCCGCGCCCTTCAGGAGACCCCGCCCGGACTGCAGGCCCGTACCGGAGCGGTCCTCGCGAGTGCCGCGGGCGGCTCCGCCGCGCTCGCGCCGGTCCTGGCAGGGGTGTGCGTGACCCGCGTCGGGACGGCCGCGCCCGCCGTGGTCTGTGCGGTGGTCCTCGCGGCGCTGGCCTGGCGGACGACCGTCGTACGGTCCAGGCTCGCGGAGGTGACGGCATGACGGGCCGCTACCAGGTGTACCGGGCCGCACTGCCCGAGGTGTGCGCCGCGGATCCCACCAGGATGGTGTTCACCGGCGACGCCAACGGCCGCTGCGAGGTGTTCACTTGGGACGCCGCCACGCGCAGGTCCCGCCAGGTCACCGACCGCCCGCACGGCACCCTGCACGGCGCGATAGACCGCGACGCCCACGTGTGGTGGTTCGACGAGGACGAACACGGCACCGGACGCTGGCGGTTCCAGCCGTTCGAGGGCGGCCCGGACCGGCCGGGCCTGGTGGGCGTGCCCGAGGGCGAGCCGCGCGGCCTCGCCGTCGGTGACGACGCGTGCGTCGCCATGGGGCTCGGGGACGCACGGTCGACCGCCGTCCACCTCGGCCCGCGCGGGGGCGCCGCCCGCGAGGTGACGCGCGTCGACGGGCACGCCACCCTGTCCGGGATCACCCCCGACGGCCGCCTCCTCGCGCTCAGCGGCGCGGCCGGCTCGGCGCGGGCCGTGACCGTCCTCGCCGACGACGGCACCATCTGCGCGGTACTGACCGGGGACGAGGCAGGCGGCCGGCTCTGGGCGCTGGGCTTCGCACCCGTCTCCGACCGTGCCGAGCTGCTGCTCGTTCGCGAGTCCAACAACCGTTATTCACTTGCCAGTTGGAGACCGGAGACAGGAGTCGTCACGCACTCCTGGTGCGCCTTCGACACCGAGATCACCGCCCGCTGGCACCCTGACGGCCGCTCCCTCCTGGTCCGCCAGGACCGGCACGGCCGCAGCACCCTGCACCGCGTGCGCCTGACGGAGCGCACCGCCGAACCCGTACCGACCCCGCGCGGGACGCTGCTGGACGCCGCGCCCCGTGCCGGATCCGATGTGCACTACCTCTGGACGGACACGGCGACGCCGCCCCGCATGGCCTCCACCGCGGACACCCCGCTGCCTCCCACGTACGGCATCGCGGGCCAAGTGCCCGGAGAACACCGGGAGTTGTGGACGCCGGGACCGGACGGCCCGGTGCACTCGCTACTCAGCCTGCCCGAGGGGCGCAAGGGTGCGGTGCCCGCGGTGTTCCTGGTGCACGGCGGGCCCGCCGACCACGACCGGGACGCCTACGACGGGGTGGTGCACTCGCTGGTCGCCTCCGGGTTCGCCGTCGTACGCGTCAACTACCGCGGCTCCACCGGATACGGGCCGCGCTGGCGGCGCTCGTTCGGCCAAGGCGTCGGGCTCACCCAGGTCGAGGACCTGATCGCGGTCCGCGCCGACCTCGCCGCCCGCGGCGTCGTCCGCGCCGACGCGGTCGGGCTGTGGGGCACCTCCTGGGGCGGCTACCTGGTGCTGCTCGCCCTCGGCGTGAATCCCGGGCTGTGGCAGGCGGGGGTCGCAGTCAAACCCGTCGCGGACTGCGCGGCCGCCCACCGCACCACCACCCCGGCCCTGCGCGCGCTCGACGAGCGACTGTTCGGCGGCACCCCCGACGAGGTGCCCGAACGGTACGAGCGGAGCTCACCCCTGCACTACGCGGCCGCGGTCCAAGCGCCCCTCCTCGTCGCCGCCGCGACCCGCGATGCCAAGTGCCCGCCCGGCCAAGTGCGCGACTACCTCACTGCCCTCCAACACGCGGGCGTACGGCACGAGTCGATGTGGCTCGACACGGGCCACGACGGCTACGAGGCCGACGACCACGTCGCCGTCCTGCGCCGCGCCGTGGTCTTCCTCGACCGCGAACTGCGCGGACGGCCCCGCACCACCCCCCGAACGCCCCGCTCCGACCGGACCGGGGATTCCGGACGGGCGCGCTCAGCGGCGCCCGCCGGAACAGGCACAGGCACCACCCACACAGAGAGGAGTTCCGGCCATGCAGAAGGACATCATCCACAATGACCCGCTCGCGGGTGACGAGGAGAACCGCAAGCCGAGCGTCGGCGTGACCATCAAGGTTCCGTTCCGCAACGCCGAGGACGGCGAAGAGGACTGACCCTCGCGGCCGGCCCGGCGGTCCGCCGCCGGGCCGGCCGGCACCACCCACCCGCCGGCCCCCCGGGCCTTACTTCCGTCACGTCTCCGCACCTCCCGAGGAGCCGACATGCGTGTCCTGCTGGTCAATATGCCCTGGTCGCCGATCGACCTTCCCTCGCTGGCCCTGGGAATCCTGAAACGCAGCGTGGACGAAGGCGTGCCCGGCGCCCGCGCCGAGATCCTGCACGCCAATCTCGAATTTACCGACTGGATCACCGAACGTACGGAATTCACCGCCGACGACTACGAGTACTACGCGCTCTCCTCCTATTTCATGGGCTGTGGCGACTGGGTGTTCTCCTCCGCCCTCTACGACGACCCCACCTGGCGGGACGAGGAGTTCGCGGCCGCGATGAAGGGCAAATTGCGGAAGTCGCGGCTGCACATGTCACAGGAACTGCACCGCCAGGTACCGGAGTTCGTGGAGATGATCGCCCGGCGGATCGTCGAGTACGCACCGGACGTCGTCGGCTTCACCTCCACCTTCCAGCAGAACACCGCGGCCCTCGCCGCCGCCAAGCACGTCAAGCGGCTCGCCCCGCACATCGTGACCGTCATGGGCGGCGCCAACTGCGACGGCGAGCAGGGCGAGGCCGTCCACCGCAACTTCCCGTTTGTGGACCATGTGATCCGCGGCGAGGGAGAGTCCGCCTTCCCGCAGCTCCTGACCGCGATCGGTGAAGGCGCCCGGGGCGAGGCGCTCAACGGAGTGCCGGGCCTGTGCCACCGCGACGCCGAGGGCAGGAGCATCGTCAACCCGATGGCCACGAGCCCGCTGCCGCCGGCCACCATCCTGGCCCCCGACTACAGCGGTTACTTCGAGCGCCTCGCCGCTTCCGTGGCCCGCAACTGGGTCGAGCCCAAGCTCGTCGTCGAGGGCGCCCGCGGCTGCTGGTGGGGCGAGAAGCACCACTGCACGTTCTGCGGCCTCAACGGCTCGTTCATGCAGTTCCGCTCCAAGAGCCCCGACACGTTCTTCGAAGAGATCATGGAGCTGGCCCGGCGCCACCGGGTGCTCGACATGTACCTCGTCGACAACATCCTCGACATGGGCTACCTCACCACGGTGCTGCCGCGCATCATGGAGAGCGGCTACGACCTGCGGATGCACATCGAGATCAAGGCCAACATGCGCCGCAGCCAGCTGCGTACGCTCGCCGAAGCCGGACTCATCTACGTACAGCCGGGCATCGAGAGCCTCAACAACCGGGTGCTCGACCTGATGGACAAGGGCGTCAGCGGCTGCCAGAACGTCCGCATGCTCCGCGACGGCGCCGAGACCGGTCTCTCCGTCGCCTGGAACTACCTGCACGGCTTCCCCGGCGAGACCGCCGAGGACTACGACCCGGTCATCGCCCAGATCGCCGCCCTGGAGCACCTCGACCCACCCGTCGACCTCTCCGCACGCATCGCGATCGAGCGGTTCAGCCCCTACTTCAACCGCCCCGAACTGGGCTTCGACGGACTGCGCCCCGAGGCGCACTACCGCTTCACCTACGACCTGCCGGAGTCGGAGCTCTACGACCTCGCGTACGTCTTCGAGGCCCCGCAGCGCGGCATCACCGAGCCCACCGTCACCGCGCTGAACAACGCGCTCGACGCCTGGAAGAAGCACCACGCGGATGCCCGGCTCACCCACACCGACCTGGGCGACCGCATCGTCCTGGTCAGCAGGCGGCGCACCTTCGCCTGGCGCGCGATGGAGCTGACCGACCCGTTCGAACTGGTCGCCTTCCGCCTCCTCGACCAGCCGCACACGGCCGCCGCGCTGACCCGCAAGGCCGCGGCCCGCGCCAAGGGCGCCGCGCGCGAGGAGCACGAGGTGCAGCAACTACTCGACAGCTGGCTGGAGTTGGGCCTGGTCTTCACCGACGGCGGCCAGTACGTCCACATCGCGCCCTCGGCCGTCAACGAGGACCTGCTGCGCCTGGACTTCATGCGCCACGCGCAGGCCGCGCTCGACGCCGCCGAACAGTCCGGCAGGCCCGAGCCCGTGAGCGTCTGAATCCGCGCGTGTCCGACTCAGTACCAGCAGGAGGAGCAAGGCCGATGACCACCGCCCTCACCACCGCCACCGAGGCCCTCACGGTCGCCGCCTGGCGCGACTACGACCCCGACGCCTGCGCCCTGCCCGGGATGTGCCTGGGAGAGGTGGAACTGACCGGGCCCATGGGCGAGGAGAGCGACCGACTGTGGGAGCTGGGCGCACGTCGCGTCCGCCTGCCCGAGCCCGTCGACCTCAACGACCCGCGAACAGCGGACCGCGCCGTACGCGCCCTGAGCCTCGTGCGGGATCTGACGGCCCGGGCCGTCCTGGTCGAGTGGAAGCTGCGGCTCGACCCGACGGCGGCCGACGGCACCTGGCGGATCCTCAGCCACCTCCAGCCGCCGCAGCGCCTGGCGGGACCCGCCGACGCGGCCGGCGACCTGCGCCGGTGGCGCGACGGGCACTACCTCTGCAAGTGCCTGTGGCGGCAGGGCCCGGGCTTCGTCCAGATCCGCGACCGCCGCTGGGGCGACCTGCGCCGCTTCACCGCCGATGAGCCCGAATACCAGCAGGTCATCGAGACCTTGGCCTACGGCGCACCCACCACATCGGTACCCCCCGCGGTCCTCGCCGACTTCGTGGAGGAGCGCCTGGTCCTGGAGGTGGGCGAGCTCGCGTGGTGGCTGCCGTACCGGGTGAACCGCTGGATCCAGGAGGCCATGGCGATCTGACCGTACTTACGGCGTGGCGCGTACGATCACGCGCGAGCCTTCGCAGCCACTCCCGGACCGCACTGCCGTGGTCTCCGGCGCCCATGTGGTGCCTCCTTGCGGGGGTGACAAGGTCGTGGGCCTGTTTCCCCCGGCTGCCCGGCTACCCGGCGAGGGTGGCGTGGGCCAGGAAGTGATCGGGGGCGTCCTCGTACTCGTCCAGGTTCCAACCGGTCGCCTCCAGGGCTGGGCGGAGATTGTGCTCCGCGAGGAGGTCGCCGGGATCGAGGGGGCGGCCGTGCCGGGCCGCTCGCTCCGCGCGGCCGGAGGGGTGGAAGAGCAGGAGCACACAGTCGGACGTCGCGACGCGGGCCCACTCCGCGAGGGCGGTGCGTGGGTCGGGGAGGTGGTCGAGGAGCCCCGCCGAGAAGATTCCGTGCACGGACCGGCGGGGCACGGGGAGCCGGGCGCAGTCGGCCGCCAGCAGGTGCCCGTGCCGGGTGCGGCCGTGCCGGGCGGCGGCCGCCAGCATGGCCGGTGTGACATCGATGCCGAGTACGCGGCCGTGGGCCCCGACCTGTTCCCGGAGCGCGGGCATGGCCCGCCCGGTACCGCATCCGAGGTCCAACGCGGTTTCGCCGGGCCCCAGTTGCATGCGGAACGCCGCGGCCTCGTAGGCCGGCGTCTGGTGGGCGAACCGCTCCTCCCAGGCGTCGGCCCGATGGGTGAAGAAGGCCCGAGTGGCGGTGTGTTCGGCCCGTGCCGCCACCAAAGTGGCGAAACGGGACAGGAGTTGACCAGTCCAGGCATCGTCCCTGCCGTCATGAACCCCGGCGAACCGCACTCCCCAGGCGCTGCTGCCGAGACGGAACGCCTGGCCCGGGTAACCCCGGGCGGTGGCAAGTACGACGGCGCCGGGCGGCAGGGCGACCTCCGCGGGATCCGGCCGCAAGCCCGAGGGCAGGGAGCCCGCGAAGAGCGGGTCGGTGCTCGCGGCCCGGGTCGCCTCCACCGCGGGCCCCTCGGAGGCGGAACCCGTGGCGGTCACCTCGGCCAGTAGTTCGGCGCCGCTCCCCAGGGCCAGGACCGGCACCTGTGCGGCGAGTGCTTCCCGCATGAGGGGCAGCCCGCTGGTGCCGGCGGGATACGGCGCGGCCAGGATGATCAGACCCTCGACATCGCTGAGATCGATCGAGGGAAGCCCGCCCGCGTCGAGCGGGACGGACCGGACGGTGAGACCCGCCGCGCTGAGGGCCCCACCCACCGCGGCCGGCACCCCGGCGGACGCCTGCTGTACGACGACCACGGCCATCACCCACTCCTTACATTCGAGCTCGTCCGGCCCCAATGGCTGGCATCCACGCAAGGATGCGCCCATCCAGCCTGCATATGCCAGACCATCTCTCGTGCCGAGACGTCGTGTCATGAGGGCGGTGCCGAGCCCCGGAATCTTTAGGAGGCCTCGTGCGCCGAACCGCGAACGGCGTACGAGGCCTCCTGCCGGTGTGTCCCCGTGGCGGCGAGAGCCACTCCTCCGCCCCGTCCCGGTACCGCAAGTGAATCAAGGTGCGCAGCCGCGGGGCTACTGGATCAGCCCACAGAAACAAGCCCGTCTGGCCGGTATACGTACAGGCGATCATCCAAGAGGCGAACAGCCAGAAAGAGGTAGCATCTGCAAGGCTGAATGCCGCTTTGATCTTGCTGTTGCTGTATCCGGTGCGGAGGAAGAGGGAGGTGTGTGGTGGGAAGCGAACCCGTCCCTCCGGGGCAGCGGGTGGCGAAGGGGTGGCCGGTGTCCCACTACGGCCCCGTGCCGCGGTTCCGCGCCGACCGCTGGAACCTCCAGGTCTTCGGATCCACCGCGACCGGTGAGAAGTACTCGTGGACCTTCGACGAGGTCATGGCGCTCCCAGCGGCGACGATCACCACGGACCTGCACTGCGCGTCGGGCACCACGACCCTCGGCCACGAGTTCTACGGTGTGCCCGCCGCCGTCCTGCTGAAACTGGCGCCGCCCGACCCGCGGGTCACCCACGTCATGGCGTGGGCCGAGTACGGCTACAACGCCAACCTGCGACTCGACGACTTCGCCGCGGACCGGACCCTCATGGCCACCCACCACAACGGTGAGACCCTCACCGCCGAGCACGGCTTCCCACTCCGCCTCGTCGTCCCGCACCTCTACGGCTACAAGGGGCCGAAGTGGCTGCGCGCCATCGAGTACATGACGCGGGACCGGCGCGGATTCTGGGAGGAGCGGGGCTATCACAACCTCGCCGACCCGTGGACCGAGCAGCGCCACTCGTACCAGGAGGACGAGTAGCGCTGCCGGGTTTCCAGCCGTCAAGTACCAATCCCAGCGCCCTAGTTGGCGGCCTCGCGGGCCTGTCGGTCCATGGCGAGCCAGACGCGGTCCCGGGTGACCGGCATTTCGGTGAACCGGATGCCGGTGGCATCGCGCAGCGCGTTCGCGAAGGCGGGGCCCACCGGATTGAAGGGGCTCTCGCTCATCGACTTGGCGCCGAGCGGGCCGATGGCGTCGGTGGTCTCCATGAAGTGGACCTCGGTGCGCGGGACGTCCGCGTACTGGGGGAGGCGGTAGCGGCGGAACGCGGCGGTGGTGACCTCGCCCCGGTCGTCGACGCGCACCGTCTCGAAGAGCGTCGCGCCGAGTGCCTGGGCGACCCCGCCCTCGACCTGGCCACGGCACTGCATCGGGTTCATGACCTTGCCCGCGTCGGCCGCGTGGACACTGCGCAGAATGCGGATCTCGCCGGTGCCGGGGTCCACGGCGAGGCGGAACCACTGCGCGTTGAAGGCGACCGAGCGCGGCGAGCCGCCCCAGTGACCGTCGGCGGCCAGCTCCTCCGGCGCGCCCGCCGCCCGGGCCGCCTCGTGGAGCTCCTTGAGCGTCACCACCCGGCCCGCGCAGTCGACCGCCTCGGGCCCGAGGACGCACAGGTGGCGGGCCACCCCCGTGTGCCGGGCGGCGAAGGTCCGCAGCCGTTCGGCGAGCGAGGTCGCGGCCAGCAGGACCGCCTTGCCGGCCACGACCGTACCCGCGGAACCGAAGGCGCCCGTGTCGTGGCGGACGACGTCCGTGTCGGACTGGCGGACGGTGAGGCGGTCCTCGGTGGTGTTCAGGGCGCCCGCGGTGATCTGCTTGTGCACGGTGGTGGTGCCGTTGCCGAACTCCGCAGTGCCGACGGCGATGTCGTACGTCCCGTCGGAGAGGAGGGACACCCGGGCGTCGGCGTAGTGCCCGCCGGGCGGCCCCGTCGCGATCATCGCCATGGCCGTGCCCTGGCCCACCAGCCAGCCCTCGGGCGCCTTCGCGGAGCTCTCGTCCTCGGCGATGGCCGTGCGGACGACGTTCAGGCACTGGTCGAGCCCGTACGAGGCGATGTGCAGGTCCTCCTCCTCGCCGATCGGGCTGTGCATCGGCTCGCCGGGACCGATGATGTTCTTCTCCCGGAAGACCAGCGGGTCCATGCCGAGCCGGCGGGCCAGCTCGTCCATCACCGACTCGACGGCGAAGGTGACCTGGCCGAGGCCGTAGCCCCGGAACGCGCCCGCCGGAACGACATTCGTGTACACGGAGAACGCGTCCACCTTCTTGTGCGGGGCACGGTAGACGGCGAACGACTCACCGACGCTGTGGAACATCACGGCTGGGCCGTGGTTGCCGTACGCGCCGGTGTTGGAGACCACGCGCATCTGGATCGCGGTCAGGGTGCCGTCGGTGCGGGCGCCCACCTTGATGCCGATCTTGAAGGGGTGGCGGGTGGTCGCGCCGTAGAACTGCTCGGCCCGGGTGTACTCCAGCTTCACCGGGCGGCGCAGTTTCAGCGCGGCCAGCGTGACGATGTCCTCGGTCAGCATCTCCTGCTTGCCGCCGAAGCCGCCGCCCACCCGGCCCGCGACGACCCGGACCTCGTCCTCGGGCAGGTTGTACAGGGCGCACAGCGCGCGGCGCGTCAGGAACGGGGTCTGGGTGGAGGAGCGGACGGTGAGGCGCTCCCCGGTGCCGTCCTCCTTGGGCTCGAAGTAGGCGACACAGCCGTGGGTTTCGAGGCTGGCGTGCTGGACGCGCTGGGTGCGGAAGGTCTCCTCGTAGGTGACGTCGGCGGCGGCGAAGCCGTCTGCCACGGACCCGATCTCGCCGTGCACCTCACCGGCCACGTTGTTCTCCACGCGGGCGATCCGCACCTCGGGCCCCTTGCCCTCGTGGACCTTCGGGGCGCCGGGAGCCATCGCCTCCTCCGGGTCGATGACGTAGGGGAGTTCCTGGTAGACCACCTCCACCCGGCGGCAGCCCTCCTCGGCCGCCTGCTCGCTGTCGGCGACGACGGCCGCGACGCGCTGCCCGACGTAGCGGACGGTGTCGTCGAGCACGCGGGTGTCGTCGGGGTCCTCGGTGGGGTGCTCGTGGCGGGCGGAGGAGTAGAGGGTGTCGGGGGCGTCCTCATGGGTGAGGACGGCGTGCACCCCGGGCACGCGCAGGGCGGCGGCGGTGTCGATGGAGAGGATCCGGGCGTGCGGGTGCGGGGAGCGCAGCAGCTTCATGTGGAGGAGCCCGGGCACCTCCACGTCGAAGGTGTAGCGCGCGGTCCCGGTCACGACCTGCGGGCCCGCCGGCGCGCCGAGGCTCTTGCCAACTGCCTTGCCGGCACAGGGGCGTTCGGTGTGCCGCACGCCTCGTACGGCGTCCTCGATGGCGCGATAGCCGGTGCAGCGGCAGATGTTGCCCTTGAACGCGCGGGGCAGATCGGCCAGCTTGTGGTCGTCGTGCTCGGTGCCCCGCTCGGCTTCGAGGGCGGCCGTCGTCATCAGGAATCCGGCGGTGCAGAAGCCGCACTGGAAACCCTGGGCGTCGAGGAACTTCCGTTGTACGGGGTGGAGTTCACCCTCCGGCGAGGCGAGCCCTTCGACGGTCGTCACGCTCCGACCCTCCGCCCGCACCGCCGGATACAGGCAGCTGTGCACCGGCTCGCCGTCCACGTGGACGGTGCAGGCCCCGCAGTCTCCCTGGTCGCAGCCCTTCTTCACGCCGAACCAGCCGCGCTCGCGCAGATACGTACGCAGACACTGGCCCGCCCTCGGCTCGGTGTCGAAGCGCTGGTTGTTGACCTCGATGTCGAAGCTCATCGCACACCGTCCCCGGAGAGGTGGGTCAGTTCGTGGCGCACTTCCTCGGCGAGGCGCAGCCCCATGTGGTGCCGCCACTCCGGCAGTCCGTGGATGTCGTCGTACCAGTCGTCCTCGCCGACGGCCGTCTCGATCGCCCGGCGCAGCTCGCCCCGGTCCGGAGGCAGCGGGAACCAGAGGCGGAACGGCCGTACGGTCGCCGCGCTGATCGTCACCGCCATCGAGCCGTCCACGGGGTCGAGCGTGCCGATGACCAGGGCGCCCGAGCGGCCGAGCCCGTACAGCGATGCCTGCCGGAAGGCCGTGTGGCAGGCCAGGGCCCGCGCGGGCAGGGTGACCGAGCGGAGCAGCTCGCCCTCGTCGAGGACCTTGCGGCCCGCGCCGGTGATGAAATCGACGACCTTGACGCTCCGCAGCGAGCCCGTCTGCGACTGGAGCAGGCACGAGCCGTCGAGTGCGGCGGTCAGCGAGATCATGGGGCCCGCGGGCAGCCCGTTGCAGAGGTTTCCGCCCAGGGTCGCCATGTTCCAGATCTTGAACGAGGCCAGAAAGGCCCGGCAGCACCGCTCGAACAACGGCGCCGCCCGAGCCGTGAACTGCCGCCCGAATCGGGAGAGTTGGGCGATGGTGCACGTCGCCGCGATCTCCAGCGCCCCGTCCTCGCCGAGGCTCAGCGGCTCCCATCCCATGCGGCTCAGATCCACCAGACGCCGCAGGTGCGGCTGCGGTTCGGAGAACAGGTAGGTGCCGCCGCCCAGCCACGCGTCACCGGGCTGCCAGGGCTCACGAAGCCGTGCGTCCCGCACGTCCGCCACCGTGTTCAGATCCATGTCTTCCCCCGTGCTTCGACCACTGCATCCAGGCCAGTGAAGCCGGGGCAGAGGCCGAAAACGACTGGTTCAGCACACGGAAAACGTCGTCTCGGTGAGACGCGCACTGGATGAACAACCAGGGGGCATTCGGGACGATCGGCCGCCCTTTCCGGGCACGAGCCAGAACTCGCGTTCAGGCACTTGGGGAGGGTGGCGGCCCGGCCGGGCGCGGCAATCAGCGCGACCGGCCCGCTTCCGCGGCGGACTTCAGGTCGCGCAGCCACCCCTCAAGGCCGTCGCTGAGGATCTTGGTCGCGGCGGGGACGTTGGCGTCGACCTGGGGGCCGCTGTGTGTCTCCTCGGTGCGCACGAGGACGCCGCCCCTGACCTTCGTGAAGTTCCATACGTGCACGCCGTCGATGTGCAGTCCTGCACCGATCGCGGGGCCGGTCCAGCGGATGCACGAGTTGTGCTTGATCTGCTGGACGGTCGAGGTGATGTCCAGGCTGGTGGCGGGAGTCGAGGGGTTGGGCGGTACCGGGGTCGTCCACCGGAACGCCGAGGCCTTGCGGAAGGGGCCCTGGTCGAGCCGTTCCGACGTCTTGACCACGGCCTGCCAGGACGGCCAGCGCTCCACGTCGGTCTGCAGCTTCCAGATGGTGCTCAGCGGCGCGTGGATCACGGTCTCGGTCCGGTAGCGGACACGGGCATTCGGGTCGACGCCCTCCCCGCGGCAGGTGAGCGACTTGCTGGGGTGAGGTGCGGCCCCGGCGGGCGCCGCCGACATGGTGCCGAGGACGGCGACGGCGAGTGGGACGGCGACCAGGGCGGCACGGAGGCTGGTCCTGCGGACGCGACGGTTCGACGACGGCGCTCCTGAAGCTGACATGACGTTCCCCTTTGAGTGCGAGTCAGTGCGAGTTGGTGCGAGTGGCCAGGCGTGCGGACCGGTGCGGGTGGGCGGCGGACGTACAGGCTGGACGTGCCCGCCACCCCGTGATGCTTTAGATGGTTTGCCATTTGCTAGAAGCTCTAACACTAGAAGTTCTAACACCCGGCCGCGCTAGCCGTCAATAACCTTCGTGATAGCCTCTAACTAAATCTGGCGGCTGTAGCCGCCGACCGTACGGAGAGGTGGCAGGCCGGTGGCGGAATCGGGCGCCAAGACGCCGCGCGAGCGTTATCGCGCGCAGGTCCGGGCGGAGATCAAGCAGCACGCGTGGGAGCAGATCGCCACGGCGGGGGCGTCCGCGCTGTCCCTCAATGCGATCGCCAAGCAGATGGGGCTGAGCGGGCCCGCGCTCTACCGGTACTTCGCCGGGCGCGACGAGCTGATCACCGAGCTCGTCCGGGACGCGTACCGGAGCCTCGCCGACACGCTCCGGGCGGCCACCGAGGCCTCCAAGTCCGGCCCCGACATCGCCATCCTGGCGAACGCGCTGCGCGACTGGGCCCTGGAGGACCCCAACCGCTACTTCCTCGTCTACGGCACGCCCGTCCCCGGCTACCACGCGCCCGGTGACATCACCGGAATCGCCGACGAGATCATGAGGATGCTGCTCGACGCGTGCGCGGCGCTGCCCCTGGACGGCCCCGCTTCGCCGTTCGCCGCACACCTCGCGGAGCACCGGCAGTGGGCGGAGGGGCACCCCGCTCCGCCCGCCGCACTCCACCGGGCCCTGGCCTTCTGGACGAGGCTGCACGGTGTGCTGTCGCTGGAAGCCGCGGGCCACTTCACCGGGATGGGCTTCGACCCCGGGCGGCTCTTCGCCGCCGAGCTGGACGGCCTGCGAGGCGCCGAACTGGCGTGAACTCCCTTGCTGTCAGGCCTTGTTGGAGGGAGGGTCCACCGCCCGGAGGAGGGCGGTTCGGCAGGCCTGGATCGCGGGGTGGCGGCTGCTTCCGCGGCGTACGACGGTGAAGATGCGGCGAGTGCGCCGACCGCGGGGGAGCTGGCGCAGCGGGACCGTCGGGCGCCGCCCGTTCCACACGAGGTCGGGCAGGAACGCCGCGGCGTGTTCCTGCTCGACCAGGCGCAGGTGGAGCAGGAGGTCGGGGGTTTCGAACCGTACGTCGGGCTCGAAGCCTGCGTCGCGGCACATGGTCATGGCCCAGTGCCGCGCGGTCGTGCCCTCGGGCTCCATGACCCAGGGGTGATCGGCGAGGGCGCGCAGCGCCGCTGACGGAGTCTCGGTGCCCGGCATGTCGGCTTTCGGCAGGGCGAGGCGGAGGGGGTCGTCGAGGAGGTCCTCCGCTTCGAGTTCGGCGGGGCGCGGGTTGGGGTCGCCGGGGTATTCCTCGGTGAGGACCAGGTCGAAGTCCCGGGCCTGAAGGGCGGGCAGGGCGCTCTCCGGCTCCATGTGCGTGACGTGGACGCGCAGGTGCGGATGCGCGTCACGCAGCAGGCCGAGCGCGGTCGGCACCAGAGCCAGGGCGGCCGTCTGGAACGAGGCGATGCGCAACGTGCCGGTCAGGTCGGTCAGGGAGGCGGCGATGTCCGCCTCCGCGCGCTCCAGGCGTTCGAGCACCGCTTCGGTGTGGGCGACGAGGATCTCGGCCTGCTCGGTCAGCCGCACTCGCCGCCCGACCGGTTCGAGGAGTGGGACGCCGACCTCGGCCTCCAGTTGCGAGAGCTGCTGGGAGACGGAGGAGGGGGCATAGGACAGGGCCGCGGCGACGGCCGCGAGCGTGCCGCGGTGCTTGAGTTCGCGCAGCAGGCGCAGTCGGTGCAGATCGAACATCGCCGGCCCGCTCTCCTCGCCCTCGTGAGCCTTCGCCTCGACAGCTCCCCATGGCCCATGGCCGGATTTTTCGATGAGTATAGGTCGGAAACATTCGCTGGACCGATGGGACGGCGTCGCTGCATCCTGGTCGGGTGCCCGACAATTCCACCCTCCGTACCCTGCCGTGGTCCGCGCGGCCCGGCGCCCGTAGCTGGCGGTGTGAGCCCGCACCCTCCGCAGTACGGGACTTCCACGCCTCGCTGCCCGGCTACGCGCCAACCCCGTTGACTGAACTCCCCTTGTTGGCAGGGGAGTTGGGGGTCAGTCGCGTCTTCGTCAAGGACGAGTCGTGCCGGCTGGGGCTTCCGGCCTTCAAGGCGCTGGGTGCGTCCTGGGCGGTCCACCGCATCCTCGCAGACCGGGCGGCGAGCGGCGAGGACGCCGGCCCGGTCACGCTGGTGACCGCCACCGACGGCAACCACGGCCGCGCGGTGGCCCGCATGGCCCGCCTGCTCGGGCAGCGCGCCCATATCTTCGTGCCGCAGGGGGTGCATCCGCAGGCGGCATCCGCCATCGCCGCCGAGCGGGCGCAGGTCACCCGGGTCGCGGGGCCGTACGACGAGGCCGTACGGCTGGCGGCCGAGGCGAGCGCGGCGGCGGACTCCGTCCTCGTCCAGGACACGGCCTGGCCGGGCTACGAGCGGATCCCGGGGTGGATCGTCGAGGGCTACTCCACCCTCTGCGCCGAGATCGACGAGCAGTTGACGGCCGCCGGGGCCGCCGGGGGGCCCGGCCTCGTAGCCGTGCCGGTGGGGGTGGGGTCGCTGGCCCAGGCCGTGGTCACCCACTACCGCAGCCGTCCCTCCGGGCGTGCCTCCGCGCTGCTTTCGGTGGAACCGGAGGCCGCGGCCTGCGTCCTGGAAAGCCTCCCGCTCGGTGCGCCCGTCAGCATCACCACCGGCGTCACCAGCATGGCCGGACTGAACTGCGGCACCCCCTCCAGCATCGCCTGGCCCTACCTGCGCGACGGCCTGGACGCAGCCGTCGCCATCACCGACTCCGACGCCGCGCACGCGGCCGCCCGCCTCGCGGACCTCGGCGTCTCCTCGGGCCCCTGCGGCGCCGCGGCGCTCGCCGGACTGCGGGCGGTGCTCACCGGTGTGGGCGCCGACGAACGCCGTACGACGCTGGGGCTCGACCCGTCCTCGGTGGTCGTGCTGCTCAGCACGGAGGGCCCGGCCGCCAACCCGCACTCCACCACCGGCCCTGGAACATCCTGCTGACGGCGAGGGGGCCGTCCGTACCGTGGGCGGCACCTGGGCAGCCGTCGGCCGGTTTGCTAGCTTCGAGCCATGGTCGCCCAGGCTGAGAACTTCGCGTCGCGTCGCTATGTCGACCTGCGACGCCAGGGCACGGCCACCTGTCGCCCCAGCTGAGGCGGCCCGGGCGAGTCCGGACCGCCGACCACGAGACGGCGCAGTGTCGGACCAGCTCCCGAGGAAGTACCCATGTCCCTTTCAACAGCACCCCCAGCGGCCCGGCGGGCAGCGGACAGTGCGCGGCGCAGGACGAGCGCCAGCGTCGTCCTGCGGTCCGTCCTTGACCACGGGCCCGTCGCCCGGAGCACCATCGCCCGACTGACCGGCCTCTCGCCGGCATCGGTGACCGACCACTGCGCCCGGCTGGGCGCGCTCGGCCTGATCCGGGAGGCCGCCGCGCCCCGGCAGTCGAACGGGGCCGGGCGCCCGCACATACCGGTCGACCTGGACGCCTCCCGGTTCGTGGTCGGCGGGGTGCACGTGGCCGTGCCGTACACCACCGTCGCGCTGCTCGACCTGCGCGGGCAGGTCGTCGTCGAGCGGCGCCTCGGTCACGGCGACGGCACCGAGCCGGGGCGGGTTCTCGCGAACGCCGCCGACGGGCTCGGCGCGCTCCTCGCGGAGGCCGGCGACCGCATGCCGCTGGGCATCGGGGTCGCCGTCGGGGGCTGGGTGGACCGCGACTCGGGCACCATCGTCGAGCACGGGCTCCTCGGCTGGCGCGACGTGGCCGTGCGCGAGGCCATCGGCGCGCACACCGGGCTGCCGGTCCAAGTGGACGGACACGCAAGGGCGTTGGTCAACGGGGAGCGACTGTTCGGGCGGGTGCGGGGGAGCCGGAGCGTTCTGCACCTCTTCGTCGGCAATGTGGTGGACGCCGCCTTCGCCACCCACGACGAGGTGCACCACGGCCCCCGCTCTCAGGCCGGGGCGATCGCCCATCTGCCGCTGCAAGGCGGTACGGAGCCGTGCGACTGCGGCCGGACCGGGTGCCTCCAAGTCGAGTTGAGCGAACGGACGTTGTGCCGCCGGGCGCGCGAGGCGGGTGTCATCGGCACGATGAACCCGATGCACCTGGTGCGCGCCGCCGCCGACGGAGATCCGGTCGCGGTACGGCTCCTCGTGGAGCGGGCCAGGATGGTCGGGCGGGCGGCCCGGCTGCTGCTCGACGTACTCAACCCGGAGACGGTCGTCATCACCGAAGCCGGGGTGATGTACCGGGACGACTGCCTCGATGCGTTGCGCGAGGCGGTGGGGGAGGAGCGCGCGGCGCTGGTCGTGCCCAGCAGCTTCCCGGACTCCGTCCTTGCCGTGGCGGGCGGGTCCGTCGCTCTCGACGTGCTCTACCGCGATCCGCTGAGTGCGTCGGCGATATCGGGTGCATCGGCTGGGCCGAATTAATTCAGAAACTCCGAATGTTGACACGGGTCGCGCCGTGCCGCGAACATTCTGGGCATGAGCAGCGCGCAGGAATTCTCCCCAGTGATCATCGAGTCGCGGCAGGTCCGCGACTCGATGATCACCGGCGTCGCGCAGGCACCCTCGTGGCAGGTTCCGCTGATCAAGTGCCGCTTCATCGACCTGATGCGGATCGGCCGTACCCTTTGTTGCTGATGTGACGCGGCTTGTTACTGATGTGACGCGGCGGCCCGACGGGTTGGTACGACGACGAGGCGACGCATTGTTGCGGGCGCGTTGACGCAATAGTGCAGTCGAGCCCGCCTTGCGCCCCCCCGGTAGCTCTATCGGGCCAGCCCTACGGCGCCTTCGGCGTGTGCTGAATTCAGCACGCACTTCTCCTCCCGGCTTTCCTGACTTCGCTGTGCCCGGATTCCGCAACGGCGCACGAATTCCACCCCCCTGTGTTCTTCTGAGTTCCCTTGAGTTCCCCTTGACTTCACGGAGTCCCTCCATGCCACCAGTGTCCCCAGCCGTGCCCGGTGTCGACCGGCGGCTGTTCCTGTCCTCCCTGCTGGGCGTCGCCGCCGCTGCCGGACTCAGCGGTTGTGCGGGTGCCAGCGCGGCCGACTCCAAGGTCAAGGGGTCCGCGTCCGCCCCGCTGGCCACCTCTGTGCCCTCCGGCACGAGCCTGAAGATCGCCTCGTACCAGGGTGTCCAACAGCTCCAGTTCAAGCTGGCGGGCCTGACCGACCTGCCCTTCACCGTGTCGGACTGGGTGAACACCGGTGCCGGTCCCGATGTCATCAACGCCTTCCGCGCCAAGTCCCTGGACGTCGCCAACAACGCGGGCATCCCGCCGATCCAGGCGCACTTCCAGGGGTACGACGCGAAGATCGTGGCGATCGACATCACCCGCAAGCCGAGTTACGTCTTCGCCACCAAGCCCGGCAGCGACATCAGGGACGTCCAGGGCTTCAAGGGAAGGAAGCTGGCCTTCTCGCAGGGGCAGGCGCAGGGCGTCGTCCTGCTGCGGGCCCTGAAGCAGGCCGGGTTGACGCATGACGACGTACACCTCGTTCCGCTGACGAGCAATCAGTTCTTCACCGCGCTCCAGGCGGGCCAGGTCGACATCGCCCCGCTCGCCAACAGTCAGGCTCCGGCCTACCTCAAGCAGTACGGGCCCAAGGGCGCGCACACCATCCCGACCGACGTCGTGGACCTCCTCAACCTGCTGTGGGCTCCCACCTCCGTCCTCGCCGACCCCGCGAAGGCAGCCGCGGTCGCCGCGTACGTCCCCCGCTGGGCGAAGGGTCAGGTGTGGGCGTACGAGCACCCGGACGCCTGGAACGAGGAGTTCTACGTCAAGACCCAGAACCTCACCAACGCGCAGGCCCAGTCGATCACCAAGCTCGCCAACAAGCCTTTTTTCCCGCCCAGTTGGGACGAGGCGGTGAAGTGGGAGCAGGAGACCGCGGACCTGCTGGCCGAGGGCGGCTTCGTGAAGAGGTTCAAGGTCGACTCGCTCTTCGACCGACGCTTCGAGGGTCTCGCGGCCAAGGCCGTCCCGGCCGAGTACCAGAGGTGACGGCCATGACCACCACCGCCACGACACCCGTGGTGTCGACACCCGCCGAGCAACCCACGCCGGTACCTCGCGCCCGGCGCCGCGCCCTCGCGCCCGGCAAGAGGCTGCCCGCTTCCCGGCTCATCGGCCCGGGTCTGGTCCTCGCCCTGTGGGCGGCCGCGTCCGCCGCCGGTCAACTGGACCCCGCCGCGATCCCGGCCCCGTGGACGGTGCTGCGCACCGCCGGTCAACTGTGGAGCGACGGAACGCTGTCCACCGATGTGCTCACCTCGCTCGAACGCGCCGGGTACGGGTTCGCGCTCGGGCTGACCGCCGGTGTGGTCCTCGCGCTCGCGGCCGGGCTCAGCCGGGTCGGCGAGGCGCTGATCGACGGAACGGTCCAGCTCAACCGGGCGATCCCCACCCTCGGCCTGATCCCGCTGTTCATCCTCTGGCTCGGCATCGGCGAGACCTTCAAGATCGCGACCATCGCCATCGTCGTCTACATCCCGATCTACCTGAACCTGCACGCCGCGCTGTCCGGCATCGACCACCGCTTCGTCGAACTCGCCGAAGTCCAGGGCCTGTCCAGGGTCCGCTTCGTCCGGCAGATCGTCATCCCCGGCGCGCTGCCCGGCTTCTTCGTGGGCCTGCGGCTCGGCGTGACCGGCTCCTGGCTCTCCCTGGTCGTCCTGGAACAGATCAACGCCACCAGCGGACTCGGCTACCTGATGTTCCAGGCCCAGAACTACGGCCGCACCGACATCATCCTCGTCGGCCTGCTGATCTACGGCGTCTTCGGTCTCGTCTCCGACAGCGCGGTCCGCATCGTCGAACGGAGGGTGCTGTCGTGGCGACGCACGCTGAGCAACTGACCACGGTCGAGGAAGCCCCGGCGGTCCGCCTCGCGGGACTGACCCGCTCCTTCGACGGCCGTACGGTCCTCGACCACATCGACCTCGACCTGCCGGCCGGCCAGTTCACCGCGCTGCTCGGGCACAGCGGCTCCGGCAAGAGCACGCTGCTTCGCGCCATCGCCGGGCTCGACCACCAGGTCACCGGCAGCGGTCAACTGACCGCCCCCGAGCGGGTGTCCGTGGTCTTCCAGGACTCCCGGCTGCTGCCCTGGCGCCGCGTCCTCGACAACGTACTGCTCGGGACGGACGGCAAGGAGGCCGCCGAACGCGGGCGCGCCGCCCTCGCCGAAGTGGGGCTCGCCGGGCGCGAAAAGGCGTGGCCCAACGAACTGTCCGGCGGCGAGGCACAGCGCGCCGCACTGGCCCGCTCCCTGGTCCGCGAGCCGGAACTCCTCCTAGCCGACGAGCCGTTCGGCGCCCTGGACGCGCTGACCCGGATCCGCATGCACGCACTCCTGCGCGAGCTGTGGCAGCGCCACCGGCCCTCCGTCCTCCTCGTCACGCACGACGTGGACGAGGCGATCGTCCTCGCCGACCGGGTCCTCGTGCTCGACCGGGGCCGCATCGGCCTCGACCTGACCATCGAGCGCCCGCACCCGCGCTCGTACCGCGACCCGCTCCATGGGGGTCCCTCCCTGTTCGAGCGAAGTCGAGAACTTGGGGGAGAGCACCGGGAACGGCTCCTGACCGCCCTCGGCGTAACAGCACACCAAGAACACGCACAACATCAGGAGGACCACCAGTGACCCGGCGCCAACTCCACCTCAACGCCTTCCTCATGAGCACTGGGCATCACGAAGCCTCGTGGCGGCTGCCCGAGAGCGACCCGTACGCGAGCGTCGACCTCGACCACTTCCGCGAGCTCGCTCGCATCGCCGAGCGCGGCACCTTCGACTCGCTCTTCCTCGCCGACGGCCCCGTCCTCTTCAGCAACGTCGCCCAGCGCCCGGCCGGGGTGCTCGAACCGCTCACCCTGCTCACCGCGCTGGCGGTGGCCACCGAGCACATCGGGCTCATCGCCACCGCCTCCACCTCGTACAACTCGCCCTACAACCTGGCCCGCCGGTTCGCCTCCCTCGACCACATCAGCGGCGGCCGGGCGGGCTGGAACATCGTCACCACGGCAGGCGCCGAGGCCGCCCGCAACTTCGGGCTCGACGACGAACCCACCCACGCCACTCGGTACGAGCGGGCCGCCGAGTTCCTGGACGTGGCGCTCAAGCTCTGGGACAGCTGGGAGGACGACCTGGTCGTCGCCGACAAGGCGCAGGGCGTCTGGGGCGACGAGCGCAAGGTCCACCCGCCGCGCCACAAGGGCACGTACTTCAGCGTCGAGGGCGCGCTCAACGTCCCCCGCAGCCCGCAGGGTTACCCACTCCTCGTGCAGGCGGGCTCCTCGCAGGACGGCAAGCACTTCGCGGCCCGGTACGCGGAGGCGGTCTTCACCGCGCAGCAGACGCTGGGGGACGCGCAGGCCTTCTATGCCGACCTCAAGTCCCGGGCGCGTGCGGCCGGCCGGGAACCCGACCACCTCAAGATCCTGCCCGGCATCGTGCCGGTCATCGGCTCCACCGAGGCCGAGGCACGTGCGCACGAGCGGGTCCTGGAGGAGCACATCGTCCACGAGCACGGCCTCCACCGGCTCGAACGCCTGCTGAACCTGGAGCCGGGCGTCCTCGAACTCGACGCCCTGCTGCCCGCCGATCTGCCGCCGGAGAGCTACATCGAGGGGGCCAAGAGCCGCTACACCCTCGTCGTGGAACTCGCCCGGCGCGAGCGGCTCACCGTCCGCGAACTCATCGGCCGCCTCGGCGGCGGGCGCGGCCACCTCACCTTCGCCGGAACGCCCGAGCAGGTGGCCGACGCGATCGAGAACTGGTTCGGCCTGGGCGCCGCCGACGGCTTCAACATCATGCCCGCCGTCCTGCCCTCCGGCCTCGCCCTCTTCGTCGACCACGTCGTGCCGATCCTGCGCGCCCGCGGCCTGTTCCGCACGGAGTACGGCCCGCGAGGCACCCTGCGCGACCGCTACGGCCTCCCGCGCCCCGCCAACCAGCACACCACCTCCCCGACCCTCACCCGAGTCTGAAAGGACCCCAACATGTCCGGCATAGAGATCCGCAAGGTCACCGCGCACATCGGCGCCCAGGTGTCCGGCGTCGACATCGCCAGGCCGCTCGACGGGGAGAGCGTCGCCGCCCTGCGCGCCGCCCTCAACGAGCACAAAGCGCTGGTCTTCGACGACGTAGACCTCGACGACGAGGGCCAGCAGGCCTTCGCCCGCCACTTCGGCGACCTCACCACCGCCCACCCCACGGTGCCCGCCGTCGACGACGCGCCCAACGTGCTGCCCGTGGACAGCGAGCGCGGCCGCGCCAACCACTGGCACACCGACGTCACCTTCGTCCTCAACCCGCCGCAGGCCAGCACCCTGCGCAGCATCACCGTCCCGCCGTACGGAGGCGAGACCCTGATCGCCAACTCGGCGTCCGCGTACCGGAGTCTGCCGGAGCCGCTGCGACTGCTCGCCGACACGCTGTGGGCCGAGCACACCAACGACTACGACTACGCGGTGCCGGACGAGGAGGTCGACGAGGACAAGGCCGAGCAGCGCGCCCAGTTCACCTCCATCAACTTCCGGACCGCCCATCCGGTCGTCCGCGTCCACCCGCTGACCGGTGAACGCGGCCTGTTCATCGGCGGGTTCGCCCAGCGGATCGTCGGCCTGTCGGTGGCGGAGTCCCGCAAGATCCTCGATCTGCTCCAGGCGTACGTGACCCGGCCGGAGAACGTCCTGCGGTGGCGCTGGTCCCCGAACCAGCTCGTCCTGTTCGACAACCGGATCACCCAGCACTACGCCATCGACAACTACAACGGCCTCCCGCGCCGCCTGCACCGCGTGACCGTCGCCGGTGACGTACCGGTCGGCATCGAGGGCAAGGAGAGCTACTCGATCGCGGGGGACGCCTCGCACTACACGTCGGTCGCGGACGCGTAGCGGCGCCGCGCGCAGGGGGGCTTCCCCGCCCGGCTCGGCCGGAGGGGCCACCCCCAGCGTTCGCGCTCGCACGGCCGACATGCCGAGGTTGGCCCGACCGGTTGACAGTACAGCGACAGATCTTCTCAACTAGGCTTTGATGTACCTAGTTTGATGAAACGTCAGCCGCCAGAGAGGTCGTCGCGTGTATCTGAGTGTGCCCTTCGAGAATGGCGAGTCGGTCGTCGTCGAACTGTCCGACGACCAGGGTTCTGGAGTCGTGCGGGCGAGCCGCGGCGAGGGCCTGATCGCGTCTTCCGTGGACACCTTCGAGGCGGGCCTGACTCGCATCCGGCACGTCGCCGAGGCGGTGGTGAACCGCCTGACGGACCTGCCCAGGAGCCCCGACCGCATCCGCGCGGAGTTCGGGATCAAGGTCACGGCCGAGGCGGGGCTCGTCGTGGCCAAGGGGTCCGGGGACGCGCACATCACACTGGAACTGGAGTGGAGTCGCCACCAGGGCGACGAATGACGTCGCCGGGAGCGTCGAGCACCCAGGCCTGGGAGCGGGGGACGGCGCGGGTCCTGCACGACGGGCTCCCGGTCGGCGCCGCGTTCCTCATCCCCGGCCGTCTGCTGCTCACCTGCGCCCACGTCGTCTCGGCCATCGCCGGCCTCCCGGACGACCAGCCGCTGCCCGCGCGCTTCGAGGTGACCGTCGACTTTCCCCTCCTGGCAGGGCGCCCGAAAGTGTCGGCCACGGTGCACTTCAGCGTGCCGGTGGCCGCCGACAACGGCGGTGACGTGGCCGTGCTGAGGCTGGCCGGCCCGCCCCCGGCGGACGCCGTGGCGATGCGCATCCTGGAGGCGGACGACCTGGCCGGGCACCGCTGGCGGGCGTTCGGGTTCCCGACATACCCGGGGTCGAACGGAAGCAAGGACGCCGGGATCTGGACCCGTGGCACCGTCGAGGGCCGCGAAGGGACCGGCTGGTGGCAGCTCACGTTCGACGAGGGGGTGGGCTTCCCGCTGGCCGGCGGCTTCAGCGGGGCGCCGGTGTGGGACGAGGAGTACCAGGGCGTCATCGGGGTCGTCGTCGCGGTGGAGGGAGACCAGCGGCGACGTACCGGCTATGCGCTGACCGTGGAGTCGCTCGCGAGGGAGTGGCCACAACTGCGCTCGCGGTTGATCAGTGGCAGTCCCTTCCGCGAACTGTGGCCGTTCACCGAGCAGGACGGTGCGGTGTTCCACGGGCGCGCCAACGAGACGCGCCGGCTGCTCGAACTGGTCGCTGAACAACAGGTTCCGGTACTGCCGGTGTTCGGTGCCTCTGGTGTCGGCAAGTCCTCGCTGATCGGTGCCGGTCTGCTGGCCCGGGCCGACCCCGGCACCTACCTCGTCGCCCGGGTGCCGCACGGGTTGCGGCTGACCGCCGAGGAACTGCTGGCCTGGGCACTGGCGTCCGCCGGTGACGAGGACACGCGCAAGGCGGACTGGCACGACCGGTGGTCCGCCCTGTCCCGTCAGCTGCGGGACGAGGACGGGCTGCGCACGGCGCTCGAACAGACCCTGGCCCGCCACGGGGGAAGGCGCAGACTCCTGCTGGTGGCCGACCAGTTCGAGACGCTGCTGGTGGACGCGCCGGAAACGGCTCGTCGGCTCGACACGATGATGGGCGCCCTGACCTCGCGCCGCGCTGACGGCAGTCGGCCGGCCCAGGCGGTGGTCGTCACCCGCATCGATTTCCTGCCGCACGTCGAGCGGCTCCCCGTGCTGCGGGCGGCTTGGGAGACGACCCATGTCGTGGTGCCGCCGATGACGCGCGAGCAGCTGCGCGAGACCATCGCCCGCCCGCTGGAGGGGCACCCCGGCATCCGGTTCGCCGACGGTCTGGCCGAGCAGCTGGTACGCGACACCCCGAGCGGTGCGGCCGCGCTGCCGATGCTGGAGTACACCCTGAGCCAGCTGTGGGCGCGGCAGGAGCGCGGGTTCCTCACCACCAGGGCCTACCAGGAGCTCGGCGGGGTGCAAGGCGCACTGGTCGGCAACGCGGAGCGCACCCTGTGGGAGTGGGCGGACGACACCGAGCACGAGGCACTGGAACGCATCTTCATTCAACTGGTCCGTCCTGGTGAGCCGTTGGACGCCGGGGAACGCGGCCCCGACCTGCGCAGGGTCGCCGACCGAGACCAGTTCTCCGAGCGCGACTGGTCGCTGATCCACCGCCTGGCCAGCACCCGGCTCGTCGTCGTGACCCGCCGCCCGACGGGCCTCGACACCGCCGAACTCGCCCACCAGGCCCTGGTGGAGAGCTGGCCTCGGCTCCGTGACTGGATCGAGCGCAACCGTGACTTCCGCCGCTGGCAGGAGGAGCTCCGACGCACTCTGCGGACCTGGCAGGAGCAGGGCCGCCCGTCCGAACTTACCCTCGACCAACGCCGGATCGACGAGGCACGGCGGTGGCTCGGCACCCGGGCGCCGGAAATCTCCGCCGAGGAAGCGGAGTTCGTACAGCACAGCCAACACCTGCGCGCCCGCGACCGGCGGCGGCGCACCATCCGGTACGTGGCTCTCTGCCTGGCACTGATCGCCGCCTCGCTCGCCGCTGTCGTCGCGGTACAGCAGCACCGCGACAGCGCCGCCAACCGGCGCACCAACCTCGCGCACCGGCTCGACACGGAGGCTGCCGTGCTGGATGCCTCCCAGCCCGGCCTCGCCAAGCAACTGCGTATCGCCGCATACCAGTTGGCGCCGACCCGGGACACCATCGACGCCCTGTCGGCAGGCCTGCCGCTGCCCGGCACCATCACCGCGCCCGGCGTCACCGCCGTGAGCTCGGGCGGGGGACTGCTCGCCCTTGCCCAGGACAGGACGGTTCGGCTGTGGAGCCTCGCCGGTCATGCCGACCAGGCCGCCCTGACGGTAGACGGTGCCGCCACGGCCGTCGCGCTCGCCGCCGACGGGCGTCTCCTCGCGATCGGCTCGGGCAACGGGACCGTACAGCTGTGGGACACGGCACAACCGGCCCACCCCCGGCGGCTCGCCGACCTCGTCGCTGGGCAAGGTCCGGTACGTGCCGTGGCCTTGGGCGGCCAGGTGCTGGCCGTGGCGGGCCGGGACCTGAGCGTCCGGAGCTGGCGGCTCACCGACCCCGCGCACCCGCGGAACCTCCCGCCGCTCGACGGCAGCACCGCACAGGTCGCGGGCCTGGCCGTCAGCTCCGACGGGCTTGAGGTGGCCGGGGCGGGCCTGGACCACGGTGTGCGGCTGTGGGATCTCAAGGACCCCGAACACCCGCGACTCCTCACGCGGTTGACCCTGTCGGCACCGGCACGCGCGGTCGCGTTCGCCCCGGCCGGGCACGCCCTCGCGGCCACCGGCGACGACGGCGCCGTACACCTGTGGGACATCACCGACCCGCACAGCCCGCGCTCGGCGGTTGTTCTTCCCGGAGAACGAGGCCCCCTGACGGCAGTGGCGTTCAGCCCGGACGGGAAGACACTCGCGGCCACGGTGCCGGCCCCCGAACCGGCCGGCATCCTGCTGTGGGACGTCTCCGATCCGGCGCACCCGGAGGCGCAGCCCGCCCTGAACGGCGGCAGCGCCGCCCTGGCCTTCACCGCCGACGGGCGAACTCTGGCCACGTTGGACCAGGCGCATCACGCCATTCGGGCACCTGGCGACGAGGTCGAACTCTGGGACGTGCGCGGCGGACAGGCGCGCCCGGCCCTGGCCACCGTCCAGTCCATCGGGACGCCGAGCATCGCACTGGCTCCGGACGGTCGGCTGCTCGCCACGAGTTCGGCGGACCGGGTCGAGATCTGGGACCTCAGTACCCCTCAGGAGCCACGGCTCACCGCCCACCTGACGGGCGGAGGAGCCGGCGTGGCGATCAGCGGCCGGGTGCTCGCGGTCGGCGCGAGCGGCGGCGTGTCGCTCTGGGACCTCACCAACCCCCGGCGGCCGACCGAACTCGGCTCGGTCCACCTCCGGCAGGACCACTCCAACGAGCCGACCACCCTGGACTTCAGCCCCGACGGCCAGCTGCTCACCGCCGACTTCGCTTCCGACGGCCGGCTGCGCCTCCTCGGCGTGGCTGATCGGGCCCACCCGTCCCTGCTGGCCACCCTGCCCAGCAACGGCCGGGGCGTCGTGAGCTGGAGCTTCGGGCCGGACGGCAGGGTGCTGTCCGGCAGCGAAGGCGCCACCCTGGACACCAGCGACTTCCGTAGCGCGCTCTGGGATCTCAGCGATCCGGCCCACCCGAAGCCCGCGACCCCGGCGATGACCCGCATCGGCCCGGTCACCGCGACCGCACTGTCACCTCGACGGGCCCTGCTCGCCACGTCCGGCACCGACGGCGTCCTCACCGTGTGGGACGTCGGACAGCTCGGCGCACCGAAGCCGCTGGGCACCGCACCCCCCACCGCCGGCCCGCTGAGGGCCCTGCGATTCAGCCCGGACGGGACGGCCCTGGCCGGCCTTGACGACACCGGCGGGATCCACCTCTGGGACGTACCCGCCTCCGGCCGGCCCGCAGCGACCGCCGACTTCGCCCCGATGACGAACGACCTCGGGAACTTACTCGCCCTCACCGCCCTGCTCCCTGGCGGCGGCCGACTCGTCCTCAGCGAGGGGGCCCCGGGAGCGATCGCGATCCGGGACACCGACCCCGGACGACTCGTCCAACGGCTCTGCTCCGCCACGGGCGATCCGCTCAGCAGCTCCCAGTGGCAGCAGTACGTGCAAGAGACCGACTACGCCGCGCCGTGTCGCCAACCGCGATAGCGCCTCCCGGCGCGCTCACACCCCCACCCGTGAAGGAGTCCCCGTGGTCCCGCTTCCGCCTCGCAACTCCGCCCCGTCCCGACGCTTCGGCCTCATCCTTGGGGTGGTGACGGCGTTCGTCTTGGCAACCGCCTGCTCGGGCAACAGCGGGCACGCCCACGCCTCGGCCGATCCGGCTCCCACCCGGCCGTCCGCCAGTACGGCGCCCCCGGTGAAGCCGGTCGACGTGTCCTCGTTCGTCGGCCACTGGACCGGCCACGGCAACTGGCTCCAGGTGAATGGCGACGGCTCGTTCGAAATCGGCAAGCGCTTGTACGTCACCTGCGATCAGGCCGCCCCGCCGTGCGACACAGTGGTCAACGGCCAGATCACCGACGGGGGTCACGCCACGGGGCGGCTCACCGGCGTCGACGGAACCGCGGCCACCGGGAGCGTCGCCGAATCCAACGATCTCGGCTGGCTCAAGCCCGGACCGCTCACCATGACACTGAACCCCGGCACCGACAGCATCGCCACCGCGGGCACCAACTACTGCGGCCCCGACGCCCCGAGCCACGTGTGCTACTGAGACGGTGGCGGGGGGACCGATGATCCGGTACCCCCGCCCCTTCTCAGCGCGTGTCGGGCAACTGCCGCCGGGCCTCGCGCGCGGCCGACGTCATGCGTTCCAGGGCCGGGCGGACCTCGGCCCAACCGCGGGTCTTGAGGCCGCAGTCGGGGTTGATCCAAAGCCGTTCGGCCGGTACGGAGCGCAGGGCCCGGGTGATGAGGTACGCGGTCTCGTCCTTGGACGGGACGCGGGGGCAGTGGATGTCGTAGACCCCCGGACCGACCTCGCGCGGATAGCCCGCCGCGGCCAGCTCGTCCGCGACCTGCATGTGGGAGCGGGCCGCCTCCAGGCTGATCACATCCGCGTCCAGATCGTCGATGGCGGCGAGGATCTCCCCGAACTCGGCGTAGCACATGTGGGTGTGGATCTGGGTGTCCGGCCGCACCCCGCTGGTCGTCAGCCGGAACGCCTCCGTGGCCCAGGCCAGGTATGCACGATGGTCGGCAGCTCGCAGCGGCAGGGTCTCGCGCAGCGCCGGCTCGTCGACCTGGATGACCGAACTGCCGTATGTCTCAAGGTCGTTGACCTCGTCACGCAGGGCGAGGGCGACCTGGCGGGCGGTGTCGGCGAGCGGCTGGTCGTCGCGCACGAAGGACCAGGCGAGCATGGTGACGGGCCCGGTGAGCATGCCCTTGACCGGGCGGTCGGTGAGCGACTGGGCGTACGTCGTCCAGCGGACCGTCATCGGCTCGGGGCGGGAGATGTCGCCGGCCAGGACCGGCGGGCGCACATAGCGGGTGCCGTACGACTGGACCCAGCCGTGCTGGGTGGCGAGGTACCCGGTGAGCTGCTCGGCGAAGTACTGGACCATGTCGTTGCGTTCGGGCTCGCCGTGCACCAGGACGTCGATGCCGGTCTTCTCCTGGAAGGAGACCACCTCGCGGATTTCGGCCTCGATGCGCTCCTCGTACGCGGCCGTGCCGATGCGCCCGGCCCGCAAGTCGGCGCGAGCGGTGCGGAGTTCGCCGGTCTGCGGGAACGAGCCGATCGTCGTCGTGGGCAGGGGCGGCAGGCGCAGGTGGGCGCGCTGGGCGGCGGCCCGCTCGGAGTACGGTTGGGTACGCCGGGCGGCTGCCTCGGTGACGGCGGAGGCCCGGGCGCGTACGGCCGGATCGCGGGTGATGGCAGAACCGGCGCGGGAGGCCAAGTCAGCCCGGTTCGCGGCAAGTTCGGCCGTGATCGCGCCGGTGCCGCCGGACAGGCCGCGGGCCAGGGTCACGACCTCGGCCGTCTTCTGGCGGGCGAAGGCGAGCCAGCGCGCGATCTGCGGCTCGATGCCGCGTTCGGCGGCCGCGTCCAGCGGGACGTGGAGCAGCGAGCAGGAGGCGGCCACGTCCACCCGGCCGGCGAGACCGAGCAGCGTGGCCAGCGTGGTGAGCGACCTCTCCAGGTCGTTGATCCACACGTTGCGCCCGTCCACGACCCCGGCGACGAGCCGCTTGCCGGGCAGGCCGCCGACCGCGGCGAGCTCGTCGAGGTTGGCGGCCGCGGGACCGGTGAAGTCCAGGGCGAGCCCGTCGACCGGCGCCTTGGCGAGGACCGGCAGGGCCTCGCCGAGCCGGTCGAAATAGGAGGCGACCAGGAGCTTCGGGCGGTCGGTGAGTGAGCCGAGCTCGCGGTAGGCGCGGGCGACGGCGTTCAGTTCGGCGGGAGTGCGGTCCTGGACGAGCGCGGGCTCGTCCAGCTGCACCCACTGGGCTCCGGCCGCCCGCAGATCGGCCAGCACCCGCGCGTACACCGGGAGCAGCCGGTCGAGCAGGGTCAGCGGTTCGAAGCCGGCGGCCACGCCGGGCGCGGGCTTGGCGAGCAGCAGGTAGGTCACCGGTCCCACGAGCACGGGACGCGCGGCGAGCCCGAGCGCGAGGGCCTCCGTCAGCTCACCGACCTGCTTGGAGGAGTCGGCGGCAAAGACGGTGTCCGGCCCCAACTCCGGTACCAAATAATGGTAGTTGGTGTCGAACGTCTTACCGACTGTCTAGGAGGCCCCCGGACTGTCTATGCAGTCCGGGGGCCGTCCAGATGATGATGCCCCCGACCTACGTTTCTCGGCAGGTCTGTGAGATGAGTGTGAGACAGCGAATCAACTGCCAGTCGCGGGGAGCTTCGGCCGGCCCCCTGCGGGAGCCGCGCTCGACAAGCTCCCGCCCGGCCAACACGAGGTCGGCCCGGTCCTCGTCGGTGCCGCGCTCCAGGGCGGGGTCTGTTCATGGAATGGGGAGATGTACCCGCATAGGGAGCGCTTGTGCTCTCGGTCGGCGCCGTCGGCGTCAGCATCAAGGAGCGTGGTGACGGCAAGAGATCCGCAGATGCCGCCGTCGCATCCGCGGCTGCATCCTGATCGCCAACCTGGCGGCGTCCCCCATCGAGCCCGGCCCCATGGGCCGACCGCTTCCCGGCGCGACCGCCGCGGTGCTGGCGCGCGGACCGGACAGTCAGGTCTGGCGCTCGACCGAAGGGAAGGTGCGCATCGTGCAAGACCCCTCCCAGTAAGGCGAGTTGGCACTGCGACCGGGGTGGCCGTCGATGTTCCGGGGCCATCTTCACGCCACAGAGCAGTACGAGGCGAGCTTCGCCGACGGCTGGTACTTGACCGGCGACATCGTGCGCAGGGACGCGGCCGGGTACTTCTGGTTCGTCGGCCGCGGTGACGACGTCATCAAATCGGCCGGCCATCTGATCAGCCCCTTCGAGGTGGAGAGTGCCCTGCTGGAACATCCCGCGGTGGCCGAGGCCGGGGTGATCGGCAGGCCCGACGAGACCGCCGGGGCGATCGTCAAGGCGTACGTCTCGCTCCGACCCGGAACCGAACCCGACGATGCCCTGCGGCGTGAACTGCTGGCCTTCGCGCGCCGCAAGCTGGGGCCCGCCGTGGCGCCCCGGGAGATCGCCTTCGGCCAGCAGCTCCAGCACACCCGCAGCGGCAAGGTCATGCGACGGCTGCTGTGCGCCTGGGAAGGCGGCCTGCCCGAGGGGGACACCTCGACCCTGGAGGCGCCGGAAGCTGCCTCAGCTCCGAAGACCGCGGAAGGAACGTCATGACGGCCATCCGCCGTAAGCCGGCGAAGACCACCCGCAGCCGGAAGACCGAGGAAAGCGCGGGCAAGCACCACCGTGAACTGCTCGCCTCCATGCTGCTGATCCACCGCTTCGAGGAACGCTGCGTCGAGCTCTACAGCGCCGCGGCGATCCGGGGCACTCGCTCTCGATCCCATCGGCCGGGGACGCCGATGCTGGAGTGCCATGGCCACCCTGGAGGGCTGGCGCCTCCTGCGGAAGCTCCGCCGCAGCACCAACCGAATCACCGACATCGTGAAGGCCGTCCTCGTCCTTCACCACACCTCAACATGAGGATGGAAAACGCTCAGTACCGCGCCGTCGATCTCGATGCGGCGCGGGGCGCGTGCTTCTCCCCGTCTGAGGGCGTGCAGGCACCGGCGGAAGAGGGTGAGTTCCTGCTCGGTGAGTATGGCGGCCGCGAGGTCGAGGAGTTCGGCGAGCGCCTCGTCGGACAGGACTTCGGGCAGTTCCCCGGAGAGCAGGACGACCGACTCTCCCGTCGGCCCGCGGACTACCGCGGTGGTGGGACCGCCGTGCACGAACAGCACATCTCCCCCTGGGAGTCAGGGGTCGTGCGGCTCACGCGCCCCGAGCAGATGGAGAGACTAGCGGCCGCGTCGGCCAGTTTCGGGCGGTCCGGATTCTTTGGTCGAGATCGGGCAGACGAGGAACCGCGCACCTGCGCCCGGCGTCTTCGTCAAACAGCTGCGGGCACCTCAGCTCGCCGTTCCCCAGCGGCTGTTCGCCGGGCGTGACTGTCACTCGTCCCGTGGTGAGCGGTCCAGTAGCGACTCGACCAGCGCGGCTACATGGCGGCGGTCGTTCGCGGAGAGGCGCTGGACGCTGGCGATGAGCAGTTCCACCTCGGGGTCGGACGCCGAAGGGGAGGCGGCGCGGTCGCCGGGCCGTGCGGTGGTCGGGCCGGTCGCATACACGTGGATGCCGCAGGCTTCGGCGGCGGCCCCGCGTACGGTGTCCAACGGCAGGCCGAGCCCTTTGGCCAGCCCTTCGAGGGTGGCTGGCTGCGGCATGCGGACCGTGCGGTCCGTGGTGGCGAGGTGGTGCACCGTGGACCGCGGAATGCCACCACGGCGGGCCACTTCACCGTACGACCAGCCTTCGCGGTCGAGGACCTCTCGGATGAGCTGCTGCAGTGCGTTGGCCACAGATGGTCGCTTCCTGCTCGCCGACGGACGGAACCTTTCCGTGCCGGACCGATTGTAAAGGGGCCTTCGCCAGGGCCCGGGAACTCCCTTCCGGAATCGCTTGCGGTGCGGCGCCGTGGGCCGCTACTGTCCAATCTCGTTGGACGGAACGTCCAATGAGGCCGGACGGAGTTTGGGGGGAACCTGCCTGCGTCCGACCGGAAATGCCCATCCCTGAGGGGGAATTGACCATGCTGAACACCCATGAACTCGACGCCGAGTGCGGCGAGCTGCTTCCCGGCCGTGAGGCGCTGGGCCGTCTGAAGTTCAGCTTCGGAAGGTCCGTGAACGTCACCAAGCACGTGGCCACCGTCT
>NZ_LGDD01000236.1 GCF_001279695.1 Streptomyces sp. WM6378
GAGATCATCCGGCTGGTGCGCGGCACGCTGGAGCTGAACGACGGCACCGCGCAGTCGACGCTGTCGAAGGCGAAGGCGGCTGTCGACGCCATCGGCTGAGGCGCGCACAGCAAGTACAGCAACTCACCGCACACGCAGGGCAGTTGGGCAGCGGGCGGGGAACGGGGGGAATTTCGTGTCGGCTTGGGACATCAAACCGTCCGGGGTTTCGGGCGTGTTGAAGAAGACGGCGACCGCGGCCGAGGCCATGTCGAAGGCCGGAACAGCGATGCAGGAGAGCCTCAAATCGGCGGCC
>NZ_LGDD01000237.1 GCF_001279695.1 Streptomyces sp. WM6378
CCTTGCCGCCGGACTTGATCTCCGAGCCGTTGGCCTTGTTGCCGAAGGCCACCTGCGCGATGCCGGTCACCACCAGCGGGTAGATCACGCCGCACACGAGGGTCAGGACCAGCAGTGCGCGCAGGCCCGCACCGAGCAACCGGGCTGTGTTTCCAACAGAGTTGTTCATCGTGTTCAGCCGATTCCGGGGATGAGGGAGATGAGCAGGTCAATGATCTTGATGCCGATGAACGGGGCGATCAGACCGCCCAGGCCGTAGATGCCGAGGTTGCGGCGGAGCAT
>NZ_LGDD01000238.1 GCF_001279695.1 Streptomyces sp. WM6378
GTAGCGGCGGGAGCGGTTGGGGTCGCTCCACTGGATGTTGCCGGTGCGGTGCAGCGACGACGACACGTTGACGACGCGGCCGCCCGGGTCACTGGTGAGTGCCGGTTCCAGGAGGCAGGTCAGGAGGTAGTGGGCGAGGAAGTTGACCTGGAAGGCGATCTCGTTGCCGTCGGCGGTGATGGTGTGCCGCTCGGGGGCGGCCATGCCCGCGTTGTTCACGAGGACGTCCAGGTGCGGATGCGTCTCGATGACCCGGCGGGCCATGGCCTCGACCTCGTCGAG
>NZ_LGDD01000239.1 GCF_001279695.1 Streptomyces sp. WM6378
ACGACTCTGTCCGATCTGGGGAAGAGCACCGAGGGTTCGAGTGGTGATCTGGGTGCGTTGATCCGGCAGTTGATTGCTGCGGCCGAGCCGTTGGAGGGCAAGTTCAACGGGGCGGGGAAGGCCGCGTTCGACTCGTTCAAGAACCACGCGGACGAGATCACAGGCGATCTGAACGGGTCGTTGCAGGACATTCTGGGTGGTCAGTCCGGGATGGACACGGCGTTCGGTACGGGTGATCACGAGCAGGAGTCCAACGCCCACCAGAACATGTCGGCGGCCAA
>NZ_LGDD01000240.1 GCF_001279695.1 Streptomyces sp. WM6378
GCGATCATCCCGGCGATGTTCGCGGTGGTCTACCCGGGCCTGGACAAGCTCAACATCATGAGCCTGCACAGCCCCGAGTCGGCGATCCTGTCCGCGGTCGTCTTCAACGCGCTGATCATCATCGCGCTCGTGCCGCTGGCCCTGAAGGGCGTGCAGTACAAGCCGACCAGCGCCGACAAGATGCTCCGCCGCAACCTCGGCATCTACGGCCTGGGCGGTCTGATCGCCCCGTTCATCGGCATCAAGATCATTGACCTGCTCATCTCCCTCATCCCCGGA
>NZ_LGDD01000241.1 GCF_001279695.1 Streptomyces sp. WM6378
ACCAGGTCCAGCAACACATCGGAGCGGCGGTCGGCCGGGTCGTCGGACGCGTGGACCGGCGGGTTCTCGCGGTTGTTCGACGGCAGCATCGAGATCAGATACCGGACCTCGGCCAGGCACGTCTCCTCGTCGTCATACGCGAAATGCGCCACACCCGACGTCTCGGCATGCACATCGGCGCCACCGAGACCGTTCTGGGTGATCTCCTCACCCGTCACCGCCCGCACCACATCCGGACCCGTGATGAACATCTGCGACGTCTCACGCACCATGAACAC
>NZ_LGDD01000242.1 GCF_001279695.1 Streptomyces sp. WM6378
CCGGAGAGAACCTGCTTGATCACGATGTGCTCCCATTCAGTGGATCAGAGAGGGTGACGGGCCCGCCCTTGCGGGAAGCCCGCCGCCCCTGGGCGGTGTCCGGTGGACCACGGACAGGTCGCGGCCTCCGGCACGGCACCCCGCCGCGTTGCCGAACATCCCCACAGCTCCCCTCTCAAGCCCTCACGGGCCAGAGGGGACCCAGGAAGACGCTCCGGCGCCCTGCGGTGCACCGCACCGGACGCCGCGACCTGCCCGACCCCGATCCACCAGACA
>NZ_LGDD01000243.1 GCF_001279695.1 Streptomyces sp. WM6378
CCAGATGTGGAAGCCCGGTAACGGGTGGAGCTGACTGGTACTAATAGGCCGAGGGCTTGTCCTCAGTTGCTCGCGTCCACTGTGTTTGTTCTGAAGCAACGAACAGTTGCTGGTTGAGCAGAACCCACTTAATTGAAAAGTGTGCTTGTTCGCTCGAAACCGATAGGGTTTCGGTGGTCATAGCGTTAGGGAAACGCCCGGTTACATTCCGAACCCGGAAGCTAAGCCTTTCAGCGCCGATGGTACTGCAGGGGGGACCCTGTGGG
>NZ_LGDD01000244.1 GCF_001279695.1 Streptomyces sp. WM6378
CCACTGGGTGGAGAGGTAGCCGGGGTGCAGATCGTGTGCGACGGCCTGCGGCTCCAGGCCGGTGAGGTGTTTGAGGTCGTGGTACGCCTGGGCGAAGGCGTCCAGGGTGCGTGCGTCCGCCAAGTCGCCGGTGTGGGAGCTGAGATGGACCCGGGGGCCGGCCGCGAGCGCGAAGGTGTGCTTGAGCTGGGCGCCGACCGCGACGAGCGGAATCGTGGCGGGCCGGGGCAGCGGCATCGGGGCGGGAGCGAGGCCGCGTGCCCGGC
>NZ_LGDD01000245.1 GCF_001279695.1 Streptomyces sp. WM6378
CTGCAACGCGACGGTGCCGCGGATCTCACTGATCCTGCGCAAGGCCTACGGCGGCGCCTACATCGTCATGGACTCCCAGTCCATCGGCGCCGACCTGACGTATGCCTGGCCGACGAACGAGATCGCGGTGATGGGTGCCGAGGGTGCCGCCAATGTCATCTTCCGCCGTCAGATCGCGGAGGCCGACGATTCGGAGGCGATGCGGGCACGGATGGTCAAGGAGTACAAGGCCGAGCTGATGCACCCGTACTACGCGGCCGAGCGG
>NZ_LGDD01000246.1 GCF_001279695.1 Streptomyces sp. WM6378
AGGGGGGACCCTGTGGGAGAGTAGGACGCCGCCGAACAAATTGTGGGGAAAGCCCCGCACCAGACCGTAGGAATACGGTCACGGTGCGGGGCTTTTTCGTGTTTCAGGGCAAGCGTTTCGGGGCCCGCGAGTGGAATACCGGAATACGTGCAGGTACCGACCGTGGCCGGCGCGGAGGCCGCGTACGGGGCCCTTGAGCCCCCTCGGCCCCTCTTCCCAGTTCTGGCCGCAGAAGGCGGAGGAAGGGCCAGCAGGCCGTCCTGCAGGGCCTCTTGATGCGTGGGAGGCCCGGCCCCGCTCTGGAGACGACACACAGAGGCCGCCGGAGAGGGCGCGGAAAGGACAACGACGCGGAAACGACGAAGAGCCGGACCCAGTTGAACTGGGTCCGGCTCTTGAAGTCTGGCACTTCGGCCGATCAGTGGTTTGACCACACTGTCCGGCTTCTGTGCCCCCGGCAGGATTCGAACCTGCGCACACGGCTCCGGAGGCCGTTGCTCTATCCCCTGAGCTACGGGGGCGTCCGCCGCGTTCGGCGGCGACGGGTAGAACCCTACCAGCTCTCCCGGGGTGGCTGTGAACAGGTATTTCGGTCCCTCCGGCGGACCGTGTCCCCCGGGTGGGGTGGAAGTCGGGAAAACCCGGACGCGGCGGCGTCCTCGGACCTAACCTCAAGGTGTGTCAGGCGTGTCCGGCCGGGTTCTTGTTGTCGACGACAACAAGGTCATCCGGCAGCTGATCAGGGTCAACCTTGAGCTGGAGGGCTTCGAGGTCGTGACCGCGGCTGATGGTGCCGAGTGCCTGGAAGTCGTCCACCGGGTCAGCCCCGACGTGGTCACCCTCGACGTCGTGATGCCCCGGCTCGACGGGCTCCGTACGGCCGCGCGGCTGCGCTCGGACCCCCGTACGAGCCGGCTGCCCGTGGCGATCATCAGTGCCTGCACCCAGTACGAGGTGGAGACCGGGCTCGCCGCCGGGGTCGACGCCTTTCTCGCGAAGCCCTTCGAGCCTGCCGAACTGGTCCGTGTCGTACGGCAGTTGCTGCACCGGGAGGCTCCGCCGTCTGCCGACGGCAGCAGGGAGCCCGGGCGGGCCGGCAGCACGCGGGGCTGACCCACGCTCCGCCGGCCCCGCGCGCCCGCCCTGCCCGTATGGCGAAACCGGTTCGCGGAGGGACCCCCCTTCTCCCATACGCTGGTCCCGTGACCCCCGCAGAGCTCTCCCGTACCGTCGTGCGCGTCGTGCGCAGCGCGGTCGACGAGGGTGCCCTGAGCGTGGCGGGCGACGTGGTGCCCGACGCCGTCAAGGTCGAGCGGCCGAGGCCGGGGGGCGGCGGCGACTACGCCAGCGGGGTCGCCCTCAAGCTCGCCGCCGCGGCCGGACTGCCGCCCCGCCGGGTCGCCGAAGTGCTGCGCCGGCGGATCGCCGACCAGCCCGGGATCGCCCTCGTCGAGATCAGCGGGCCCGGGTTCCTCAACATCACTCTTGACCGTGGCGGCAAGGACCGCGTCGTACGGCGCGTGCTCGAAGCGACGGCCTCGTACGGACACGGGGACGCACTGCTCGGGCAGAGCTACGACTTCGCCGAGGCTCGCGAGGAGCGGGCCCGGGTCGTCACCGACGTCGTCGTGCGGTTGCTGCGGTCCCAGGGGGCCCTCGCCCGCACCGTCGAGCACGGGGGACAGGTGCTTCCCCTCGTCGCCTGCCCCGAGCCCCGGCTCCGCGAGCTCGTCGGCGTCGATGCCGCTCGCTGGGCCATGCTCCGGCCCGCCCGGCACGATCGGCCCCGTATCGAGGTCGACGAGTTGCTCGCTCAGCGGGAGAGCAATGCGCTTTTTCGGGTGCGGTACGCGTACGCCCGGAGTCGTGCCCTCACGCGCAACGCCCTTGAGCTGGGGTTTCGGGGTGAGGTCGGGCCCGTACCCGACGGCGAGATTCTGCTCGGGCTGCTTTCCGATCACCCCGGGGTGCTCGAAAGCGCCGCCCGGCACCAGGCCCCGGACCGGCTTGCGCGGCAGCTCGAAGCCGTGGCCGACGGACTGCTCCGCTTCCAGCACGGCGTGCTGCCGCTCGGTGACGAGAAACCCTCGGCCGCCCACCGCAACCGGCTCGCCCTCGCCGAGGCCGCCGGGACGGTGCTGGCCGGCGGCCTGTCCCTGCTCGGCATCGACGCCCCCGAGTTTCTGTGACGTGCGCAGACACGGCCCGTCAGGCGCACACATGACCGCAGACGTGTAAGAGAAGAGACGTAGAGAACATGAGCCGATCCGCGCACCCCGCCGGCCCCCGTCACGCCGACGTGCTGACCGAAGGGCACTACTCCGCGCCGCCCGCCGACCTCAACTCCCTCGACCCGAAGGTCTGGTCGAGCACCGTCACCCGTGACAAGGGCGGCGAGCTGACCGTGGGCGGGCTCGAAGTGTCGCGGCTCGCCGAGGAGTTCGGGACGCCCGCCTACTTCCTGGACGAGGCCGACTTCCGTTCCCGGTGCCGGGCCTGGGCCGACGCGTTCGGGCGGGACGCCGACGTGTTCTACGCCGGCAAGGCGTTCCTGTCGCGGGCCGTGGTGCGCTGGCTGCACGAGGAGGGGCTCAACCTCGACGTGTGCTCCGGCACCGAGCTCGCCACCGCGCTCGACGCGGGAATGCCCGCCGAGCGCATCGCCTTCCACGGCAACAACAAGAGCGAGGCCGAGATCCGGCGGGCCGTCGAGGCCGGGGTCGGGCGGATCGTGCTCGACTCGTTCCAGGAGATCGTGCGCGTCGCGCACATCGCCCAGGAGCTCGGGAAGGTACAGAAGGCCTTCATCCGGGTGACCGTCGGCGTCGAGGCGCACACCCACGAGTTCATCGCCACCGCGCACGAGGACCAGAAGTTCGGCATCGCGCTGGCCGGCGGCCAGGCCGCCGAGGCCGTGCGGCGCGCCCTCAAGCTCGACGGGCTCGAACTGACGGGCATCCACTCGCACATCGGCTCGCAGATCTTCGACATGGCCGGCTTCGAGGTGTCCGCGCGCCGCGTCGTACAGCTCCTCGCCGAAGTACGCGACGAGCACGGCGTCCAGTTGCCCGAGATCGACCTCGGCGGCGGGCTCGGCATCGCGTACACCTCCGAGGACGACCCCCGCGAGCCGCACGAGATCGCCAAGGCGCTCACCGAGATCGTCACGCGCGAGTGCGACGCGGCCGGCCTTCGCGCACCCCGCATCTCCGTCGAGCCGGGCCGGGCGATCGTCGGGCCGACCGCGTTCACGCTGTACGAGGTCGGCACGATCAAGCCGCTCGAAGGGCTGCGGACGTACGTGAGCGTCGACGGTGGCATGTCCGACAACATCCGGACCGCGCTGTACGACGCCGAGTACTCGGTCTCCCTCGTCTCGCGCACCTCGGACGCCGAGCCGATGCTGGTCAGGGTGGTCGGAAAGCACTGCGAAAGCGGTGACATCGTGGTCCGTGACGCGTTCCTGCCCGCGGATCTCGCGCCGGGTGATCTGATTGCCGTGCCGGCCACCGGTGCGTACTGCCGCTCCATGGCCAGCAATTACAACCACGCGCTGCGCCCGCCCGTCGTCGCCGTGCGCGACGGATCGGCGCGGGTGATCGTCCGGCGCGAGACGGAGGAAGATCTCCTGCGTCTCGATGTCGGGTAGATGAAATAGTTGTCTCAGGATCCGGACCGGGGGCAGAAACCCCGGTCCGGTGAGTGAGACTGGTTCGCATTCCAGGTTTGAAGAGGAAACGAGGTCGGATGATGCGTACGCGTCCGCTGAAGGTGGCGCTGCTGGGCTGTGGAGTGGTCGGCTCAGAGGTGGCGCGCATCATGACGACGCACGCCGACGACCTCACGGCGCGCATCGGCGCTCCCGTGGAGCTCGCCGGGGTCGCGGTCCGCCGGCCCTCGAAGGTGCGCGAGGGCATCGACCCCGCCCTGGTCACCACCGACGCCACCGCCCTGGTCAAACGCGGCGACATCGACGTCGTCGTCGAGGTCATCGGCGGCATCGAGCCCGCCCGCACGCTCATCACCACCGCCTTCGAGCACGGCGCCTCCGTCGTCTCGGCGAACAAGGCGCTGCTCGCCCAGGACGGCGCGGCGCTGCACGCGGCCGCCGTCGAGCACGGCCGGGACCTGTACTACGAGGCCGCCGTCGCCGGCGCGATCCCGCTGATCCGCCCGCTGCGCGAGTCGCTCGCGGGCGACAAGGTCAACCGCGTGCTCGGCATCGTCAACGGCACGACCAACTTCATCCTCGACAAGATGGACTCGACGGGCGCCGGCTACCAGGAGGCCCTCGACGAGGCCACCGCGCTGGGCTACGCCGAGGCCGACCCGACCGCCGACGTCGAGGGCTTCGACGCCGCCGCCAAGGCCGCCATCCTGGCCGGGATCGCCTTCCACACCCGGGTCCGCCTCGACGACGTGTACCGCGAGGGCATGACCGAGGTGACCGCCGCCGACTTCTCCTCGGCGCGCCAGATGGGCTGCACCATCAAGCTGCTCGCGATCTGCGAGCGGGCCGCCGACGGGGGCTCGGTGACCGCCCGCGTCCACCCGGCGATGATCCCCCTCGACCACCCGCTGGCGTCCGTGCGCGGCGCGTACAACGCGGTGTTCGTCGAGGCCGAGGCCGCCGGACAGCTCATGTTCTACGGGCCCGGCGCGGGCGGCGCTCCGACCGCCTCGGCCGTCCTCGGTGACCTGGTCGCGGTCTGCCGCAACAAGCTCAGCGGCTCCACCGGGCCCGGTGAGTCGGCGTACACGCAGCTGCCCGTGAGCCCCATGGGCGATGTCGTGACCCGCTACCACATCAGCCTCGACGTGGCCGACAAGCCGGGCGTGCTCGCCCAGGTCGCGACGGTCTTCGCCGAGCACGGGGTGTCCATCGACACCGTCCGCCAGTCGGGGAAGGACGGCGAGGCCTCCCTCGTCGTCGTCACCCACCGCGCGGCCGACGCGGCCCTCACCGGGACCGTGGACGCCCTGCGCAAGCTCGACACCGTGCGTGGTGTCGCCAGCATCATGCGTGTTGAAGGGGAGTAACCAGCAATGACCCACCAGTGGCGCGGAATCATCGAGGAGTACCGGGACCGGCTCCCCGTCTCCGCTACGACGCCGGTCGTCACCCTCCGCGAGGGCGGTACGCCCCTCGTGCCCGCGCAGGTGCTCTCCGAGCGCACGGGCTGCGAGGTGCACCTCAAGGTCGAGGGCGCGAACCCGACCGGTTCCTTCAAGGACCGCGGGATGACGATGGCGATCACCCGGGCGAAGGAGGAGGGCGCGAAGGCCGTCATCTGCGCCTCCACCGGCAACACCTCGGCCTCGGCCGCCGCCTACGCGGTGCGCGCCGGCATGGTGTGCGCGGTGCTCGTGCCGCAGGGCAAGATCGCGCTCGGCAAGATGGGCCAGGCGCTCATCCACGGCGCCAAGATCCTCCAGGTCGACGGCAACTTCGACGACTGCCTCACGCTGGCCCGCTCGCTGTCCGACAACTACCCGGTGGCGCTGGTCAATTCGGTCAATCCAGTGCGCATCGAGGGCCAGAAGACGGCCGCGTTCGAGATCGTGGACGCGCTCGGCGACGCCCCCGACATCCACGTCCTGCCCGTGGGCAACGCCGGCAACATCACGGCGTACTGGAAGGGCTACAAGGAGTACGCCGCCGACGGCATCTCGACGCACACCCCGCGCATGTGGGGCTTCCAGGCGTCGGGTTCGGCGCCGATCGTGCGCGGGGAGGTCGTCAAGGACCCCTCGACGATCGCCACCGCGATCCGCATCGGCAACCCGGCCTCGTGGCAGTTCGCGCTGGCCGCGCGGGACGAATCCGGCGGTTTCATCGACGAAGTGACGGACCGTGAGATCCTGCGCGCGTACCGGCTGCTCGCCTCGCAGGAGGGCGTCTTCGTCGAGCCCGCCTCGGCCGCCTCGGTGGCCGGGCTGCTCAAGGCCGCCGAGCGCGGTCTCGTCGACCCGGGCCAGAAGATCGTGTGCACGGTGACCGGAAACGGCCTCAAGGACCCCGACTGGGCCGTCGCGGGCGCCCCGCAGCCCGTCACTGTCCCGGTCGACGCGGCGGCCGCGGCTGAACGCCTCGGTCTGGCGTAGTTCCCTTACGCATCGGCGTCGCGTATGCGTCCCGCATCGCCGGGACGCATACGTAAAGCCGGACAAGCCCGCACGTAGGGGCACAGGGGGCTCGCGACACGCATCGTGCGCCTCCTGTGCGCCCTATGTCGCCACAGAACCTTCCTTCGATAGGCTGTACTCAACCCGCCCCGCCGCATATGCCGTGGTGCAGTTGCCCACGTGGCCCTCGGGTGTTTTGTACGTCTTCGAAAATCTCGCAGCAGACACCAGCAGCAGCCTCACAAGGAGTCATCAGAGCGATGGCCGGTCCCGCATTCCGCGCCGCCGCCGTACGGGTGCGCGTCCCCGCCACCAGTGCCAACCTCGGCCCGGGCTTCGACTCCCTGGGCCTGTCGCTGGGGCTGTACGACGACGTGGTCGTCCGCGTCGCCGACTCCGGCCTGGCCATCGACATCGCGGGCGAGGGCGCCGAGACGCTGCCCCGCGACGAGAGCCACCTGCTCGTACGGTCCCTGCGCACCGCGTTCGACCTGCTCGGCGGGCAGCCGCGCGGTCTTGAGGTCGTCTGCGCCAACCGCATTCCGCACGGCCGCGGCCTCGGCTCCTCCTCCGCCGCCATCTGCGCGGGCATCGTCGCCGCGCGCGCCGTGACCATAGGCGGTGACGCCCGCCTCGACGACGCGGCCCTGCTTGAGCTCGCGACCGAGATCGAGGGACACCCCGACAACGTGGCCGCCTGTCTGCTCGGTGGGTTCACGCTGTCCTGGATGGACGGCGGAGCGGCCCGCGCGATCAGGATGGACCCGGCGGATTCCGTCGTTCCGGTGGTCTTCGTGCCCGGCAAGGCGGTCCTGACGGAGACGGCCCGCGGCCTGCTTCCGCGCACCGTTCCGCACGTCGACGCCGCGGCCAACGCCGGCCGGGCGGCCCTGCTCGTGGAGGCCCTGACCAGGCGTCCCGAGCTGCTGCTCGCGGCCACCGAGGACCGGCTCCACCAGGAGTACCGCGCACCGGCGATGCCGGAGAGCGTGGCACTGGTCAACCGGCTGCGCGCGGACGGCGTCCCCGCAGTCATCTCCGGCGCGGGGCCCACGGTGCTCGCGCTGGTCGAGGACGGTGCGGCCGACAAGGTCGCACGCCTGGCGGGGGAGGGGTGGGCCGCCAACCGGCTCAGTCTCGACGCCGCGGGTGCGAGCGTCCTGCCGCTCGGATCGTAGGTACGGGCGCAGGGAGCACGGCTTGCCGGTGAACGAGAGGGGGAATGTTTGTTGGATCCGGTAGTGTTAACCTCAAGTCTGCATCGGTCGTCTTCGTGGCGCGGTGCTTCGTGTCCCCTTCAGGGACCGCCATTCTTCCGAGAGCCTCCCCAACTGCCTGCGCAGCCTGCCTGAGCAGTTTCGAGCACGCTCCGGAACCGGCACGACACCCCACGCTTTTTCCCAGCAGGGGCCGAGTAGGGGGATCTCGGGCCGGAACCCACGCACGTTTACCTCTCCGCCGTACGCGGCGGACCACCGCCCCGGCACGATCCGTGGTCGACAAGATCACAGGCCGCAGCCGGACAGCACAACCGGTCGCCGAGCCAGACAGGCCGACGTCCGCTCCAGGGAAGGACCCTTCGTGAGCGACACCACCGATCTGATGGGCGTGACTGCCGACAGCTCTGTCGACACCGCCGCGCCCGCCGCAGGTGCTGCCTCTGGCACCACCTCACGGCGCCGCCGCTCCGGCACCGGCCTCGACGGCATGGTCCTGGCCGAGCTGCAGCAGGTCGCGTCCGGCCTCGGCATCAGGGGCACCGCGCGCATGCGCAAGAGCCAGCTGATCGAGGTCATCAAGGAGGCGCAGGCCGGAGGCGGTTCCGCGGCTCCGGCCAAGGGCGCTGCCTCTTCCGCGGACGCCGAGGCCAAGCCGAAGCGCCGTGCCACCTCCAAGGCCCGTACGGGCGAGGAGGCCGCCGCGCCCGCCGAGAAGCAGCCCGCGCAGCAGCAGATCGACATCCCCGGCCAGCCCGCCAGCGACGACCAGCCCGTCGGCGAGCGTCGTCGCCGCCGTGCGACCGCGCCCTCCGGCAGCCCCGAGTCCGCCTCGGCCGCTGTCGAGACCGTCACCAAGACGGAGGCCAAGGCCGAGGTCAAGACTGAGGCTCAGCCCGAGGCGAAGGCCACCGAGGCGGTCGAGTCCGCCGAAGGCCGCCGCGACCGCCAGCGCGGCGACCGCGGTGAGCGCGGCGACCGCGGAGACCGCCGCGACCGTCAGCGCGGCGACCGCGGTGAGCGGGGCGAGCGCGGGGACCGTCAGCGCGGCGAGCGCGGCGGCAAGGGCGAGGACCAGCAGGGCGGCCAGCGCCAGCAGCGCCAGGGCGGCCAACAGCAGGGCCAGCAGCAGAACAACGGCCCGCAGGACGACTTCGACGACGACGGCAGCCGCCGTGGCCGGCGCGGACGCTACCGCGACCGCCGTGGCCGCCGTGGTGGACGCGAGGAGTTCGGCGCCGAGCCGCAGGTCGCCGACGACGACGTCCTGATCCCCGTCGCGGGCATCCTGGACATCCTCGACAACTACGCGTTCATCCGGACGTCCGGCTACCTGCCGGGCCCGAACGACGTGTACGTCTCGCTCGCCCAGGTCCGCAAGAACGGTCTGCGCAAGGGTGACCACGTCACCGGCGCCGTCCGCCAGCCCAAGGACGGCGAGCGCCGCGAGAAGTTCAACGCCCTGGTGCGTCTCGACTCGTCCAACGGCATGGCGGCCGACTCGGGCCGCGGGCGCCCGGAGTTCAACAAGCTGACCCCGCTGTACCCCCAGGACCGGCTCCGTCTGGAGACCGACCCGGGCGTGCTGACCACGCGGATCATCGACCTCGTGTCGCCGATCGGCAAGGGCCAGCGAGGCCTGATCGTGGCCCCGCCGAAGACCGGCAAGACCATGATCATGCAGGCGATCGCCAACGCGATCACCCACAACAACCCCGAGTGCCACCTGATGGTCGTCCTGGTCGACGAGCGTCCGGAAGAGGTCACCGACATGCAGCGGTCGGTGAAGGGCGAGGTCATCTCCTCGACCTTCGACCGCCCCGCCGAGGACCACACCACCGTCGCCGAGCTGGCCATCGAGCGCGCCAAGCGTCTCGTCGAGCTCGGTCACGACGTGGTCGTGCTGCTCGACTCGATCACCCGTCTGGGCCGTGCGTACAACCTGGCGGCCCCGGCCTCCGGACGCATCCTGTCCGGTGGTGTCGACTCGACCGCGCTCTACCCGCCGAAGCGCTTCTTCGGTGCCGCGCGCAACATCGAGGACGGCGGCTCGCTGACCATCCTCGCCACCGCGCTCGTGGAGACCGGCTCGCGCATGGACGAGGTGATCTTCGAGGAGTTCAAGGGCACCGGCAACATGGAGCTCAAGCTCGACCGCAAGCTCGCCGACAAGCGCATCTTCCCGGCGGTGGACGTGGACGCGTCCGGCACCCGCAAGGAAGAGATCCTGCTCGGCAGCGACGAGCTCGCGGTTGTCTGGAAGCTGCGCCGGGTGCTGCACGCGCTCGACCAGCAGCAGGCCATCGAGCTGCTCCTCGACAAGATGAAGCAGACGAAGTCGAACGCCGAGTTCCTGCTCCAGATCCAGAAGACGACTCCGGGTCCGGGCAACGGCAACGACTAGCAATTCCCGCTCCACCAGGGCCAGTTGAGAGCGCCCCCGTCATTTCGGTGACGGGGGCGTTTTTTGCGCAGTACTATCAGCGGGCCGTAAGTGGGGGGAACGTATTACTGATACGCCACTGAGCCGCCGAGCTCTGCCCTGGGCTACCGCCGGGCAGGGCTTTTCGCTTTTTGGCGCGCCTGCTCCCCTTCGCATTTGCGGGTCAACCCATGGGGAGATCGAATGACATCTGGCAGGCGGAGGGTGCGCAATGCCCTCCCTGCGGCGACCGCCGTATTCGCACTGGGATCGCTGGCCCTCGGGGCCGCACCGGCCCAGGCATCGCAGGCTCCACCGGTGCCGGGCAAGCAGAGCGTCCAGGCACCACCGGCCCCGGCCTCCCAAGCAGAACTGAAGGCCCGGCTCAAGAGCGCAACCAGCCATTTCAAACCGGCTGCGAAGAGCCCCGCGCCGGGTGCCTCCAAGGCGCCCTCCAGCCAGGACCCGAAGATCATCGGCGGTACGCCCGCCGCGGTCGGCGAGGCGCCCTGGATGGTTCAGCTCTTCTACAACGACCCGGTCACCAACCAGGGCATGTTCTGCGGCGGCACCCTGGTCGCCCCCGGCAAGGTGCTCACCGCCGCGCACTGCGTGGCGGGCCGGGACTGGACGAAGAACGGCGTCATCCTGGGCGGCACCACCGAATACCCGCTGAACGGCGACCTGCACGGCGGCCAGCTCGTCAACGTGGCGCGCCAGTGGTCGAACCCCGCGTACGACGCGGGCGCCCTCACCGGGGACGTGGCCGTCCTCACACTGGCCGCGCCGCTGCCGTACCAGACGCTCCAGCCGGCCGCGTCCGACGAGAGCGTCGCCTACCAGCCGGGCACCCCGGCCACCGTGTACGGCTGGGGCCGCATCAGCTCCACCAACCAGGACGTCTCGATGTCGCTGCTCAAGGCGACGATCCCGGTGCAGGCCGACGCCACCTGCGCCGCGTACTACAACCAGGCGCCCGAGAACTCCTTCGTCGCGGGTCAGATGGCCTGTGCGGGCAACCCGGCGAGCGGCGCCGACGCGGGCACCGTCTCGCCCTGCAACGGCGACTCCGGGGGCCCGCTGATCGTGGGCAACCGCATCGTGGGCGTGGTGTCCTGGGGCCGCGAGGACTGCGTGGCGGCCGGCTCGTACAGCGTCTACTCGAAGCTCAGCACCTTCGCCGGGCTCGTCGGCCCGCGCATCGACGACACCGACCTGAACTTCGACGGGCGCGCCGACCTGTTCGCCCGCAACGACGCCACCGGCGAGGGCTTCGCGTACTACTCGCAGGGCATCACCATCGGCAACCGGTACTCGCTCGGCGACTGGCGCGGCTACGACCTGGTCCGTCAGACGGACCTCGACCGGGACCAGCGCCAGGACTTCGTCCTGCGCACCACCGGCGGGCACCTCGACTGGTACCACTACAGTGCGGCCGCCAACGCCACGGTTCACCAGGACCTGGGCGGCGGCTGGGGCGCGATGAAGTCGATCGTGCTGCCGGGCGACCTCAACGGCGACACCCTGACCGACCTGCTCGCGGTCGACACGAGCGGGCAGCTGTGGCTCTACCCGGGCAAGGGCGACGGCACCTTCGGCAACCGCTCCGCCCTCGGCGGCGGCTGGGCCCCGCTGGTCCTGGTCGGCAAGGGCGACTACAGCGGGGACGGCAAGGCCGACCTGCTGGCCCAGGACACCTCCGGCAAGCTCTGGCTCTACCCGGGCACCGGCCGAGGCGCCTTCGGCAACCGCTCCCTCGCGGGCTCGGCGGGCTGGACCTTCCCGGCGTACGCGGCCACCGGCGACGTGGACGGGGACGGCAGGGCGGACCTCTTCGCGCGCGACGGCGCGGGGGTGCTCTGGCTCTACCCGGGCAACGGGCGCGGCGCCTTCGGCGACCGCTACCAGGTCGGCGGCGGCTGGAACGGCTACAGCCTCATCGGCTGAGGCGTTCGCCACACGCCCCACGTTCGCGGCGGCTCCGGGCACAGCCCGGAGCCGCCGCGAACGTGCAGGTGAGAGCGGTGGGCTCAAGGCCGACTTGCGGGCCGGGCCCGATGCGCTCTTATGGCCTTCTTAGAACCCTGTGCAACCCTGCTTGGTGCTTCGGCGTCGTACAAGTGTCGACAATCCGTGCCTGAAGGCCTGGGCAGGGGGTATCCGGAGGAGCACCGAGAACTGAGGAGACCATGGGCGAGCAGGGCACACGCAGCAGCCGAATACGCGGGGCGGGCAAGCGCCGCAAGCGGCCCAGCACGCGCCGTCGCGCCGTGAAGATAGCCGCTTGGAGCGCGGCAGGCGTCATCCTCGTCGGCGGCGGGGGCCTCGGCTACGTGTACTTCAAGCTCAATGGCAACCTCAAGGGTGTCGACATCAACGCCCAGCTGGGCACCGACCGCCCGCAGAACGTCGACAACGGCTCGATGGACATCCTGGTCCTCGGCTCGGACTCGCGGGCCGGCGCCAACAAGGAGTACGGCCAGGACGAAGGCGGCGCCCGGTCCGACACCGCGATGGTCATCCACGTCTACAAGGGCCACAAGACCGCGAGCGTCGTCTCCATCCCGCGCGACACCCTGATCACCCGCCCCTCGTGCACCGCCCCCGGCGGCAAGACCGACCCGGGCGCCAAGCGCCAGATGTTCAACACGGCGTACGAGGTCGGCGGCCCGGCCTGCGCGGTCAAGACCGTCGAGCAGATGTCCGGCATCCGCATGGACCACTACATCGAGGTCGACTTCACCGGCTTCAAGAAGCTCATCGACCAGCTCGGCGGGGTGCCCGTCACCACCAACAAGCCGATCAAGGACGACAAGAGCCACCTGAACCTCCCGGCCGGGAAGCACACCCTCAACGGCGAGCAGGCCCTCGGCCTCGTGCGCACCCGGCACGGCGTGGTCGGCGACGGCAGCGACCTCGGCCGCATCCAGCTCCAGCAGGCCTTCATCAAGGCGCTGATCGGCCAGATCAAGAGCGTGGGCGTGTTCAGCAACCCGGCCAAGCTGTACGGGCTCGCCGACGCCGCCACCAAGGCGATCACCACCGACTCGGAGCTGAGCTCGATCAACTCGCTGATCGGCTTCGCCAACGGCCTCAAGGGCCTGGACGCCGCGAACGTCAAGATGATCACGATGCCGGTGCAGTACGACAAGGTCGACCCCAACCGCGTCAGCCCGCTCGCCAAGGAGTCCCAGGAAGTCTGGGACGCCCTCGCCAAGGACCAGCCGATCCCGGCGTCCGCGACCGCCGACTCGGCGGGCGACAAGGGCACCGCGGGCGGCTACGTCGCGAGCCAGTAGCGCCCGCCGCCGCCCCTTGGCGGTTTTCGGACGCTCCGGGAATAGATGCGCATCCACCCCGGTTTTGGGAGATGCGGCCAGTCCTGGCAGACTGGTACGTCGGCCCCGGTTCACGTATGCGCAATCCGCGCCTGCGACCCGGCGCCCTCCCGAACCTAGGAGACACCTTGAAGCGCGACATCCACCCCGAGTACGTCGAGACCCAGGTCAGCTGCACCTGTGGCGCGGCTTTCACCACCCGTAGCACGATCGGCGGCGGCTCCATCCGCGCCGAAATCTGCTCCGAGTGCCACCCGTTCTACACGGGCAAGCAGAAGATCATGGACACCGGCGGCCGTGTGGCCCGCTTCGAGGCCCGCTTCGGCAAGGCTGCTGCCGGCTCCGCCCAGAAGTAGCGAGCCAACTGCGCCGGTCCGCGGCGCCTCCGTTCCGGGGGCGCTGCGACCGGCGCTTTGCCGTCCAGCCCTACTTCTTCGTTTGAACCCCAGGAGCCACCGATGTTCGAAGCGGTCGAGGACCTTATCGGCGAGCACGCCGATCTTGAGACGAAGCTCGCCGACCCTTCGGTCCACGCCGATCAGGCCAACGCGCGCAAGCTGAACAAGCGCTACGCCGAGCTGACGCCGATCGTCGGGACCTACCGCGCCTGGAAGCAGACGGGTGAGGACATCGAGACGGCCCGCGAGCTCGCGGCCGACGACCCCGACTTCGCCGCCGAGGTCAAGGACCTGACCGCGCAGCGCGAGGAGCTCACCGAGAAGCTCCGCCTGCTCCTGGTCCCGCGCGACCCGAGCGACGACAAGGACGTACTCCTGGAGATCAAGGCGGGTGCGGGCGGCGACGAGTCGGCCCTGTTCGCCGGCGACCTCCTGCGCATGTACCTGCGCTACGCCGAGCGGGTCGGCTGGAAGACCGAGATCATCGACTCCACCGAGTCCGAGCTCGGCGGCTACAAGGACGTCCAGGTCGCCGTGAAGACCAAGGGCGGCAACGGCGCGACCGAGCCCGGCCAGGGCGTCTGGGCGCGGCTGAAGTACGAGGGCGGCGTGCACCGCGTGCAGCGCGTGCCGGCCACCGAGTCGCAGGGCCGCATCCACACCTCCGCCGCCGGCGTGCTCGTCACGCCCGAGGCCGAGGAGGTCGACGTCGAGATCAACATGAACGACCTCCGCATCGACGTGTACCGCTCCTCGGGCCCCGGCGGCCAGTCCGTCAACACGACCGACTCCGCCGTCCGCATCACGCACGTCCCGACCGGCGTCGTCGCCTCCTGCCAGAACGAGAAGAGCCAGCTCCAGAACAAGGAGCAGGCCATGCGCATCCTGCGCTCCCGGCTCCTCGCCGCAGCTCAGGAGGCCGCCGAGCAGGAGGCCGCCGACGCCCGCCGCAGCCAGGTGCGCACCGTCGACCGCTCCGAGAAGATCCGGACGTACAACTTCCCGGAAAACCGCATCTCGGACCACCGGGTCGGCTTCAAGGCGTACAACTTGGACCAGGTGCTCGACGGTGACCTGGACGCGATGATCCAGGCCTGCGTCGACGCGGACTCCGCCGCCAAGCTCGCGGCCGCCCAGTAATTCCACCCCCGTACGACTGCCGGAGGACCAGCGTGCAGCAAAACTCTGGGGGGCGACCCCCAGGCCCCCGAAGCGTGCTGCTTGCCGAGGTGGCCCAGGCCACCCAGCGGCTGGCCGACGCCGGTGTGCCCTCCCCGCGCTTCGACGCGGAGGAGCTCGCCGCGCACATCCACGGCTGCAAGCGGGGAGAGCTGCACAACGTCAAGGACGCGGACTTCGACGCGCGCTACTGGGAGGCGATCGCCCGCCGCGAGGCCCGCGAGCCGCTCCAGCACATCACCGGCCGCGCCTTCTTCCGCTACCTCGAACTCCAAGTGGGGCCAGGGGTGTTCGTGCCCCGGCCGGAGACCGAGTCTGTGGTCGGCTGGGCCATAGACGCCGTGCGCGCGATGGACGTCGTCGAGCCGCTCATCGTCGACCTGTGCACCGGATCGGGCGCGATCGCGCTCGCCATGGCGCAGGAGGTGCCGCGCTCGCGCGTGCACGCCGTCGAGCTGTCCGAGGACGCCCTGGAGTGGACGCGGAAGAACGTCGAGGGGTCCCGCGTCGTTCTCCACCAGGGCGACGCGCTCACCGCGCTGCCCGAGCTGGACGGCCAGGTCGACCTGGTCATCTCCAACCCGCCGTACATCCCGCTCACCGAGTGGGAGTACGTCGCCCCCGAGGCGCGCGACCACGACCCCGAGCTCGCGCTGTTCTCCGGTGAGGACGGTCTCGACACCATCCGGGGCATCGAACGCACCGCGCACCGCCTCCTGCGGCCCGGCGGGCTCGTCGTCATCGAGCACGCCGACACCCAGGGCGGCCAAGTGCCGTGGATCTTCAACGAGGAGGCCGGCTGGGCGGACGCGGCTGACCACCCCGACCTCAACAACCGCCCGCGCTTCGCCACGGCCCGCAAGGCCACACCGTGATCAGCCGCGACACCCAGACCGTGTATGTGTACGAGGAGGCCCGCTAATGGCTCGGCGATACGACTGCAACGACGCGACCGACCGCACGACCGGTCTGCGCGAAGCCGCGTCCGCCGTACGCCGCGGCGAGCTCGTGGTGCTGCCGACGGACACCGTGTACGGGATCGGCGCCGACGCGTTCAGCTCGCAGGCCGTCACGGACCTGCTCGCCGCCAAGGGCCGCGGCCGCAACATGCCCACGCCCGTGCTCATCGGCTCGCCGAACACCCTGCACGGCCTGGTCACCGACTTCACCGAGCAGGCCTGGGAGCTCGTCGACGCGTTCTGGCCGGGCGCCCTGACCCTGGTCGCCCGCCACCAGCCGTCGCTGCAGTGGGACCTCGGCGACACCCGGGGCACCGTCGCGATCCGGATGCCGCTGCACCCGGTCGCCATCGAGCTGCTCACCGAGGTCGGCCCGATGGCCGTCTCCTCCGCCAACCTGACCGGCCACCCGGCGCCCGAGGACTGCGACGCCGCCCAGGGCATGCTCGGCGACTCCGTCTCCGTGTACCTGGACGGCGGCCCGACCCCGGGCATCGTCCCGTCCTCGATCGTCGACGTGACCGGCAAGGTCCCGGTCCTGCTGCGCGCGGGCGCCCTGGACGCGGACGAGCTGCGCAAGGTGGTACCCGATCTTGAGGTGGCCAATTGACCGCCCCTGAGGGGCGTGGCATAGGCACGGTTCACCCCGCGGGGAACTCGTTCCGCATCCTCCACGTCAGCACCGGCAACGTCTGCCGCTCGCCGATCACCGAGCGGCTGACCCGCCATGCCCTGAGCGACCGGCTCGGGGACCCGTACACGGGCGGCCTCATCGTGGAGAGCGCCGGCACCTGGGGGCACGAGGGCGCCCCGATGGAGGCCAACGCCGCCGCCGTCCTCGCCGACTTCGGCGCGGACGCCACCGGCTTCACCGGGCGCGAACTCCTCGACGAGCACGTCATCACCGCCGACCTGGTGCTCACCGCCACCCGCGACCACCGCGCCCAGGTCATCTCGATGGGCCACTCGGCGGGCCTGCGCACCTTCACCCTGAAGGAGTTCACCCGGCTCGTACGGGCCATAGACCCGGCCACGCTGCCCGACCCCCTCCAGGAGGGCATGGTCGAGCGGGCGAGGGCGCTGGTGCGGGCCGCGGCCGCGCTGCGCGGCTGGCTGCTCGCCCCGAGCGCCGAGGCCGACGAGGTCAACGACCCGTACGGCGCCCCGATCACGTTCTTCCGCTCCATCGGCGACGAGATCAACCAGGCCCTGGACCCGGTGGTCACCGCCCTGACGGGCGTTCCGACCCACCACTGAGACGCGCCATCACACCGGGCGCGCGGGGCAGCCGAGACCTACGCTGGGTGCATGTCCGTCACCTCCGCAGTTGGCACTGAACTCGCGGGGTTCGACGCCCTCAGGCGGCAGGACCCCGAAATGGCCGACGTGCTGCTCGGCGAGGCCGAGCGGCAGGCCGCCTCGCTGCAGTTGATCGCCGCCGAGAACTTCACCTCGCCGGCCGTGCGCGCGGCCCTGGGCTCGCAGCTGGGCAACAAGTACGCCGAGGGATATCCCGGCGCCCGCCACCACGGCGGCTGCGAAGTCGTGGACGTCGCCGAGCGCATCGCCGTCGACCGCGCCAAGGCCCTGTTCGGGGCCGCCCACGCCAACGTACAGACGCATTCGGGGACTTCGGCGGTCCTGGCGGCCTACGCGGCGCTCCTGAAGCCGGGAGACACCGTTCTGGCGATGGGGCTCCCCTTCGGCGGACACCTCACGCACGGCTCGCCCGCCAACTTCTCCGGGCGCTGGTTCGACTTCGTCGGGTACGGCGTCGAGCCGGACACCGGGCTCATCGACTACGGCGAGGTGTGGGACCTGGCGGTCGAGCACCGGCCCAAGGCGATCGTGTGCGGCTCGATCGCCTACCCCCGCCACCCGGACTACCAGGCCTTCCGCGAGATCGCCGACGACGTGGGCGCCTACCTCATCGCGGACGCCGCGCACCCGATCGGCCTGGTCGCCGGGGGAGCGGCGCCCAGCCCGGTCCCGTACGCCGACGTCGTGTGCGCCACCACCCACAAGGTGCTGCGCGGGCCGCGCGGCGGGCTGATCCTCTGCGGCAGCGACCTGGCCGCCCGCATCGACCGCGCCGTCTTCCCGTTCACCCAGGGCGGCGCCCAGATGCACACGATCGCCGCCAAGGCCGTCGCCTTCGGCGAGGCGTCCACCCCCGCCTTCGCGGCGTACGCCCATCAGGTGGTCGCCAATGCGCGCACCCTCGCCGAGGGGCTGCTCGCCGAGGGGTTCGGCGTGGTCACCGGCGGCACCGACACCCACCTCCTGCTCGCCGACCCCGCGCCGTTCGGCATCGACGGCCGCACCGCGCGCGGCCGGCTCGCGGGCGCCGGGCTCGTCCTCGACAGCTGCGCCCTGCCGCATGTGGACGCCCGCGGCATCCGGCTCGGCACCGCCGCCGTCACCACCCAGGGCATGGGGGAGGCGGAGATGGCCAGAATCGCGGTGCTGTTCGCGATGGCGATGCGAGAGGATCCCAAGGCGCGGGCGGAGGCAAGGGAACTGGCGGAGAGATTCCCCCCTCCTTGAGCCTGGATAAGGGTCCTGTTTTCAGCGCCTCGGGACCGTTTCACAGGGTTCGCATAAAGGAAGAAATGCGGGCTTATCCCCGCTTCGGCGGGGTACCTGCAACCATCCGCCGGATCCGAATGTCCTCAACAACATGCGCGCGAAGCTAGGGTGTGGGGCTGAGATGGCCAGCGATACCTCTGGGGCAGCCCGTGCGTGAATACCTGCTGACGCTCTGCGTCACGGCCGCGGTGACCTACCTGCTCACCGGGCCGGTGCGGAAGTTCGCCATCGCCGTCGGTGCGATGCCGGAGATCCGCGCGCGCGACGTGCACCGGGAACCGACGCCGAGGCTCGGCGGCATCGCCATGTTCGGCGGCCTGTGCGCGGGCCTCCTCGTGGCCGACCACCTCGACGGCCTCAACCCCGTCTTCCAGTCCAACGAACCGCGAGCCCTGCTGTCCGGCGCCGCGCTGATCTGGCTGATCGGCGTCCTGGACGACAAGTTCGAGATCGACGCCCTGATCAAGCTCGGCGGCCAGATGATCGCCGCGGGCGTCATGGTCATGCAGGGCCTGACCATCCTGTGGCTGCCCATCCCCGGCATCGGCTCGGTCTCGCTGACCTCCTGGCAGGGCACCCTGCTCACGGTCGCGCTCGTCGTGATCACCATCAACGCGGTGAACTTCGTGGACGGCCTCGACGGCCTGGCCGCCGGCATGGTGTGCATCGCGTCGGCGGCGTTCTTCATGTACGCCTACCGGCTCTGGTACGGATACGGAATCGAGGCGGCCGCCCCCGCCACCCTGTTCGCCGCTGTCCTCATGGGCATGTGCGTGGGCTTCCTGCCGCACAACATGCACCCGGCCAGGATCTTCATGGGCGACTCGGGCTCGATGCTGATCGGCCTGGTGCTCGCGGCAGGCGCGATCTCCATCACGGGCCAGGTCGACCCGGACGCGATGAAGCTCAACTTCGGCGGCACCCGCGATGCCACCCACGCGATGCTGCCGGTCTTCATCCCGCTGCTCATGCCGCTGTCGATCATCGCGATCCCGATGGCCGACCTCGTACTCGCGATCGTCCGCAGGACCTGGAACGGGCAGTCGCCGTTCGCCGCGGACCGCGGGCACCTGCACCACCGGCTCCTGGAGATCGGGCACTCGCACAGCCGGGCGGTGCTGATCATGTACTTCTGGTCGGCCCTCATCGCGTTCGGTGCGGTCGCCTACTCGGTGCACTCGGCGTCGATGTGGATCGTGCTCGTGATCGTCGCGCTGAGCGCGGTCGGGCTCGTCCTGTTGCTGCTGCCGCGGTTCGCGCCGCGCACCCCGCAGTGGGCCGAGCGGTTCGTGCCGCCGCGCTACCGGCGCGTGCGGGGCGAGCCGGAGACGGTGCACTCGCTTGCCTCCGCGGAGGACGACGAGGTGCGAGGCGAGCGCACTCCTGTGGCCGCTGGGGTCTCCGGCGTCAACGGGGCGACCGCGATCGGCCCCCGTTCGCGTTTCCCCGACCGACGGAAGACCGGTGCGTCGCGCTGACGAATTGCCGCGTCGACGCCCAATACCAGACATCTCGCCGCCCGTTGCGCACAAACGCGCAGCATCACTCTCAAGTGTGATGGGCAGCACACTTCCATGGTAAAGACCTCATCAAATAGTTTGTGATACGGTTCACGAGACCCGGCGCCAGAGCCGAAGGACCGTAGTGCGACGGTCCGTTGGCCCGAGGGACCAACTCGGCCCGGGCTTACGCTCGTCCATGACGACACCACTTTGCCCCCACCAGCAAGCGGAGCTGCCGCCATGCCGTCCAACGACGCACGCACTCTTCTCCAGACCGCCCTACCCACCGCTGCCGCGGGCGCTGTTGCCGCCGTGATCAGCGGTGTGGTCGCGGGCGGCAAGGGAGCGGTGGGTGCCATCGTCGCGACGCTGGTCGTGATCCTCTTCATGGGCATCGGACTCGTCGTCCTGGAACGCACTGCCAAATCGCTTCCGCATCTGTTCCAGGCCATGGGACTGATGCTGTACACCGCGCAGTTGCTCCTGCTCTTCATCTTTGTCGCGGTCTTCAAGAACACGACGCTGTTCAACCCCAAATGCTTCGCCGCGACCCTCGTCGCGCTGACCCTCGTCTGGATCGGCGCGCAGGCGCGTGCGCACATGAAGGCGAAGATCCTTTACGTCGAACCGGATACCGCTGAGGGCAATAAGCCCGAAAAGACGGGGCCGTCGTCGTGAACGGTAGGGCCGGAATAAATGCGAGTTCAGGACCCTGCTATCGTCCGGTGCCAACTGCGGCACTGCGGACGCGGGCATCTGAGCTGACGCCTGCTCGATCGCGAGGCTTGATGCCCGACCGCCGCCCCATCATCCGTAACACCAGTCCAGTGCCGAACCGCGGCTGCGCGCCGCGCCGACACAACGAGGTTGCCGTACCTATGCGCCACGCTGAAGGAGCCCGCGGTGAGTGCTGACCCGACGCAGGTGCTCGCCTTCGATCCGAGCTGCCACATCTTCCAGTCGAACGGCTGTGGCTTCGAGGGTCCCGGCCTGCACTCGTTCCTCTTCGAGCCGCTCTGGGGCGACACCAACGGCCTGTACTTCAACAAGCCGATGCTGCTGGCCCTGCTGGGCTCGCTCATCATCGTCGGCTTCTTCTGGTCGGCCTTCCGCAAGCCGAAGCTCGTTCCCGGCAAGCTCCAGATGGTCGCCGAGGCCGGTTACGACTTCGTACGCCGCGGCATCGTCTACGAGACCATCGGCAAGAAGGAGGGCGAGAAGTGGGTCCCCCTCATGGTCTCGATCTTCTTCTTCGTCTGGATGATGAACCTCTGGTCGATCGTCCCGGTCGCCCAGTTCCCGGTGACGTCGATCATCGCGTACCCCGCGGTGCTCGCCCTGGTCGTCTACGTGATCTGGATGACGCTCACGTTCAAGCGTCACGGCTTCGTCGGCGGTTTCAAGAACCTGACCGGCTATGACAAGTCCCTGGGCGGCGTGCTGCCGCTGGTCATGGTCATCGAGTTCTTCTCGAACGTGCTGGTCCGTCCCTTCACGCACGCGGTGCGACTCTTCGCGAACATGTTCGCCGGTCACACCCTGCTGCTGCTGTTCACGATCGCCAGCTGGTACATGCTCAACGGCATCGGCATCGCGTACTCCGGCGTCTCCTTCGTGATGGTCGTCGTGATGACCGCGTTCGAGCTCTTCATCCAGGCTGTCCAGGCGTACGTGTTCGTCCTGCTGGCCTGCGTCTTCATCCAGGGCGCCGTCGCCGAGCACCACTGACGGCCCGCACCCTCCATACCCCCAGTCGTCCGGTGGCCAACCCCCACCGGTCCGTGAAAGAGAAGGAAGAACTGGCATGTCCCAGATCCTCGCTGCCTCCGATGGCGTCACCGGCTCGCTCAGCTCCATCGGTTACGGCCTCGCCGCGATCGGCCCCGGCGTCGGCGTCGGCATCATCTTCGGTAACGGCACGCAGGCTCTCGCCCGTCAGCCCGAAGCGGCCGGCCTGATCCGCGCCAACCAGATCCTCGGTTTCGCGTTCTGTGAGGCGCTGGCCCTGATCGGCCTCGTCATGCCGTTCGTCTACTAAGACGAACCACGACCAGACCGACCGACGAAAGGCACTGATGTGAACCTCACCATGGTTCAGCTGGCGGCCGAGGGCAAGGAAAACCCCCTCGTTCCGCCGTGGCCTGAGCTCGTCATCGGCCTCATCGCCTTCGTCATCGTCTTCGGCTTCCTCGCCAAGAAGCTCCTCCCGAACATCAACAAGGTTCTGGACGAGCGTCGCGAGGCCATCGAAGGCGGGATGGAGAAGGCCGAGGCCGCTCAGACCGAGGCCCAGAGCGTCCTTGAGCAGTACAAGGCGCAGCTCGCCGAGGCCCGCCACGAGGCTGCCCGCCTGCGCCAGGAGGCGACCGAGCAGGGCACCGCGCTCATCCAGGAGATGAGGGCGGAAGGCCAGCGGCAGCGTGAGGAGATCATCGCTGCCGGCCACGCCCAGATCGAGGCCGACCGCAAGGCCGCCGCGCACTCGCTCCGTCAGGACGTGGGCAAGCTGGCGACCGACCTGGCCGGCAAGCTGGTCGGCGAGTCCCTTGAGGACCACGCCCGCCAGAGCCGCACCATCGACCGTTTCCTCGGCGAGCTCGAGGAGAAGGCCGAGGCCGTCCGATGAACGGCGCGAGCCGCGAGGCACTGGCCGCCGCACGCGAGCGTCTCGACGCCTTGATGGACAACACGTCCGTCGACGCGGCGAAGCTCGGCGACGAGCTGGCCGCCGTCACCACGCTGCTCGACCGCGAGGTCTCGCTGCGTCGGGTCCTGACCGACCCGGCGCAGGCCGGCGAGGCCAGGGCCGAGCTGGCCGGGCGTCTGCTCGGCGGCCAGGTGGGCGGCGAGACCGTCGACCTGGTGGGCGGCATGGTCCGCTCCCGCTGGTCGCAGTCCCGTGACCTGGTGGACTCGCTGGAAGAACTGGCGGCCACCGCCGACCTCACCGCCGCGCAGCAGTCGGGCGCGCTGGACGACGTCGAGGACGAGCTGTTCCGGTTCGGCCGCATCGTCACCTCCAGCACCGAGCTGCGCTCCGCGCTCACCAGCCGCACCGCCACGGTCGCGGCCAAGAGCGAGCTGCTGCGCAGCCTGCTCGGCGGCAGGGCGAACCCGGTCACCGAGCGTCTGGTCGGCCGTCTTGTGACCCGGCCGCGTGGCCGTAGCCTGGAAGCGGGACTGGAGTCCCTCTCCAAGCTCGCCGCGCACCGCCGGGACCGGATGGTCGCCGTCGTCACCTCGGCGGTTCCGCTGACCGACGTCCAGAAGCAGCGCCTCGGTGCGGCTCTGGCGAAGATCTACGGCCGCCAGATGCACCTGAACCTCGACGTGGACCCCGAGGTCCTCGGCGGGATCTCGGTGCGCGTCGGCGACGAGGTCATCGAAGGCACCATCGCGGAGCGCCTCGAAGAGGCGAACCGGCGGCTGGCGCGCTGACCTCACGGTCGGCACAGCAACTGAATTAGCAACACCAGCGGCCCGGTTGGGCCGTGCAGAAATTGCAGAAGATTCCTGGGGGTCGGCCCCCAGACCCCCTTAGAAACTTCGGGCCCAACAAGGAGAGCAGGGAACCCAGATGGCGGAGCTCACGATCCGGCCGGAGGAGATCCGGGACGCGCTGGAGACCTTTGTCCAGTCGTACCAGCCGGACGCGGCCTCGCGCGAGGAGGTCGGTACGGTCAGCGTTGCCGGCGACGGCATCGCGAAGGTCGAGGGTCTTCCCTCGGCCATGGCGAACGAGCTGCTGCGGTTCGAGGACGGAACCCTTGGTCTCGCCCTCAACCTTGAGGAGCGCGAGATCGGTGCGATCGTCCTCGGCGAGTTCAGCGGAATCGAAGAGGGCCAGCCGGTGCAGCGCACCGGTGAGGTGCTCTCGGTCGGCGTAGGCGAGGGTTACCTCGGCCGCGTCGTCGACCCGCTCGGCAACCCGATCGACGGCCTCGGCGAGATCGAGACCGACGGCCGCCGCGCCCTGGAGCTGCAGGCTCCGGGCGTCATGGTCCGTAAGTCGGTGCACGAGCCGATGGCGACCGGTTACAAGGCCGTCGACGCGATGGTGCCGATCGGCCGTGGCCAGCGTCAGCTGATCATTGGTGACCGTCAGACCGGCAAGACCGCTCTGGCCGTCGACACGATCATCAACCAGCGCGACAACTGGCGCTCGGGCGACCCGAAGAAGCAGGTCCGCTGCATCTACGTCGCCATCGGTCAGAAGGGCTCGACCATCGCCTCCGTGCGTGGCGCCCTGGAAGAGGCCGGCGCGCTGGAGTACACGACGATCGTCGCCGCGCCCGCGTCCGACCCGGCCGGCTTCAAGTACCTTGCCCCGTACACCGGTTCGGCCATCGGCCAGCACTGGATGTACGACGGCAAGCACGTCCTCATCATCTTCGACGACCTGTCGAAGCAGGCCGACGCCTACCGCGCCGTGTCCCTGCTGCTGCGCCGTCCGCCGGGCCGCGAGGCCTACCCGGGTGACGTCTTCTACCTGCACTCGCGCCTCCTTGAGCGCTGCGCGAAGCTGTCGGACGACATGGGCGCCGGTTCGATGACGGGTCTGCCGATCGTCGAGACCAAGGCGAACGACGTGTCGGCGTTCATCCCGACCAACGTCATCTCCATCACCGACGGCCAGTGCTTCCTGGAGTCGGACCTGTTCAACGCCGGTCAGCGCCCCGCGCTGAACGTCGGTATCTCCGTCTCCCGAGTCGGTGGTTCCGCGCAGCACAAGGCCATGCGCCAGGTGTCCGGCCGACTGCGTGTCGACCTCGCCCAGTACCGCGAGCTGGAGGCGTTCGCCGCCTTCGGTTCCGACCTGGACGCCGCTTCCAAGGCCTCCCTTGAGCGCGGCAAGCGCATGGTCGAGCTGCTGAAGCAGCCGCAGTACTCGCCGTTCCCGGTCGAGGAGCAGGTCGTCTCCATCTGGGCCGGCACCACCGGCAAGATGGACGACGTCCCGGTCGAGGACATCCGCCGCTTCGAGGCCGAGCTCCTGGAGTACCTGCGCCGCGAGCGCAAGGAGCTCCTCACCTCGATCGCCGAGGGCGCGAAGATGTCGGACGACACCCTGCAGTCGGTGGCCGACGCCATCGCCGGCTTCAAGCGTCAGTTCGAGACCTCGGACGGCAAGCTCCTCGGCGACGACACGCCGGTCAGCACCAGCAAGTGACGACGACGGAAGGGACCTGACTCATGGGAGCGCAGCTCCGGGTCTACAAGCGTCGCATCCGATCCGTCACCGCGACCAAGAAGATCACCAAGGCGATGGAGATGATCGCCGCCTCGCGCATCGTCAAGGCGCAGCGCCAGGTGGCGGCCTCCACGCCGTACGCGACCGAGCTCACCCGTGCGGTGACCGCGGTGGCGACCGGCTCCACCACCAAGCACCCGCTCACCACCGAGGCCGAGGCCCCGGCCCGCGCCGCGGTCCTGCTCATCACGAGCGACCGCGGTCTGGCCGGCGGCTACTCCTCCAACGCCATCAAGGCGGCGGAGCGGCTGACGGAGCGGCTGCGCGGCGAGGGCAAGGAGGTCGACACGTACATCGTCGGCCGCAAGGGTGTCGCCTACTACGGCTTCCGTGAGCGCAAGGTCTCGGAGTCGTGGACGGGCTTCACCGACAGCCCCACGTACGCGGACGCCAAGCAGGTGGCCGCGCCGCTGATCGAGGCCATCCAGACGGAGGCGGCCGAGAGCGGCGTGGACGAACTGCACATCGTCTTCACGGAGTTCGTGTCGATGATGACGCAGACGCCGGTCGACAACCGGATGCTGCCGTTGTCGCTGGAGAAGGCTCAGGAGGAGACGGGTGGCAAGGACGAGATCCTTCCGCTCTTCGACTTCGAGCCGTCGGCGGAGGACGTCCTCGACGCCCTGCTGCCGCGCTACGTCGAAAGCCGCATCTACAACGCGCTGCTGCAGTCGGCTGCTTCCGAGCACGCCGCCCGTCGCCGCGCGATGAAGTCGGCGACCGACAACGCCGGGGAGCTCATCAAGAGCCTCTCCCGGCTTGCCAACGCGGCCCGCCAGGCCGAAATCACCCAGGAAATCAGCGAGATCGTCGGTGGCTCCAGTGCGCTGGCCGACGCGACCGCGGGGAGTGACAAGTAATGACGACCACTGTTGAGACGGCCGTTGCCACGGGCCGCGTCGCCCGGGTCATCGGCCCGGTCGTCGACGTGGAGTTCCCCGTCGACGCGATGCCGGACATCTACAACGCGCTGCACGTCCAGGTGGCCGACCCGGCCGAGGACGGCAAGCTCAAGACGCTGACGCTCGAAGTCGCCCAGCACCTGGGTGACGGCATCGTCCGCGCGATCTCGATGCAGCCCACCGACGGTCTGGTCCGCCAGGCCCCGGTGACCGACACGGGCGACGGCATCACGGTGCCGGTCGGCGACTTCACCAAGGGCAAGGTGTTCAACACCCTCGGCGAGGTGCTGAACAAGCCCGAGGAGAACGCCAACATCGGCGAGCGCTGGCCGATCCACCGCAAGGCGCCCAACTTCGACCAGCTTGAGTCCAAGACCGAGATGTTCGAGACCGGCGTCAAGGTCATCGACCTTCTCACCCCGTACGTCAAGGGTGGAAAGATCGGCCTGTTCGGTGGTGCCGGTGTCGGCAAGACCGTCCTCATCCAGGAAATGATCTACCGCGTGGCCAACAACCACGACGGTGTGTCGGTGTTCGCCGGTGTCGGCGAGCGCACCCGTGAGGGCAACGACCTCATCGAGGAAATGCAGGACTCGGGCGTCATCGACAAGACCGCCCTGGTCTTCGGTCAGATGGACGAGCCGCCGGGCACGCGTCTTCGGGTCGCCCTGGCCGGTCTGACGATGGCGGAGTACTTCCGTGACGTCCAGAAGCAGGACGTCCTCTTCTTCATCGACAACATCTTCCGGTACACCCAGGCGGGTTCCGAGGTGTCGACCCTGCTCGGCCGCATGCCCTCCGCGGTGGGCTACCAGCCGAACCTGGCCGACGAGATGGGTCTCCTCCAGGAGCGCATCACCTCGACCCGTGGTCACTCGATCACCTCGATGCAGGCGATCTACGTCCCCGCGGACGACCTGACCGACCCGGCGCCGGCCACCACCTTCGCCCACCTCGACGCGACGACGGTTCTCTCCCGTCCGATCTCCGAGAAGGGCATCTACCCGGCCGTGGACCCGCTGGACTCCACGTCCCGGATCCTGGACCCGCGCTACATCGCGCAGGAGCACTACGACGCCGCCATGCGCGTCAAGACGATCCTGCAGAAGTACAAGGACCTCCAGGACATCATCGCCATCCTCGGCATCGACGAGCTCGGCGAAGAGGACAAGCTGGTCGTGCACCGCGCCCGCCGCGTGGAGCGCTTCCTGTCGCAGAACACGCACGTCGCCAAGCAGTTCACCGGCGTCGACGGTTCGGACGTCCCGCTGGACGAGTCGATCACGGCGTTCAACCAGATCTGCGACGGCGAGTACGACCACTTCCCCGAGCAGGCGTTCTTCATGTGCGGTGGCCTGGAAGACCTCAAGGCCAACGCCAAGGAGCTGGGCGTCTCCTGACGCGCCCGACCGCGTAGAGGGGCGGGTGTGTCCCGCCCCTCTGCGTACGCCTACTAGAATTCGACCCAACACCCGGCCGAACCGCCGGGTGGTGACCCGAGGAGCCAACCATGGCTACTGAGCTGCACGTCGAGCTCGTCGCCGCGGACCGCAGTGTCTGGTCCGGCGAGGCCACCCTGGTCGTCGCGCGCACCACGTCCGGCGACATCGGCGTCATGCCCGGTCACCAGCCGCTCCTTGGTGTGCTGGAGTCGGGCCCGGTGATGATCCGTACGAGCGAGGGCGGCACCGTCGTCGCGGCGGTGCACGGTGGATTCATCTCTTTCGCCGACAACAAGCTTTCGCTGCTGGCGGAGATCGCCGAGCTGGCGGACGAGATCGATGTCCAGCGTGCCGAGCGTGCGCTGGAGAGCGCGAAGTCGGAGTCGGACGCCGCCGCTGAGCGACGCGCCGATGTACGACTGCGTGCGGTGGCGGTGCGCTAGCACCCCCGCCGGAGATTTCCCTCAGCCGCGGCTCGGTCCGGAATTTTCCGGAGCCGGTCGCGGCTGAGGCGATGCAGGCAGATTTTTCCGTTGCTGGATTACTGGTTGAGCGAGGAGGTCGGTGTAGATGACTCTCGCTCTGCTTGTGTGTGGCCTGGTCGTCGCGCTGGTACTGGTGGGACTCTTCGTCTTCGGTCTGCGCCGGCGGCTGATCCAGCGCTCGGGCGGCACGTTCGACTGCAGTCTGCGCTGGGGGCTTCCGGAGACGCCGGACACCAGCGGCAAGGGCTGGGTGTACGGGGTGGCCCGCTACAACGGTGACCGGATCGAGTGGTTCCGCGTCTTCTCCTACGCGCCTCGGCCGCGGCGGGTTCTTGAGCGGTCGGCGATCGATGTCGTGGCCCGGCGTCTGCCCGAGGGCGAGGAGGAGCTGGCCTTGCTGTCCGACGCGATCATCCTTGGCTGTACGCACCGGGGTACGCGGCTTGAGCTGGCGATGTCCGAGGACGCGCTGACCGGCTTCCTCGCCTGGCTGGAGGCGGCCCCTCCGGGCCAACGGGTGAACGTGGCGTAGCCGGTCTTCCCCCACCCCGCCCCTTCCCGTGACCCTCCGGGGGCAGGGAGAAGGGTGGGGTTTTCTCTTGGGGCTCTGCCCCCAGACCCCCTGAGGGGCTGCGCCCCTCGAACCCCCGCAAGGGGCTCCGCCCCCTGCACCCCCGTTCGCGTCTGAAGGGCGCTCGTCCTCAAGTGCCGGACAGGCTGAGGTTGCCAGTGCTGGCCAGCACCAATCCTGCTAGGGGCGCGGGGAACTGCGCGACCAGCCGTCCACGACCCGCGGGCGACAACCGGGCCGGGGCTGAGCCCCCAGAAGGCGGGGGACGGGCCCGCCTTCCAGGGTGTCGGTCAGTTCAGGCCGGAGGACATGGCCGAGAGCAGCTCACCATTCGACGTATCCCCGCTGAACTCCCAGAAGAACGCCCCCCTCAACCCCTGGTTCTTCACGTACGTCATCTTTCCGGTGATCGTCGACGGCGTGTCGTAGCTCCACCAGTTGGAGCCGCAGTGGGCGTAGGCCGTGCCCGCGATCGTGCCGGTCACCGGGCAGGCGGTCTTGAGGACCTTGTAGTCCTCGATGCCCTGTTCGTACGTGCCGGGGGCCGGGCCCGTCGCCGTGCCGCCCGGGGCGTCCTGCGTCACGCCCGTCCAGCCGCGGCCGTAGAAGCCGATGCCCAGGTTGAGCTTGTTCGCCGGGACGCCCTTCGACTTGTACTTCTGGATCGCCGCGTCGGTGTTGAAGCCCGCGATCGGGATGCCGTTGTACGACGTGAGCGGGGAGTGCGGGGCCGTGGGGCCCTGGGCGGCCCACGCGCCGAAGAAGTCGTACGTCATGACGTTGTACCAGTCGACGTAACTCGCCGCGCCCCCGTAGTCGGCCGCGTCCATCTTGCCGCCCGCCGAACCGTCGGCGGTGACGGCGGCCGTGACCAGCGCGGAGCTGCCGAACTTGGCGCGCAGCGCGGCCAGCAGGTTCTTCAGGGCCGCAGGACCGCTCGTGTCGCAGGACAGGCCACAGGCGTTGGGGTACTCCCAGTCGATGTCGATGCCGTCGAAGACATCGGCCCAGCGCGGGTCCTTGACCAGGGAGTAGCAGGAGTCGGCGAACGCCGCCGGGTTCGCGGCCGCCGCGCCGAAGCCGCCGGACCAGGTCCAGCCGCCGAAGGACCAGAGGACCTTGATGTTCGGGTACTTCTTCTTCAGCTCGCGGAGCTGGTTGATGTTGCCCGCGACCGGCTGGTCCCAGGTGTCGGCGGTGCCGTCCACGCTGGAGGCGGCGTCGTACGTCTTCTGGTAGTCGGCGTAGGCGTCACCGATGGCGCACTGGCCGTTGGTCACGTTGCCGAACGCATAGTTGATGTGGGTCAGCTTGCTCGCCGAGCCCGACGTGACGATGTTCTTCACCTGGTAGTTGCGCTGGTAGATGCCCCAGTCGGTGAAGTAGCCGAGCTTGACCGTGGAGCCCGGGCCGGGGTTGCCTCCGCCCCCGGTGGTGGTGACGGTGACCGAGCCCGAGGAGGGCCCCGTCTGGTCGGCGGTGTCTCGCGCGGTCACGCTGTAGGTGTAGGTGGTCCCGGCCGTGAGGCCCGTGTCGGTGTACGTCGTGCCGGTGACGGTCGCGATCTTGGCCGAGCCCCGGTAGACGTCGTAGTTCTTGACGCCCTTGTCGTCGGTCGCGGCCGACCAGGACAGCGTCGCGCCGGTGTCGGTCACGCCGCTCGCGGTCGGGGTGCCGGGGGCGGACGGCGGATTGTCGCCCGGGGCCGAACCCCCTTCGCAGGAGCCGCCGTTGAGCTTGCAGCCCGAGGGCGAGCCGGAGCCCGCGCCGTTGAAGCCGAAGCTCACGCTGGCGCCGGGGGCGAGGGTGCCGTTGTACGACTTGTTCTTGGCGGTCCAGTGGGTGCCCGAGTTGGTGACGTCCGCGTCCCAGGCCGAGGTCACGGACGTACCCGAGGGGTAGTCCCACTCCACGGTCCAGGAGCTGAGCGCGGTGGTGCCGGTGTTCTTGATGGTCCAGCCGGCCCCGAAGCCGGTGCCCCAGTCCGAGGACTTGGCGTACGTGGCGGTCGCCGAGGTGGCGGCTTCGGCGGGGGAGGCGAGGCCCACGAGTGCGGCCAGGGGGAGGGCGAGTGCGGTCAGGGCTGCTGCGGCTCTTGATCTGAAGCGCGTACGGAGATGACGTGCGGTTCTCAAGGCTGCTCCCGAATGGTGCGACGGTGGTGGGGGTGGGACCCTGCTCCGTCCGGTGCGTGCGCCTCAGGGACGGCGCGCCCACCAGCAGTGTGCGGTGAGCGTAGAAAGGTCTGTACCAACCGTCAAGAGGTCCAGACCTCCGACACATGCCGGCCTCAGATCCTCAACTCCTGGGCCAGTACCGCCGCTTGGACCCTGCTGCGCAGCTCCAGCTTGCCGAGCAGCCTGCTGACGTGCGTCTTCACCGTCGCCTCCGCCATGTCCAGGCGTACCGCGATCTCCGCGTTGGACAGGCCCCGGCCCAGGCACGAAAGGACCTCGCCCTCGCGGCGGGTCAGGGTGTCGAGCGCGGCGGGGCGCCGCCGGGCCACGGGGTGCGGGGCCGAGGCGAACTCCGCGATGAGGCGGCGGGTCACGGCCGGGGCGATCAGCCCCTCGCCGCGCGCCACCGTACGCACCGCCTCGATCAGGTCCTTGGCGTCCGTGTTCTTGAGCAGGAAGCCCGAGGCGCCGGCGCGCAGCGCCCCGAAGACGTACTCGTCCAGGTCGAAGGTGGTCAGGACCAGGACGTCGGCGAGCCGCTCGCCGGTCACGGCGGCGGTCGCCGAGACCCCGTCCAGCTTCGGCATCTGGACGTCCATCAGGACCAGGTCGGGGCGCAGCTCGCGGGCGAGCGCGACCGCCCGCTCGCCGTCCGCCGCCTCGCCGACCACCTCGATGTCCGCGGCGCTGGAGAGGATCAGGACGAGCCCGGCCCGTACCGCAGACTGGTCCTCCGCGACCAGGACCCGGATCGTCATGTGGTCAACTCCTCGTTGTGGGCGGGCAGTTGGGCCCGCACCTGCCAGATCTTGGTGCCGTCCCCCGCCGATTCGGGGCCCGCGGCGAAGGTTCCGTCGAGCAGTTCGGTCCGCTCGCGCATCCCGATGAGCCCGGCCCCGGAACCCGGCGCGCGCGGGCCGGGACGGTCGCCGTACGGGCTGGTGACGCGCACCGTGAGCAGACCGTCCGCATGGGCGAGCGCCACCTCGACGGTGCCCGGCGCCGCGTGCTTGAGCGCGTTGGTCAAGGACTCCTGGACGATCCGGTACGCCGCCAGCTCCACCGGCGCGGGCAGAGGCCCGTCCTCGGCACGCCGGTCGTCGAGCGTGAAGTCGAGACCGCTGTCAGCCCCGTTGGTACGCGCCTGGGCGAGCAGCGCGTCGAGCCCGGCCAGGGTGGGCGCGGCGGTGGGCTCGTCGCGGCCGCTGGTGTCGCGAAGCAGACCGATGAGGCGGCGCATCTCGGCGAGCCCGTCCACGCTGTTCTCGCGGATCACCGAAAGCGCCTGCCGGGTGGTCGCCGGGTCGTCGAGGGAGAGCGCGGCCGTGGAGTGGATGGCGATCGCCGAGAGGTGGTTGGCCACCATGTCGTGCAGCTCGCGGGCCATCCGGGCGCGCTCGGCGACCACGGCCTGGCTGCGGTCCATCTCGGCGAGCAGCGCGGTCTGTCCGGCCCGCAGCCGGGCGCTCTCGGCGGCCTCGCGGTGGTTGCGCACGAGGGCCCCGGTGGTGGCGGGCGCGAACGAGATGATGGCCGTGATCACGCCGATGAGCAGGGCCTCCGGTCGGTGGAGCCAGGCGTAGAACCCGATGGTCACGCCGACCGTGATCAGCCCGGTGCTGACCGGGATGCGGCGTGCGGCGGAGGGCGATCCGTACACGACGGCCGCGTACACGAGGTCGGTGAACATCACGACCGTCGCCAGGCTGCCGAGCGTGAACTGGTCGAGGACCAGCAGGAAGGTGCCGAGCACCAGGGCGGTCTGCGGGGCGGTGCGGCGCAGCAGTTCGAGGCCCGCCGTCCCCGCCAGCGGCAGCAGCACCCAGGCGCCGCCCAGCGGACGGCCGCCCTGGGTGTGCAGGCCGACGGCCCACAGGACGAGCCCGCCGAGCAGCCCGGCCCCGGCGATCAGGACGTCGTCGCGGTCTGGTCGGGAGAGCGGCTTCACGGTCCCATCCAACACGGCGGCCGGGCGCCGGGCCTCACCGCACCGGGCGATGTGCCGCTACATCGAAGGATGCAGTCCCGTTTCGTCACTGGCGACGACGAAGGGGCGCCGGACGCGGGCGAGCCTGGAGGAGTACGAAAGGAGACCACCGTGATCGTCACGCTGATCATCGCCTGCGAAGTCGGCTTCTGGGTCCTGCTGGCCGCGGGCCTCGCCCTGCGCTACCTGGCCAGGATGCGGAGGGCCAGCGTGGCGGTGCTGTTGTGCGAGCCGCTCCTGGAGGTGGTGCTGCTCGTGGTGACGGCCGTCGACCTGAAGAACGGCGCGCAGCCGGACTGGAAGCACGGCCTGGCCGCCGTCTACATCGGCTTCTCGGCGGGGATGGGCCACTACATGGTGACCCGCGCCGACGCCTGGGTCGCCTACCGCTTCGCCGGCGGCCCCAAGCCCGCCAAGGCGCCCAGGGGAGGCAGCGCCAGGACCGCGTACGAGTGGAGGATGGCGGGCCGCTTCACCGTCGCGGCGCTGCTCGCGATCGCCCTGCTCCAGGCCGCGATCTGGTACGTCGGCGGCGACGGCAGCACCGACTCGCTCCGGATGTGGCAGCAGAAGATGCTGTACGTGATCGGCGTCAACGTGATCATCGCGCTGAGCTACACGCTGTTCCCGAAGAAGGTGGAGGAGGCGAAGGCGAAGCCCTCGGCGTTCGACCGGCTCCTGAAGCCCGCGTCGGAGCGGTCCGGGGCGCACACAGGCGAGGACCGTACGCTGACCCGGCGGTAGCCGGACGAAGTGAGGGAGCGCGGATGAGCGGGCCGAGCCGTCCCGGGGAAGTCCTGGTCGTCGACGACGACGATGCGGTGCGCCGCTCGCTCGACCGGGGGCTCAGGCTCAACGGCTTCCGGGTCCGCACCGCCGACGGCGGCCGCGCCGCGCTCGCCGCGATCGGGCAGAGCCCGCCCGATGTGCTCGTCCTGGACGTGTCCATGCCGGGGATGAGCGGCATCGAGGTGTGCCGGACGCTGCGCGATGCCGGGCACGACCTGCCCGTCCTGATGCTGTCGGCGCTGGACGAGACCGCCGACCGGATCGCCGGGCTCCAGGCGGGCGGCGACGACTACCTGGTCAAACCGTTCGCCCTTCAGGAGCTGGTGCTGCGCCTGCACGCCCTGCTGCGCCGCCGGCCGCCCGCCCCGCACGACGTGGTCCGCGCCTGCGGCCTCGTCATCGACCCGGCGGCACGCACCGCCGAGCGCGAGGGCCGCCCCCTCGACCTCACCCGGCGCGAGTACGAACTCCTCGAAGTCCTGGCCCGCAACGCCGGCCTCGTCCTCAGCCGCGACCAGTTGCTCGAACGGGTCTGGGGGTACGACTTCGACGTCCGCACCGACGCGGTCGACACCTTCGTCAGCTATCTGCGCCGCAAACTGGAGGCGGACGGCGCGCCCCGGCTCGTCCACACCGTGCGCGGTGTCGGCTTCGTCCTGCGGGAGCAGCCGTGAAGCTCTCCACCCGGATCGCGCTCGCCGTCGGCGTCACCGTCCCGCTCCTGGTCCTGGCCTGCGGCTGGCTGCTGTTCGCCCTGGTCGCCCGCGATCTGCACCGCGAGGAGGACAGCCACCTGCGGACCCGGGCCACCGCCATCGCCCAGGACGCCCGCACCCTGCTGCGGGCCGCCGCCAACGACCAGCCGACCGCCGAGGAGAACCGCCAGCGCCGCCTGTTCAACGCCGCGCTGGACGTCGGCGTACGGCTCATCGGTCCCGACGGCACGTTCAGCGGCGGCCCGCAGCCCGATGCCTCGGTGGCGCTGCCCGCGGTGGGAAGGAATCCGGTGACGATCCGCGCCGCCGGCCGCAGCTGGCGGGCGTACGCGCTGCCGGTCAAGGGGGCGCAGGTCTCCGGCACGCTGTGGGTGTTCGCGCCGGACACCGCGAGCCGCGCCCAGCTCGCCCTGGTCCGCAACCGCGTCGTCACCACCGCGCTGCTCGCCGCCCCGCTGTCCGCGCTGCTTGCCTGGGCCATCGCGAGCAGCGCGACCCGCCCGCTGGGCAGGCTCCGCAAGGCGGCGGCCGGGCTCGACCCGCGGACGACCTCGGCACGCCTGCAACACCGGCCGACCCGCGTCGCCGAGGTCGACGACCTGGCAGCCACCCTCCAGACGGTCCTGGCCCGCTACGACGAGCAGGCCGCCCGCACCGCGCAGGCGCTCGACACGGCGCGCTCCTTCTCCGCGGCCGCCTCGCACGAGATGCGCAACCCGCTGATGAGCATGGGCACCAACCTCGACGTCCTGGCCCACCCCCGGCTCCCCGACGCCGACCGCGCCGAGGTCGTCGAGGACCTGCGCCGCGAGCACGCGCGACTGCTCGGCATGCTGGTGGCGCTGCGCGAACTGGGGCGCGGCGACCTGGTCGAGGCCGACGCGTTCCGGGTGCTCGACGTGGCGGAAGTCGCCGACGCCGCCGTCGCCGAGGCCCGCAGGCGCGCCCCGGACGCGGTGATCACGCTGAACGCCGGACCCGCGCCGGTGCACGGCTGGGAGCCCGGCATCCGGATCCTGCTCGACAACCTGCTCGGCAACGCGCTGGCCCACGGAAGGGATGCTCAGGGCCGGGCCGAGATCGCGGTCGCCGTCGGCCTCGCGGGCGGCCAGGTGCTGATCACCGTCGACGACCGGGGCCCGGGCATCGCCCCCGCCGACCGCCAGGAGGTGTTCCGCCGCTTCCACCGGGGGCCCGCCAGCACCGGATCCGGGCTCGGTCTGACCCTGGTCGCCCAGCAGGCCGCGCTGCACGGCGGCACCGTCGAACTCGGCGAGGGGCCGGGCGGGACCGGCACCCGGTGCACGGTCGGGCTGCCCGCCGGGGACCCGGACCGGGAGGGCGAACTTCCGGCCCGGCGGGACTGGTTGACGGTCACCGCCGAGCGATCACAGAGTTCCCACAAAGAGCCTTCCTAGCCTCCGGGCGTACCGGAAATCCGTACATCACGAATCCGTACGTCACGGAGGCACCAGTCATGCGCAACGCCATCTTCAACCGCCGCCGGGTCGCGGCGGCAGCCCTCGCCGCGACGGCCGTACTGACCGTCACCGCGCCCAGCGCCTTCGCGGACTCGACGCCCTCGCCGGCCGCCACCGCGAAGGCCCCCACCGGCGACGGCGCCAAGAGCATCTGCAAGCGCGAGCCCAAGACCGAGAAGCGCATCGAGCGCGCCCTGAACCGCCTCGGCGGGGGAGCGGACACGCTGGGGTCGGTGGCCCGGATGCAGCAGCGGGAGGACAACGCGAAGAAGGAGGGCCACACCGCGATCGCCACCTACCTCGACCACAAACTCACCTACCGCAAGGGCTTGGTGACGACCCTTCAGCAGCGCCAGAAGGACCTCAAGGACGTGGCCTCCTGGTGCGCGGCCAACAACAACGGGACCAAGTGATGCGGGTCCGGGGCGTGCCGCTCGCCGTGGCGGCCGCGGCCCTGACGGCCGCGCTCGCCACGGGCTGCGCCCACTCGCACCCCCAGCCCCAGTCCGGGGCGTCCTCGGGCACCGAGCAGCAGATGGAGAAGAAGGTGAGCGACGCGGAGTCCGCCGCCGCGGCGGCGGACGCGGACACGCAGGCGGACCGCTAACCACCCCCGGGGCTCCGCCCCCTGCACCCCCGTTCGCGCGTTAAGGGCGCTCGTCCTCAATCGCCGGACGGGCTGAAGATGCTGATGCTGGCCGGCAACAGCGCCGCCAGGGGCGCGGGGAACTGCGCGACCAGCCACGCACGGCCCGCAGCCGAAAGCGGGTTCAGCAACGCACGGCCCGCAGCGAAAAGCGGGTTTAAGGGGCGCGAGGAACTGCGCAAAAGGGCCCGGGGAGTCACCCCCCGCACGCACCACCCCCCCGAGCCCTACCTCTCACCCCCCGGCACCCACAGCACATCCCCCACCTCCTTGTTCGCCGCGCGGGCCAGGATGAACAGGAGGTCGGAGAGGCGGTTCAGGTAGGTGGCGGTCAGCGTGTTCATGACGGCTCCGTGCACCTCCAGGGCCGCCCACGTGGAGCGTTCCGCGCGGCGCACCACCGTGCACGCCTGGTGCAGCAGGGCCGCGCCGGGGGTGCCGCCCGGCAGGATGAAGCTGCGCAGCTTCTCCAGCTCCTCCAGGAAGCGGTCGCAGTCCGCCTCCAGCTTGTCGACGTAGGACTGCTCCACCCGCAGCGGCGGGTACTCCGGGTTCTCGACGACCGGCGTGGCGAGGTCCGCGCCGACGTCGAACAGGTCGTTCTGGACCCGGACCAGCACCTTCACGACCTCCTCGGGAAGCTGCCCGAGCGCGATGGCCGTGCCGATCACGGCATTGGCCTCATTGGTGTCGGCGTACGCCGAGATCCGCAGATCGGTCTTGGCGGTCCGGCTCATGTCGCCGAGGGCGGTCGTGCCCTGGTCGCCGGTGCGGGTGTAGATGCGCGTCAGATTGACCATGCGGCCAGAGTAGTTACGCTCCGGCCGTCCGGAAGACGCGTGTGCCCACCGTCACGGCGAGCACCGCGAAACCGACCGCCACCAGGCCCCCGTAGAGCATGGTCGTGGTGGCGTACGAGCCGAGGTACGCGGAGCGCACCGCGTCCACCAGATAGCGGAACGGCATGAAGTGCGACAGCACGTTCAGCCACGCGGGCGCGAGCGTCATCGGCAGCATCAGGCCGGAAAGCAGCATCGACGGCATGGCGATCGAGTTGACCGCCGGGCCGAACCCCTGCGGGGTGCGCACCTTCATGGCGAGCGCGTACGACAGCGAGGCCAGCGACAGCGTCAGCAGCGCCACGAAGGCGAAGCCGATGAGGATCCCGGCGAGCGGCGCGCGCAGGCCCATCACCAGGGCGGTGAGCACCAGCAGCACTGCCTGGAAGACGAAGAGCGCGGAGTCCCGCAGGACCCGGCCGAGCAGCAGGGCCAGGCGCGAGACGGGGGTGACGCGCATGCGCTCCACGACGCCCCAGCTGCTCTCGATGATGACCGCGAAGCCCGCGAACGAGGCGCCGAACAGGGCGAGTTGGAGCAGCAGGCCGGGGACGAGGACCTGCCAGGAGCTGCCGTCCGAGCCAAGGGGCATATGGGTCAGGAGCGGGCCGAAGAAGAGCAGGTAGAGCAGCGGCATCAGCACGCCGAAGAGGATCTGGAACTTCGAGCGCAGGGTCTGGCGGGCGTACCTGCCGAAGATCAGCGCGGTGTCGGACAGCAGCGGTGAGGCGGTCATGGGGGAGTCCTAGACGGCTACGGGGGTGGATTCCTGCGGGGTGGCACTGCGCCCGGTGATGGCGAGGAAGGCGTCCTGGAGCGAGGCGTCGGGGCCGCCCGCGTGCCGGGTCTTGAGGTCGGCGGGCGTGCCCTCGGCCACGATCACGCCCTTGTCGACGATCACCAGGCGGTCGGCGAGCGCGTCGGCCTCGTCCAGGTAGTGGGTGGTGAGGAAGACGGTGGTGCCGTGGTCGGCCCGGATCGTGCGGACCAGGTCCCACAGGTCCGCCCGGCTGCCCGGATCGAGGCCGGTGGTCGGCTCGTCGAGGAACAGCACCGCGGGCCGGTGCATCAGGCCCATCGCGATGTCGAGGCGCCGCCGTTGGCCGCCGGAGAGCGTCGAAGTCTTGCGGTCCAGGAGCCCGTCGAGGCCGAGGTCGGCCGCCAACTCCCTTGTGCGCAGGGCTGATTGGGCCTTGGTGAGCCGGTAGAGGCGGCCCTGGGTCACCAGCTCCTCGCGTACCGAGACGTTCGGGTCGACGCCGCCGGACTGGGCCACGTATCCGCAGGCCCGGCGCACCGCGCCAGGGTCGCGCAGCAGGTCGTGGCCGGTCACGGTCGCCGCGCCGCCGGTCGGCGGGAGCAGCGTGGTGAGCATCCGCAGCGTGGTGGTCTTGCCTGCGCCGTTGGGGCCGAGGAAGCCGAGGATCTCGCCGGCCCGCACCGTCAGGTCGATGCCGCGCACCGCCTCGACCGGGCCGGCCTTGCTCTGGAAGGTCCGGGCGAGCCCGGCCGTGCTGATGATTGCCATGGGTCAAGAAAAACAGAGGAACTTAAATTTTGCAATGGCTCCAAAATTTAAGGGAGTGCAGGAGGATCGCCTACGCTGGAGCCATGGCAGAAGGGCTCAGGGAGCGGAAGAAGCGCGAGACCAGGCAGCGGATCTCGGACCTGGCCACCGGGCTCTTCATAGAGCGCGGCTTCGAGGCGGTGACGATCGCCGAGATCGCCGAGGTGGCCGACGTGTCCGTGAACACCGTCTACAACTACTTCCCCGCCAAGGAGGACCTGTTCTTCGACCGCAGCAGAGGCATCGTCGACCGGCTCTCACGCTGGGTGCGCGGCCGCGACGAGGGGGAGTCGGCCGCTGAGGCGGTCCTGCGCGAGCTGCGCGCCGAGGTCGAGTCGGTTTCGCCCCGGGTCGGCCTGATGGAGGGCTACAGCCGGTTCATGGCCGTCATCCACGACTCGCCCGCGCTCAAGGCCCGGCTGTGGGCGGTGGGGCAGGAGGTCCTGGAGAACCTGGACGCGACCCTGCGCGAGGAGGTCGGCGCACCCGTCGACGAGGCGCTGCCCTCACTGATCGCGGGTCAGATCAACTGGGTCCACCAGACGGCGATGGCCGCCATCAGCCGCGAGATGATGGCCGGCCGCGACCCCAAGGCGGTCTCCCGCGAGGTGCTCGTCCTGATCGACGAGATGGAGGGGCTCCTGGGGGACAAGGTGCTCAACTACGCCGTACGGGGCGCCCGCTGAGACCCACCTCACGCCGTCCGGTGTGATGTCCGTCATCCGAGACGTGACGCGCATCTCTTAGCACTCCCAGAACGCCGCCCGGCCGATAGCCTCCGCCAAGAAGGCTTGGGTGGAAACCTGTTGGAGGGAAGTGTCGTGGCCAGGAAGCTCGCCGTCATCGGAGCCGGACTCATGGGGTCCGGTATCGCGCAGGTCTCGGCCCAGGCGGGCTGGGACGTCGTCCTGCGCGACGTCACCGACGAAGCCCTCACCCGGGGCACCGACGGCATCAAGGCCTCGCACGACCGGTTCGTGAGCAAGGGCAAGCTGGCCGCCGAGGACGCCGAGGCCGCGCTCGCCCGCATCACCACGACCACCGACCTGGACGCGGTCGCCGACGCCGACGTCGTCGTCGAGGCCGTCTTCGAGAAGCTGGAGGTCAAGCACGAGATCTTCCGCACGCTCGACAAGATCGTGCGCGCGGACACCGTGCTCGCCTCCAACACCTCGGCCATCCCGATCACCAAGATCGCGGCGGCCACCGAGCACCCCGAGCGAGTCGTCGGCGTCCACTTCTTCTCGCCGGTCCCCATGATGCAGCTGTGCGAGCTGGTGCGCGGCTACAAGACCAGCGACGAAACCCTCGCCACCGCGCGGGAGTTCGCCGAGTCGGTCGGCAAGACCTGCATCGTGGTCAACCGCGACGTGGCCGGCTTCGTGACCACCCGCCTCATCTCGGCGCTCGTCGTCGAGGCGGCCAAGCTGTACGAATCGGGCGTGGCCACGGCCGAGGACATCGACCTCGCCTGCAAGCTGGGCTTCGGCCACGCGATGGGCCCGCTCGCCACCGCAGACCTCACGGGCGTCGACATCCTGCTGCACGCCACCAGCAACATCTACACGGAGTCCCAGGACGAGAAGTTCGCCCCGCCGGAGCTGATGCGCCGGATGGTGGACGCGGGTGACATCGGTCGCAAGAGCGGGCAGGGCTTCTACAAGCACTGAACCGCCGACCGCCCGAAGCCCTCACTCCCAGGGGTGAATTAGGTATCGGTTCGCTCACGGGCGGCAACTTCTGTGGCCGTGAGGCAGTCAGTTGTTGAGTCGGTTGGAAAGTCAGAGCACTCTCGGGAGCGCATATGCACATCAGGGGCGACCACGTCGAGCTGGTCGTCGGGGGCCGCCTCGACGTCCGCAGCGCGGCGGACGCCCGTACGGCCCTGCACTCGGCGGTCGACGACGGGGCCGGAGACCTCGTGCTCGACCTCACCGAACTGGACTCGTGGGACGCCACCGGCCTCGGCGTGATCATGGGGGCCCACCGCCGGGCCGGGCGGTGCGGCCGGCGCCTCGTACTGCGCGGCGTACCGCCCCAGATGCAGCGGCTCCTGGTCGCCACCCGGCTGCACCGCATCCTCACGATCGAGGGCGGCATCGCCGCCGAGGCCCTGCCCCGCGTGTAGCGGGTCGGGAGTTGTCGTGACAGGAGTGCGGGAAACGGACTCCGCGCGCAATCCTCACGAGACTGTGACGTCTTGGGCGGGGCGGCACCCCGCCTGTTCGTAGATACTGTCCGGAGGTCTAGGGTTCGGCTTCCCGCCGATCGACGAACCCACACGGCGGGCACCGGACCAGAAGCGACAGCGAAGAGCGAAGTGCGTAAGGGCCGGGAGGGGCATTCCTTACGCACCACGCATCTGGGGGGCTTTCACCATGGACCCGATGAACCGGGGACCGGAAGAGTTCAACCATGCCGACGACACGGTCGGCGTTGCGGGCGCACACGCGGAACCGGGCGCCGGACCGCAGCGCCCGCCGCGCGACAGGGAGCCCGTCACACCCGACTTCGGACCGCGCGCGGCAGGCCTCGCCCGCACCGTCCAGCTCGTCTCGGGCGACTTCCTGCTCACGGTCAATCCGGTCGACGGCAGCGAGATCGAGAACTGCCCGCCGGGCGCGATACCCGGCCGTGCGGTGCGGCGTAGCGCCGCCGAGCGGGCCGAGGGCGAGAGAGCCGCCCGGCCGCCGCTGCCACCCGGCCTGATGACACCGACCCCCGCTCTGCTCGAACGGCAGGAGGAGCGCGCCAGGCTCGTACGCCTCCTCGGCCGCGGCCGCTCCGTGCGGCTCACCGGTCCCGCCGGCTCCGGGCGCAGCGCCCTGCTCGACGCCGTCGCCGGTGACTGCGCCGAGCTCGCCCCCGACGGCGTCGTACGCCTCTCGGGCCACCGCCGCACCCCCACCGAGCTGCTCCACGAGCTGTACACCACGGTGTTCCACGCGCCGCTGCACCGCCCCGACCGGGCCGAGCTCCTGGAGCGGGTGCACGAGATCGGCGCCGTCGTCGTCCTCGACGACCTCGAATTCGGCGGGGCCACCCTCGAAGAACTGCTCATGGCCACGCCCGAGTGCGCCTATGTCCTTGCCGCGACCCCCGACGTACCCGCGCCGCAGTCCGACTCGCACGTCGAAGAGGTCTTCCTGTCCGGCCTCGGCCGCAGCGCCTCGCTCGAACTGCTGGAGCAGGCCGTCGACCGGGCGCTGACCGACGAGGAGGCCAACTGGGCGGGCGACCTCTGGTTCGAGTCCGAGGGCCTGCCGCTGCGCTTCGTCCAGGCCGGCGCCCTGCTGCGCCAGCGCGACCACCTGCGCGGCGAGCCCAACTCCCTTGACCCGTACGGCTTTCCGGCGGAAGAGCCCGCCGAGGCCTCGGTGTTCTCGGGCGAGGGCCGCGAGATACCGCTGCCCACGCTCGGCGAGGGCGCGGCCCCCGCGGCGCTGCTCGCCTCCCGGCTGAGCGAGGCCGCCCGGACCACCCTGCGATTCGCGGTCGCACTCGGCGGCGAGGTGCCGCACCAGGCGCACCTGCCCGCGCTGGTCGGCGACACCCACGCGGACGCCGCCCTCGGCGAACTCCTCGACAGCGGACTCCTGTCCCCGGTCGGCTCCCGCTACCGGCTCGCCGCCGGCGTCCTCGCCCAGCTGGAGAGCACCGGGTATGCCACCGACGCGGCCGAACGGGCCCACGCCGCCGCCCAGCACTACACCTGGTGGACCGGGCACCCCTCGGTCACCCCCGAGCGGGCCGCCGTGGAAGCGGACGCGGTGCTCGCCTCGATGAGCGCGCTCGTCCCCGGCGACCAGGGCGAACACCCCGCCACCGCGGTCCGGCTGGCCCGCGCCGCCGCGCCCGCCTTCGCCGCGGGACTGCACTGGGGCGCCTGGGAGCGGACGCTGCGCGTCGGGTCCGAGGCCGCCCGGCTGACCGGCGAGGTGGCCGAGGAGGCGTACTTCCACCACGAGTTGGGCGTCCTCGCCCTGTGCAACGGCGGCCTGGACCGGGCCCGCGCCGAGCTGGAGGCCTCCATCGGCCTGCGCGGCGCGCTCGCCGACAAGCGTGGCACCGTCGCCGGCCGCCGGGCCCTCGCCCTGGTCGAGGACCGCTCCGGCGGGCTGCTCCCGGGCGGACGGACCCCCGCCGCGGAAGAGGTGCCCCCGCCCCGCTACGAGGAGCCCAAGGCGCCGCCCGGGGACGTTCCCCCGGCCGCGGTGACCGCCCAGCTCCCTGACCCCGGCGTCACGTTGATCACCCGGCGGGAGACCCCGGTCGGTGCCGCCATGCCCAAGGCGCGGCGCACGCTGTTCGGCGGTGCCAGGCGCAACCTCATCGCGGCCGGCGCCGGCGCGCTGCTCGCCGCGGTGCTCGGCACGGTCGTCACCCTCGGTGCGACGTCCAACAACAACGGCGACGGCCAGGGCGACAACGTCAAGCAGCAGCAGTCGGCCAACGAGGACGACGGCAGCGGCGGCCTGAACGCCGACCCGAACAACCCGGGCAGCAGCGCCAAGCCGGGCGACAACAAGGGCGGCGGTCCCGCGAGCCCGAGCAAGCCCGGCGCCAGCAGCAAGCCGGGCGCCTCTGGGCAGCCGGTCCCGGGCACCAGCGGCAGCCCGAGCACCCCGGGCAAGCCGTCCACCGGGCCGTCCACGCCCTCCAAGCCGTCCACGCCGGGCAAGCCCTCGACCCCGGGGAAGCCGTCGCACTCGACGACGCCCAGCTCGCCGCCGAGCAAGTCCAGCACCCCGTCGTCCCCGCCTTCGACGCCGACCACTCCGTCGTCGCCGCCGAGCGGGGGCAGCAGCCCGCCGCCACCCTCCACCAATTCGCCGCCGGCTTCGAGCCCGGCCGCCAAAACCCCGACGTCCGGCGCGCCGGCCGGTTCCAAGCCGCCGACGACGTCAACCAGCCCCACCAAGAGCGCCCCGGCGGCCTAGACACCTCGGTCGCCACCGGGCCCGCGTAAGACCCCATACCGCGCGAGAAGGGGCCCGCAGCACTCTGCGAGCCCCTTCTCGTACGTACCGGAACCGGCCGCTCAGAACAGCCGGAGCTTGTCGTCCTCGATGCCGCGCAGGGCGTTGTAGTCGAGGACGACGCAGCCGATGCCGCGGTCGGTGGCGAGCACGCGGGCCTGGGGCTTGATCTCCTGGGCCGCGAAGACGCCCTGCACCGGGGCGAGGTGCGGGTCGCGGTTGAGCAGCTCCAGATAGCGGGTCAGCTGCTCCACGCCGTCGATCTCGCCGCGCCGCTTGATCTCGATCGCGACGGTCTTGCCGTCACCGTCGCGACACAGGATGTCCACCGGGCCGATGGCCGTGGGGTATTCGCGGCGGATCAGGGTGTATCCCTCACCGAGCGTCTCGATGCGATCGGCGAGCAGCTCCTGGAGGTGCGCTTCCACGCCGTCCTTGATCAGGCCAGGGTCCACGCCGAGTTCGTGCGAGGAGTCGTGGATGACCTCCTCCATCGTGATGATGAGCTTCTCGCCCGCCTTGTTGATGACGGTCCAGACGCCCTCGTCGTCCCCCGAGCCCTCCTTGAGGGTGCACGGCGGAGACATCCAGTTGAGGGGCTTGTAGGCCCGGTCGTCAGCGTGGATGGAGACGCTGCCGTCCGCCTTCACCAGGATGAGACGGGGGGCGGAGGGCAGGTGGGCGGTGAGCCGGCCCGCGTAGTCGACGGAGCAGCGGGCGATGACGAGACGCATGGTGGGCAACGCTACTCGACTCCCCCCGCCGAACGCGATTCGCCCAGGAGTGCACTGTTCGTTATTGGCCGGTTATGTGCCAAGTACCTGCCACGGGCCGGACATCGCGCCTACCGTGGAAGCGGGAGGTTGTCGGCCGCGCACGCAGCGTTGTCGGGAGAGACGGCCGTCATGCTCCCTTTCCCTGCCCGTAAGGCCCCGCTCCCCGGGGTCGCGAGAGGAGAAACCATGTCGCTCGACGTCTCACCGGCCCTACTCGAACAGGCCGAGCGAGGCGAGGTCGACGAAGCCGCCTTCGTCGACTGCGTCCGGACCTCCCTGCCCTACGCGTGGGAGATGATCAGCTCTCTGGTGGCCCAGCTGAAGGTCGACGGCGGAGAGTTCGCCGACAACCAGACGCCACCGCCGGACGAGCAGGCGCGCGGCCAGCTGCTGCGTGCCCTTGCGAGTGACGCCATTCGCGGTGCGCTCCAGCGGCACTTCGGTGTCCGTCTGGCGTTCCAGAACTGCCACCGTGTCGCGGTGTTCCCTCTGGACCCCTCATCCGATGAGCGGCTCGCCCGCTTCACCTCGATCAGGGGTCAGCTGCTGAACCAGTCTCCGGAGCTTCGGGACTGCTGAGGTCTTCGCTGCCGCTCCGCGTCGCGGGAGGTGCAACTGACGCGGGGCGGTGGCCACTTGGGCCAGGGCGGCCCTCATTCGCTAGCTCAGCAACGGCAGCACCTCCGCGCCGAGGCGCCGTACGTTCTCCTCCGTCGCGGCCAGGTCGCCCGAGCCCTCCACGAGCAGGGCGAAGCGGGTGATGCCCGTGCGCTCGGACGTGGCGGCCAGGCGGTCCGCTGCGAGGCGCGGAGTGCCGACCGGGTGCAGTCCGCAGAGGAGTTCGGTGTACGCCACCGGGTCGCGCATCGCGCGATGGCGGCCGTCGACCGTCACATGGGCGTCAAGCCCCTGCTTCAGCCAACCCGGCATCGACTTCAGCAGCGTCTCGGCGGCCTCGGCCCGGCGGTCGGCGATCTGGGCCACGCCGGCCGACACATGGCCCGCCGTCGCGACCTTCTCCGGCGCGTGGCCGGCCGCCAGCGCCTCGCGGCGCCACAGCGCGACCATCTCGGCCTTCTCCTCGTCGCCGCAGTGCATCCCGAGCAGCATCGGCAGCCCGCGGTCCGCGGCCAGCTTCACGCTCCTCGGCGACGTACAGGCCACGATCACCTCGGGGCAGGCGTCGTCAGGACCGCCGTCCAGGATCTCGTCGGGCCGTGGCACGACCGGGACCTCCCGGAAGGTGAATCGTTCCCCCAGACCGGCCACGCGGGGCTCGCGCAGCCAGCTCAGGAGCAGATCGAGCGACTCCGGGAAGCCCTGCTCGTACGCCCTCAGGCCGGAGCCGAACACCTCCAGGTCGACCCAGGGCCCGCCGCGCCCCACGCCGAGCGTGAACCGCCCGCCGGAGGTGAGGTGCAGCAGCGCGGCCTGTTCGCCGACCGCCACCGGGTGTGCGGTCGGCAGCACGGTGACCGCGGTGCCGACTCTGATCCGTTTCGTGCGCCCGAGCAATAACGCCGCCAGCGTCACAGCCGACGGGCACACGCCGTACGGTACGAAGTGGTGTTCGGCCAGCCACACCGAGTCAAGCCCTGATTCCTCGGCCACCTCGGCGGACCTGACCGCACGATGGAGCGTTTCTCCCTGCCCCTGGCCCGGGAACTGGGCTGCCAGTACAAAAGTTCCCACACGCATCGCCTTCTGCCTCCTTGCGGCCGACGCGGCTCTCCCCCTCTTACTGGCAAGAACGTCTGACAAGTGCCAAAGGCACGGGCAGGCGCCAACTTCTTGCGATTGTCCGCTAAGAGTCCCTCTAACGGGTGACTCTGGCACGCCCTACCCCGGCGGGTACCCGTCGTGCGTGGGCCTAGGCTGGGGAGAAACGTCCGACCCGCCCCGTGAGGTGTCTACGTGTCCCCGCGCCGCAACCGCCCCAAGGGCGGCGAGAAGCCGATCGAGTCCGAGAGCCGGACGGAGGGCGGCGATCGCTTCGGGCTTCAGGGCACCGAGTCCTGGCAGGGCGAGGAGTGGTCGGTCCGGCACGTGGCGGGGGCCAGTGCCGCGGGCAAGCGGTACCGCTGCCCCGGCTGCGACCAGGAGATCCCGTCGGGCGCCCCGCACCTGGTGGCCTGGCCCGAGTATGCGGGCGTCGACGAGCGCCGCCACTGGCACAAGGCCTGCTGGAACGCGAAGGACCGCCGCACCACACGGGTGCAGCGGTCCAGGAACGCGCCGAGGTACTGAGCGCCCTCACACGTCCCGCGTCTTGAGCGACAGGAACGCGCCGCCGAGCGCGAGGGCGGTGACCCCGGTGATGATCCACAGCGGCTCCCAGCCGCTCGGCCCGGAGTTCGAGATCGATTCCCCGTAGAAGGCGCTCAGCTGGCTCGGGATCGAGTACTCCAGGAGGAAGTTCCGCACGCCCTCCAGGGACGGGGTGAACATGAACAGGGCGAGCACCAGCGGCAGCAGCACCAGGCCGATCATGATCGTGATCGAGCCCGCGGAGTGCCGGATCAGCGCGCCCACCGCGAGGGACAGCAGCCCGATCATCGCGACGTAGAGGCCCACGCCCACGGTGGCGCGCAGCCACTCGCCGCCGCTCGGCGTCGCCGCGTCCGGCAACAGGGCGCTCTGGATGGCCGCGACCAGCGTCGTCATGGCCGTCACGATCACGAACGCGAGCAGGAAGAAGACGACCGACTTGGCGGCGAGGATCCGGCCCCGGCTCGGGCAGGCCGTCAGGGTCGTACGGATCATGCCGGTGCCGTACTCGGACGCGATGGTCAGCACGCCGAGCGTGATCACGCAGATCGTGCCGAGCAGCACTCCGTAGAAGCCGAGCAGCAGGACCGAGTTGTCGCCCATGTGCGCGTCGCTGGACCGCACGACGATGCCGGCGAGCAGGCCGAGGCCGAGGAGGAGCACGATCAGCACGCCCAGTGTCCACATCGTGGAACGCACCGACCGGATCTTGGTCCACTCGGAGGCGAGCGCGTCACCGAAGGTGGCCCGCCGCACGGCGATCGGCGAGGTGTACGCGCCGAGCGGCCCGCCCGGTGCCTGCTGCGGGTGCGGCTGCTGCTGGTAGGGGGTGGTCATCGGGCGTCCTCGGGCTTGGTCGGGGCGGCAGGCGCGGCCGGGGCCTGCGGAGCCGGGGGAGCGGCGGGCGGCTGCGGCTGCGGGGCCTGCTGGACCGGCGGCTGGTGCACCGGTGCCTGCTGGGGTGCGGCCGCGTACGGGTTCTGGCCGGGCGGCGGCGGGGCGTACCAGCCCTGCTGGGGCACGTCGGGGATGACCGGCGCCGGCGCGTACCCGGGCGGCATGGCGGGCTGCAGGCCCGCCTTCTGGTCGGCCGTCGAACGGTAGTCGACCGCGCCCTGCGTCATCCGCATGTACGCCTCCTCAAGCGAGGCCTGGTGCGGGGAGAGCTCCCACAGCCGTACGTCCGCCTCGTGGGCGACGTCGCTGATGCGGGGCAGCGGGAGGCCGGTCACGCGCAGCGCGCCGTCCGGCTCGGGCAGCACCTGGCCGCCCGCCTCGGTCAGCGCGGAGGCCAGCTTCTCGCGCTGGGCGGGCTCGGTGGCGGGGGTGCGCACCCGGGCGAAGTCGGCGGAGTTGTGCGAGATGAAGTCGGTGATCCGCATGTCCGCGAGCAACTGGCCGCGGCCGATCACGATGAGGTGGTCGGCGGTCAGTGCCATCTCGCTCATCAGGTGCGAGGACACGAACACGGTGCGGCCCTCGGCGGCGAGCTGCTTCATCAGGTTGCGCACCCACAGGATGCCCTCGGGGTCGAGGCCGTTGACCGGCTCGTCGAAGAGCAGCACCTGCGGGTCGCCGAGCAGGGCCGCCGCGATGCCGAGCCGCTGGCCCATGCCGAGCGAGAACCCGTTGGAGCGGCGCTTGGCAACCTCCTGGAGGCCGACCACGCCGAGCACCTCGTCGACCCGGCGGGCCGGGATGCCGGAGAGCTGGGCGAGTGAGAGCAGGTGGTTGCGGGCGCTGCGGCCCCCGTGCACGGCCTTCGCGTCGAGCAGCGCGCCGACCTGGCGCGGGGCGTTCGGCAGGTTGCGGAAGGGGTGGCCGCCGATGGTCACGTGGCCGGCGGTCGGCTGGTCCAGGCCGAGGATCATGCGCATGGTCGTGGACTTGCCGGAGCCGTTGGGCCCCAGGAATCCGGTGACCGCGCCGGGTCGTACCTGAAAGGAAAGGTTGTATACGGCCGTCTTGGCGCCGTAGCGCTTCGTCAGGCCGACTGCCTCGATCATTCTCCAGCCCCATCGACGGTTTGGGTCGTCGGGGCGGTGTCCGGCGTGCGGCCGGCATGCCCCCGTATGAGTGAGGAGCTTATCCAGGCCTTGACGGTTCCGGCTAAGTCGTCGCGTCTGCGCAGGTCGCTCAGGCATCCCGCTTCCGGAGGACGAGATAGCCGCCGGCCAGCGCCGCGATCACCCACAGCACCATGATGCCGAGGCCGCCCCAGGGCCCGTACGGCGCCGGATCGCTGTTCATCGCGTCGGGCACCACCTGCATGATCTGCGAGCCGGCCCGGTCGGGGAAGTAGCGGGCCACGTTCTTGGCGCCCGGCACGGCGGACAGGATCTGCGAGATCAGGAAGAAGAACGGCATCAGGATGCCCAGCGACAGCATCGAGCTGCGCAGCATCGTGGCGACGCCCATCGAGAACAGCGCGATCAGCGCCATGTAGAGCCCGGCGCCGACGACCGCCCGCAGCACGTTGGGCTCGCCGATCGTGGTCCTGTGCGGGCCGAGCAGCGCCTGGCCGAGGAAGAACGACAGGAAGCTGGTCGCCATGCCCACGATGAGTGCGAGCAGCGTCGCCACGGCCAGCTTGGCGAAGAGGAACGTGCCCCGCCGCGGCACGGCGGCGAGCGAGGAGCGGATCATGCCCGAGCTGTACTCGGTGCCGACCACCAGGACGCCGAACACGACCATCGCCAGCTGACCGAGGATCATCCCGGAGAAGCTGATGAACGTCGGGTCGAAGGTCAGCTTCTCGGCCGGCCCGAGGTCGTCGAACTGCGACTTCATCAGCGCGCACAGCGCCGCGCTGATGGCGACCGTCACGATCAGGGCGCAGGCCAGCGTCCAGGTCGTCGAGGAGACCGTACGGATCTTGGTCCACTCGGACTTGAGGACCGCGGGTACCGATGCCATGGCTCAGACCCCCTGGCCCCGGTCGTGCGCGCCCCAGTTCGGCGCCCGCCGCCCGGAGCCCCGGTCCGGCGGCGCGGTCGGCCCGGCGGGGGTGCTGGCGCCGTGCGCGTGGTACTCCACCGAACCCGCCGTCATCTGCATGAACGCCTCTTCGAGGGAGGCCTGCTGACCCGACAGTTCGTGCAGCACGAGCTGGTGCCGGGCGGCCAGTTCGCCGAGCGCCTCGATCTTGCCGTTGTCGATTTCGATGGCGCCGTCGCCGGTCTGGAGGAAGGGAACGCTGTTCTGGTTCAGCACGTCCATGAGCCGCTCCCACTGCGGTGAACGCAGCCTGACGAAACTCCGGGAGTTCTGCCGGATGAAATCGGCCATCGATGTATCGGCGAGCAGTCGGCCCTGCCCGATAACGATCAAGTGATCCGCGGTGAGCGCCATTTCGCTCATCAGGTGAGACGAAACGAAGATCGTTCGCCCTTCGCCCGCGAGCTGCTTCATCAGATTGCGGATCCAGTGAATTCCCTCGGGGTCCAGACCATTGACGGGTTCGTCGAACATCAGGATCTCGGGGTCGCCGAGCAGCGCCGAGGCGATTCCCAGGCGCTGCCCCATACCCAGCGAGAAGCCCTTCGCCTTCTTCTTCGCCACCGCGGAGAGCCCGACCGTGTCGAGCACCTCGGAGACCCGCGCGGCCGGAATCCGGTTGGACTCGGCGAGACACAGCAGGTTGTTGTACGCGGTACGGCCGCCGTGCATCGCCTTGGCGTCGAGCAGCGCCCCGATGTACTTCAGCGGCTCGGCCAGCTCGCGGTAGTGCTTGCCGTCGATGCGTACGGTCCCACTGGTCGGGTTGTCCAGATCGAGCAGCATGCGCATGGTCGTCGACTTGCCGGCCCCGTTGGGCCCCAGGAATCCGGTCACCACACCGGGTCTGACCTGGAAGGACAGGTGATCGACGGCGACCTTGCTGCCATAGTGCTTGGTGAGGCCCTCTAGCTCGATCATGCGACTACGCTAAGTGCGGACAAAGCCCCCTGCCACTGGAGTGGCAGGGGGCTTCATGACCTTCGACCGCAGCCCACGGGGGAAGGGCTGCGGGGACTAGCGGGCCTGCTGCGCCGGGACGCCGCGCGAGACGGGCTCGTCGTCGACCGGGGAACCGGCGGCGGCCACGGCCGCACCGGTCAGCGTCGCCAGCATCTCGCGGACGTTGGTCAGCTGCGCGTTGATCGAGTCGCGGCGGTTGGTGAGCGCCGCCAGCTCCCGCTCGGATTCCGAACGGATCCGGTCCGCCTTGGCGTTGGCGTCGGCCACGATGTCCTCGGCCTGGCGCTGGGCGGTCTCCACCGTCTGGCGCGCCCGGCGCTCCGCGTCCGTACGCAGCTTCTCGGCCTCCAGGCGGAGCTGCTCCGCGCGGTGCTCGATCTCCGCGAGGCGCTTCTCGGCCTTGGCCTGACGCGACGCCAGGTCGCGCTCCGACTGCTCGCGGCGCTTGGCGAGGTTCGTCTCGAAGTCCGCGGCGGCCTGGGCGGCCTTGGCGCGGGTCTCCTCGAAGAGCGCGTCCGCCTCCTCGCGCTTGGACTGCGCGTCCTTCTGCGCCTCGGAACGGAGCTGAGAGGCGTCACCCTTCGCCTTCTCGACGATCCGTACGCCCTCGTCCTCGGCCTTCGCCTTGCGCTCGGAGGCGAACGACTCGGCGTCGTTGCGCACCTGCTGAGCGGCCGACTCGGCGAGTTCGCGGTGCTGTTCGGCGGCCCGGCGGGCCTCCTCGCGCAGGTCCTTCGCCTCTTCCTCGGCGAGCCGCAGGATCTTTTCGACACGCGCACCCAGACCCGCGTACGACGGCTCCGCGTCGTTCACCTGAGCCTGGGCGTTCTGCGTTTCGAGGTGGAGCTCCTCGATGCGCTTTTCCAGAGAAGTGATCCGTGCCAGAGCACTGTCACGGTCGGCGACGAGCTTGGTAATGCGGTCATCCACCTGACCGCGGTCGTAACCACGCCGCACGAGCTCGAAGCCGAAGGGGGAGGAAGTGTCGCTCATGGGGTTCCTGTCGAATGAGACCGGTGAGGTGATAGGGGGAATCCTAGGGGCCCAAGCGGCGTGTCATCGAGCGGATGCCCGTTTGATCTGGAGAATGTCCAGCCTTTTGAGTGGCTACCCCTCGGAGGACTTGCCACTCGAACGAGTTGACCCAGCGGCCGCACCCGCCTTCACACCTGCGGAGGAACCGCCGCTGGAGGCGGACTTGCCACCCCCGGTCGGCGCCTCGAACGACTCCAGTGCCTCAAGTACATCCTGAACGCGGGAGATCTCGGCATTGATGTCCGCGCGCCGCCGTACCAAAACGTCGAGTTCGCGCTTGCCCTCCTCGACCGTGCGGCGCGCCTCGGCGGCCGCCTCGTCGCGCAGCGCGGTGGCTTCGCGGATCAGCTCGGCCTTCTTGGTCTCGGCCTCCTTGAGCAGCGCCTCCGCCTTCTTCACGGCGGCGATACGGACCTTGCCCGCCTCGGAGTTGGCGTCGGAGACCAGCGCCTTGGACTTGGCCTCGGCCTCGGCGGCCTGCTCCGTGGCGGCCTTCACCAGCTTGTCGACGCGCTCGCCCGCCGACTTCATCTGCTCGGCGCTCTCGCGGCGGGCCCGGTCGTGCAGCTCCTCGACCTCCGACTCGGTGCGCGCGCGCATCTCCTCGGTGCGTTCCCTTATGGCGGTGGCGTCCGCGCGCGCGCCGGCCAGCAGCTCGTCGGCGTCCGTACGGGCCTTCTCCACCAGGGAGTTGCCCTCGACCGTCGACTCGGCGACGATCCGCTCGGCCTCCTTGCGGGCCGCGCCGACCATCGTGTCGGCCTGCTCCTCGGCCTCGGTGGCGGCGCGCAGCGCCTCCTCCTGGGCCTTGTTGATGAGCTGGTCGGCCTGCTCGGCCGCGTCCGCACGCCGCTTGGCCGCGGCCGTGCGGGCCTCGTCGAGCAGCCGGTCCGCCTCTTCGCGGGCCTCGGTGCGCGTCTTCTCCGCGGCCTCCTCGGTACGGGCCTTGTTCTTCTCGGCCTCGGCCCGGATCCGCTCGGCGGCCTGCTGGGCCGAGCCCACCGTGTCGGCGGCCTCGGCACGCAGCCGCTCGGCCTCACCGCTCGCCTCCGCGATGAGCTGGTCGGCCTGGGCGGCCGCGTCCGTACGCCGCTTGTCGGCGGCCCGGCGCGCCTCGTCGAGGACCCGGTCGGCCTCGGCGCGGGCTTCGTTTATGGTCTGCTCGGCCTCGGCGCTCGCCGCGCCAAGGGTGGAACCCGCGTCCGCGCGCGCCTCCGTGGTGACCAACTCGGCATACGCGTTGGCCTCGTTGGTGGTGCGCTCGGCATCGGCCTCGGCCTTGCTGGTGACCCGCTCGGCCTGCTCCCGGGCCGCCGCCGTGACCTGCTCGGCCTCGGCGAGGGCCGCGGAGGTGACCCGGTCGGCCTCCTCGCGGGCCTCGGCGCGCAGCGCGTCGGCCTCGGCCTGGCCCTCGACCCGTACCTGCTGGGCCTCGGTCGTGAGGCGCTCGGCCTCGGCGGTCGACTCGGCGGCGAGCCGCTCGGCCTCCGCCGTCGCCTCGGTGACCAGGCGGTCGGCCTGGCTCGCGGCGTCGGAACGGATCCGGTTGGCGTCCTCGCGGGCCTCGGCCCGGGTGCGGGCCGCGTCCTGCTCGGAGGAGGCGAGCGCGTCGGAGGCCTCGGTGCGCATGCGCTGCGCGTACTCGGAGGCGTCCGAACGGGCCTTCTCCGCCTCGGCCATGGCGTCCGCCACGGTCCGCTCGGCCAGCGCCTTGGCGGCCTCGGACTCCTCCTGGGCGCGCGCCCGGACCCGGCCCGCGTCCTCGCCCGCCCGCTCCCGCTCGGCGTGCGCGTCGGCGCGGACCCGGTCCGCCTCCTCCTGCGCCTCGGTCGTGGTGTGCTCCGCCGCGTGCTCGGCCGCGCTGCGCAGACCCGCGATCTCCTGCTCGGCCTCCTCGCGGAGCCCGGACACCGAATCCCGTACGTCCTTGGCGGTCTGCTCGGCCGCCGACACCAGCTCGGTGGCGCGCCGGTCGGCCTCCTCGCCGAGCCGCTGCGCCTCGGCCTGCGCCTCCTCGACCCGCTTGCGGGCGGAGGCGAGCAGGTCCTCGCTCTGCTCGCGGGCCTGGGCGCGCTCCGAATCGGCCTCAGCGCGCGCCGAGTTGAGCGTTTCTTCGGCCTCGCGGCGGCGCCGGGCGGACTCCTCCTGGGCGGCGGCGAGCGCCTCGGCGGCCTCGGCGCCGACCCGCTCGGCGGCGGCCGCGGCCTCCGCGCGCATCCGGTCGGCGGTCTCCTGCGCCTCGGACTTGAGCCGCTCGGCCTCCGCGGACGCCTCGGAACGCAGCCGGGACGCCGCGTTCTCCGCCTCGGAACGGGCGGTCGAAGCATCGGAAGCGGCCTCGGTGCGCAGCCGCTCGGCTTCCTGCTCGGCCTGCGCCTGGAGCGTACGGATGCGCTCGGCGGCCTCGGTGCGGATCCGCTCGGTCTCCTCGGCGGCCTCGCGCCGGATCCGCTCGCCCTCGGCGCGGGCGTCGGTGAGGGCCTGCTCGGCGGCGGCGTGCCGCTGCTCGGCCTCGGTGTGCAGGCGGGTCAGTTCCTCGGCGGCCTCGGCCTGACGGGCCGCTATCGCCCGCTCGGTCTCCGCGCGCAGCTCAACTGCCGCCTGTTCGGCGCCCGTTGTGGTCTGCTCGGCCTGCTCCTCGGCCTCGGCGCGCAGCCGCTCGGCCTCGGCGCGGGTGCGCTCCAGGGTCTCCTCGGCCTGCTTGCGCAGCGTGGTGGCCCGCTCGACGGCTTCGTTCCGTACGCGCTCGGACTCGTTGCCCGCGGTCGTCCGCAGCTCGTCCGCGTCGGCCTTCGCCTTGGCGAGGAGCTCCTCGGCGGTCTTGGCCGCCTCCTCGATCTGCTGGACGGCCTCGCGCCGCGCCTCGCCCCGGATCCGCTCGCCCTCGGCGACCGCCTCGGCGCGCAGCTGCTCGGCCTCGCCGCGCAGCCGGCGGGCCTCCTCCTGGAGCTCGACCGTCTTGGCCCGGTACTCCTTGGTGTCGTCCTTGGCCGCGCCCTTGAGCTCGTCGGCCTGCTCGGCCGCCTCGCCGCGCAGCCGCTCCGCCTCGGCCTCCGCCTCGCGGCGGATCCGCTCGGCCTCCTCGGACGCCTTGCGCGTGGTCTCCCGGGCGTCCTCGGACGCCTTGGTCAGCACCTCCTCGGCCGTACGCGCGGCCTTGGCGAGCTGGGCCGCGGTGTCCTCGGCGGCGCTGGTGCGGGCCGACTCGGCGGCCTCGGTGCGCAGCCGCTCGGCCTCCGCCTTCGCGTCCTCAAGAGCCTGCTCGGCCTCGGCCTTGAGGGTCTCGGACTCCTTGGTGGCCTCCGCGACCAGGCGGGCGATCTCGGTCTTCGCGGTCCTGGTGCGCTGCTCGTTGGCCGACTCGGCGCTCGCGAGCTGCTTGGCTGCGGCCTCCTTGGCCTCGGTGACGGCCCGTTCGGCCTCGCTGCGCGCCTCGCGCAGCGCGGCCTCCGCCTCCTGCATCCGCTGCTCGGCGGCCCGGCTCAACTCGGCGGCCTGCTGGCGCGCCTGGTCGGACTCGGCGGTGGTGGTCGTGCGCAGCTGCTCGGCGTGGGAGGTGGCCTCCTGGGCCTGTGCGGAGGCCGCGTTCAGGAGCCGCTCGGCGTCCTTGCGGGCGCGCAGCAGCGTGGCCTCGGCCTCGGCGCGGGCCGACTCGGCCTCGGCGCCGAGCCGTTGGCGGGCCTCCTCGGCGATGCGGGTGGCCTCGGCGCGGGCCGCGGCGAGCGACTGCTCGGCCTCGGCGCGGGACTCGTCGAGCAGGCGGCGGGCCTGCGACTCGGTGCGGGCGCGCAGCTGTTCGGCCCACGCCACGTTCTCGTTGACGTGCGACTCGACGGTGGCCCGGCGCTCGGCCAGCTCCTGGTCGAGGCGCTGGCGGCGGTTGACGGCCTCGGCGTGCAGCTCGGCCTGGAGGCGGGCCTGGTGCTCGGCGTGCTCCTGGAGGATCCGCTGGGTCTGGGCACGGGCGTCGCGCAGCTCGCGCTCGGCGTCCGTACGCAACTGCTCGGCCTGCATCTGGGCGTTGCGGAGCAGCTGTTCGGCCTGGTAGCCGACGTTCGCCGCGTCGTAGGCGGGACGGGTCGCGAGATTGCGGCGCGCCTCGTGGAGCTTGGCGCGCAGCACTTCGACCTGGTAGCCGAGATCCTCGGCGTGCTGAACGGCCTTCTCCCGCTCGGTCTTCAGCCGCTCCATCTCGGCCTCGAACCGCGAGAGGTGGTCGTCAGGCCGGTGGCTCTGGCTCTCCTGGCGTTCGTAGCCCCGCACTGCGCGGTCCCATCCGTCCCCTGGTCGCGAACACTGCCCGTACGAGCGCCGTCCGACCGCGAGTAACAGCGGACGGGCCCCCGGTGAATGGTGTCAGATCAAAACAGGGGCGTGGGTCCCAGGCCCCGACCCGACCCCGGCCCGGAACCGCCCACTGTACCGGGCCGAGTATCCGGAGGTCCGGCCTCCACTGTGTGGGCTCAGTGGGTGGTGGTGCCCTCGGGTGCGGAAGTGACGAGTTCGGTGAGCACGCCGTGGCAGTCCTTGGGGTGCAGGAAGGTGATCTGCGAGCCCATCGAACCGGTGCGCGGCTGGTCGTAGAGGACGCGTACGCCCTTGTCGCGGATGGCCTCGGAGTCCGCGGTGACGTCCCCGGTGCCGAAGGCGATGTGGTGGACGCCCTCGCCGTTCTTGGCCAGCCACTTGCCGACCGCGGAGTCCTCGCGGGTCGGCTCCAGGAGCTGGAGGTAGGAGGCCCCGCCGTCGGAGGTCTCGTTGATCTTGAGCATGGCCTCGCGCACGCCCTGTTCCTCGTTGATCTCGGTGTGGAACACCTCGAATCCGTACGTCGCACGGTAGAACTCGACGGTCTTGTCGAGGTCGAAACAGGCGATCCCGATGTGGTCGATTCGCGTCAGCATGGGTCCAGTGCAGCGCTCGCAGGGGTGGTTACGCAACGTGCGCGCGATCACACCTACTGCCCGGTGACGTGGGCAGTACCGCTCAGTACATTCGAAGTAAACCCTCGTTCACACCCTCACCTCCCAAGGGGCCGTGCCTCATGTCTGGAACGACCGGTACCACCTCAGTGATCGTCGCGGGCGCCCGTACGCCCATGAGCCGGCTCCTCGGCTCCCTCAAGTCCTTCTCCGGCGCCGACCTCGGAGGGTTCGCCATCAAGGCGGCCCTGGACCGGGCCGGCATCGGCGGCGACCAGGTGCAGTACGTGATCATGGGCCAGGTGCTCCAGGCCGGGGCCGGCCAGATCCCCGCGCGCCAGGCGGCCGTCAAGGCCGGCATCCCGATGAACGTCCCCGCGCTCACCATCAACAAGGTGTGCCTGTCGGGTCTGGACGCCATCGCGCTCGCCGACCAGCTGATCCGCGCGGGCGAGTTCGACATCGTGGTCGCCGGTGGCCAGGAGTCGATGACCAACGCCCCGCACCTGCTGCCGAAGTCCCGCGAGGGCTACAAGTACGGCGCGATCGAGATGCTCGACGCGATGGCGTACGACGGTCTGACCGACTCCTTCGAGAACATCCCCATGGGGGAGTCCACGGAGAAGCACAACACCCGTCTGGGCATCGCCCGCCCCGAGCAGGACGCGATCGCCGCCGCCTCGCACCAGCGCGCCGCGGCCGCCCAGAAGAACGGCATCTTCGAGGCCGAGATCACCCCGATCGAGATCCCGCAGCGCAAGGGCGACCCGGTCCTGTTCGCCAAGGACGAGGGCGTGCGCGCCGACACCACCGTCGAGTCCCTGGGCAAGCTGCGCCCCGCCTTCGCCAAGGACGGCACGATCACGGCCGGCACCTCCTCGCAGATCTCGGACGGCGCGGCCGCGGTCGTCGTCATGTCCAAGGCCAAGGCCGAGGAGCTGGGCCTGGAGTGGATCGCCGAGATCGGCGCCCACGGCAACGTGGCGGGCCCCGACAACTCGCTCCAGTCGCAGCCCTCGAACGCGATCAAGCACGCGGTCGGCAAGGAGGGGATCACGGTCGAGGACCTCGACCTGATCGAGATCAACGAGGCCTTCGCGGCGGTCGCCGTCCAGTCAATGAAGGACCTCGGAGTTTCCCCGGAAAAGGTGAATGTCAACGGCGGCGCCATCGCGCTTGGCCACCCGATCGGCATGTCCGGCGCCCGCGTGGTGCTGCACCTCGCCCTCGAACTGAAGCGCCGCGGCGGCGGCGTGGGCGCGGCGGCCCTGTGCGGCGGCGGCGGTCAGGGCGACGCGCTGATCGTGCACGTTCCTAAGTAAGCGCAGTCCGGGCAAGTAACACCCGTGAGCAACTCCCTGATCCCTGCGGTGCGTACGCGACTGAACGGAGCGGCAATGGTGGACGTCCCCGAACTGGTGGCCCAGGCCCGGGAAGGCCGGCCCAGGGCCGTCGCCCGGCTGATCTCGCTGGTCGAGGGGGCGTCCCCGCAGCTGCGCGAGGTCATGGCGGCGCTGGCCCCACTCGCGGGCAACGCGTACGTCGTGGGGCTCACGGGCTCGCCCGGTGTCGGCAAGTCGACCTCCACCTCGGCGCTGGTCACCGCCTACCGCAGGGCCGGGAAGCGGGTCGGCGTGCTCGCCGTCGACCCGTCCTCGCCCTTCTCCGGCGGGGCCCTGCTCGGCGACCGGGTCCGGATGTCCGAGCACGCTTCCGACCCGGGCGTCTACATCCGCTCGATGGCGACCCGGGGCCACCTGGGCGGCCTGGCCTGGGCCGCGCCCCAGGCGATCCGGGTCCTGGACGCGGCGGGCTGCGAGGTGATCCTGGTCGAGACGGTGGGCGTCGGTCAGTCCGAGGTCGAGATCGCCTCGCAGGCCGACACCTCGGTGGTGCTGCTCGCGCCCGGCATGGGCGACGGCATCCAGGCGGCCAAGGCCGGAATCCTGGAGATCGGCGACCTGTACGTCGTCAACAAGGCGGACCGGGACGGCGCGGACGCCACGGCCCGCGAGCTCAACCACATGCTGGGCCTGGGCGAATCACGCGGCCCGGGGGACTGGCGCCCGCCCATCGTCAAGACGGTGGCGGCGCGCGGCGAGGGCATCGACGAGGTAGTGGAGGCGCTGGAGAAGCACCACGCGTGGATGGCCGAGCACGGCGTCCTCGCCGAGCGGCGCCGGGCCCGCGCGGCCCGCGAGGTCGAGACCATCGCGGTCACCGCCCTGCGCGAGCGCATCGGCTCCCTGCACGGCGACCGCCGCCTGGACGCGCTGGCGCAGCGCATCGTGGACGGCGAACTCGACCCGTACGCGGCGGCCGACGAGCTGGTGGCCGGGCTGACCGGGGCCTAGATCCGACCGGGGCCCGTGTCTGACTGTGTGTCAGATCTTGCCGCGGTGACCCCGCAGGTGCTCCGCGACCGGGGTCAGTGACTCGCGTAGATCCGCCAGCGCCTCGCTCGACAGCAGGTCGATGAAGTGGCGCCGCACGGAGGCCACATGGTGGGGGGCGACCTTCTCCATGGTCTCCGTGCCGTGCTCGGTGAGGACGGCGAAGAGCCCGCGCCGGTCCGACTCGCAGTTCTCGCGCCGGACCAGGCCCGCGTTCTCCATGCGGGTGATCTGGTGCGAGAGACGGCTCTTGGACTGGAGGGTGGCGGCCGCGAGGTCGCTCATCCGCATCCGCTTGTCGGCCGACTCCGAGAGGTTCACCAGGATCTCGTAGTCGTTGTTGGTCAGGCCGAACGGCTGCAGATCCTTCTCCATCTGGTAGGTCAGCATCCTGTTGACGTCCAGATAAGTGCGCCAGGCGCACTGCTCGTCGTCGCTCAGCCAGTTCGTGGCCGTCTCGGTCTCCATATGTGGATTCTACCTAAGAAGTTGAATTCTGAACGAAGTGTGGGAGTGTGACGCCCGGCACGTGATGCGATCGCGCCACTCGCGCGGCCCCGCCGAACCCCGAGGGGCTCAGGCGTTCGACGTCACACTCCGCAGACTACCGCTCACAGGCCGAAGCGACGCTGGAGGTCCCCCAGCTGGCCGGGAAGACGCGGTCCCGCGCCCTGCTGGCCGGGCCCGCCCTGGCCGCCGCCCGGCACCCCGGGCTCGTTCGTGACCTGCCCGGTCGCCTGCTCCGCCATGAGTACCTCGGTGGACTGGAGCAGTACCGTACCGGCCCCCACGAACTCGAACTGGTGCTCCTCGCCGGACGTTCCGCCGAGCCCGGTGAGTGACCGGATTCCGCCCAGGACGCCCGTCATGTAACCGTGGTCGTAGTGGTGGCACGGCGAAGGGCAGTCCGCCCAGCCGACCAGCGCCTGCGGGTCCACCCGGATCGGCGGCTCCATGAAGACGACGGGACCGTTGGACGCGGCCACGAACTTGCCCGTGCCGATCAGGGTCAGGAACCCCGGCACGATCGACTGCTTCAGCGCGAGCGAGGGCTGGTAGGCCAGCAGGTTGCCGGACCGGATCGTCAGGTTGCCCTCGTCCAGGTCGTAGCTGTTCACGTCGAAGGCGCGGTCCGCGAGCAGCATCTTGCCGCTGCCGTCCGCCACCACCCAGTCGCTGGCGTGCAGCGGCGAGTGGAAGCTCGTGCGAAGGAGCCGGTCGAGCCGGCCGTGGCCGATGCCGTTGAACTCGATCTGCCCGTAGTAGGCGATCATCTTGCCCTTCTGCAGGAACCACTGGCTCGACTTGAGCTCCACGCAGAAGGTGTACTTGTTGACGTTGTCGTCGGTCGGCAGCGAGTAGGGATCGAAGATCACCGGGGCGGTCACAGCTTCTCCTCCGAGGCCTGCACGTACACCGAGCCGTTGCCGGACAGTTCGAGCTGGAAGGCCTCGCCGGAGCCCCGGCCCACCATGTCGCGCCAGCCCAGCGCGGCCGAGAGCTTGTTGCGCACGTCGCCGTGGTGGGCCACGTAGGCCTGCGGGTCGACGTGCACCGGGCGCTGCGGGGTGATCGGAAGCTCGATCACGCCGCCGTGCGCCATGACCGCGACCGCCCCGTGCCCCTTGAGGGTCGTGGTGAACAGGCCCTGCCCGGTCACCTGGCCGCGCACCATGCCCATGACGCCGCCCTGCGAGCCCATGAACATCGTGCCCTGCTGGAGCGACCCGTCGAAGGCGAGCAGGCGGTCGGCCTCCACGTACAGGGTGTCGCCCTGGAGGTTGATCACCTGGATGTGGTGGCCGCCGTGGCCGAACATCACGGTGCCGCTGCCCTCGACCGTCATCAGCGGGGTCGCCTCGTTGGCGACCCGGCGGCCGATCATCGACATGATGCCGCCCTGGCCGCCCTGGATGTTGGGCGTGAAGGACACCTCGCCCTTGTACGCGAGCATCGCGCCGCGCTGGCTGAACATCTTCTGTCCGGGGCTCACCGTCGCCTCGACCATCTTCGAGTTGATCTCGCGGAAGGGCATCAGACGTCCCCGCCGATCGTGTTGCGCTCGCTGGGCTGCACGTACACCAGGCCCTCGCCCTCGAACCGGATCTGGAAGGCCTCGCCGGAGCCCTCGCCGAGGAAGGTCCGGAACGTCACCCCGGACTGGAAGCGCTGCTGGAGGTTGCCCTGGTGCGCGATGTACGCCCCGGGGTCGACGGACAGCGGGTACTGGGCGCTGACCCGGAGCACCACGGCCGGTCCGTCCGACATGATCGCGGCCTGGCCGTGGCCCTCGATCGTCGTGGTGAACAGGCCGTTGCCCTGGCTCGCGCCGCGCAGGCCGGTGAACGTGGTGCCGGTGCGCAGCCCCGCGTCCGTGGCGAGCAGGTTGCTCGCCTCGACGAAGAGCTTGTCGCCGGTCAGGCTCACGAGGTTGATCTCGCTCGCGCGGTCGGCGAAGTAGCACGTGCCGTGCCCCTTCACCTCCATCACGGTCATCTGTTCGCCGGTGAGGCGGCGGGTCACCATGCCGCGCAGACCCTCACCGCCGCCGGTCATCTTCTTGAACGCCATCTGGCCGTCGTAGGCGACCATCGAGCCGTTCTTCGCTTTGACGGCGTCGCCGGTCATGTCGACGGCGAGCACTTTGCTGCCCTGGAGTCGGAACGTTGCCACGGCCCGACGTTAGCGGGCCGGGGACCCGCCCCGACAGGGGCAAGGGTGCGATGTCAGAATGGGGATCGTTTGTGCATGCGTTCACAAAGATCGCTGCCGACGGATCGCCGTCAGACGATCACCGCCGCCCGCCCCTCCCAGCGAAGGTGCCCCCGCCCGTGGACATCAAGACAGCCTCCGCCCTGCATCGACTCCGACTGATCTCGCTCCCCGAGGCCATCTCGTTCCCGATCCTGCTGGTGTGCTCCGTGCTCAAGCGCACCACCTCGTTCGACGGGGTCATGGTCATGGGCATGGTCCACGGCATCCTGTTCACGCTGTACGTGCTCTTCTGGCTGGACGCCTGGAACCGCACCAAGTGGTCCGCGAAGACCGGCGCGCTCTACTTCGTGCTCGCCGTGCTGCCCTTCGGCGGCTTCTTCGCCGAGCGTAAGATCCGCCGCGAGCTGGACGCCGCGGTCATCGCGACCCGGGCCCGCAAGGAAGGCGTGGTCAACGCATGATCGTCGCCTTCTCGGTCAGCCCGCTCGGCGTCGGCGAGGACGTGGGGGAGTACGTGGCCGAGGCGGTCCGCGTGGTCCGCGAGTCCGGCCTGCCCAACCGTACGGACGCGATGTTCACGTCCATCGAGGGCGAGTGGGACGAGGTGATGGACGTCGTCAAGCGCGCCGTCGCCGCCGTCGAGGCCCGCTCGAACCGGGTCTCGCTGGTGCTCAAGGCGGACATTCGCCCCGGCGTCACGGACGGCCTGACGTCCAAGGTGGAGACGGTGGAGCGCCACCTGTCCGCGTAACCGATCTTCGGCGAAGAGCCCCCGGCCGTCCCGGCCGGGGGCTCTTGCGCGTCCCGGGCCGCACCTACCGCGCGCGAAAGCCGTTCAATCCAGAACCGCTCACTCGGAGTACTCCGGTCGACACGCCAAGAATTCTCCACTTTTGTGGGGATATCAACCCAGTTCGAGACCCTGCTTGACGATCAGCTGGAGGGCACCGTGCGTCCGGAGGGCTACGACTACGACACCCACAGCCGACTGGCCGGACCACTGACGGAGCCGGGCGACAAGCCCTACCGGGTGCAGTACCGCAGCCTGCTCTCCCGGGAGCCGCACCGCATGCGCGCCGTCCTGCTGATGACCCTGGCGCCGATACTCACCGGCCTGCTGCTCGTCTACCTCGTCTGGCCAACCCACTGGGTCGAGCGCGAGGGCGGCGACCGCTGGCTCGTGGGCCTCGACATCGCGATGCTGGTCTCGATCGGCCTGATCGAGCTCTTCATGGTCACCAACGTCGCCTCCGTGGCCCATGCCACGATGGTCGCCCGCGACCCCGTCCCGGTCGTCCCCGAATACGGCACCCGGGTCGCCTTCCTCACCACGTACGTGCCCGGCAAGGAACCCATATCCATGGTGCGGAACACCCTGGAGGCGGCCGTCCGGCTCACGCACACCGGGCCGCTCGACATCTGGCTCCTGGACGAGGGCGACGACGAACAGGCCAGGGCCCTCTGCACCGAGCTCGGGGTGCGCCACTTCTCCCGCAAGGGCGTCCCCGAGTGGAACCGCGAGAACGGCGCCCACAAGGCCCGCACCAAGCACGGCAATTACAACGCCTGGATCGCGATGCACGGCGGCGGCTACGACTTCTTCGCCTCCGTCGACACCGACCACGCCCCGCTCCCCAACTTCCTGGAGCGGATGATGGGTTACTTCCGCGATCCCGACGTCGCCTTCGTCGTCGGACCGCAGGTGTACGGGAACTACGACTCTCCCGTCACCAAGGCCGCCGAATCCCAGCAGTTCCTCTTCCACGCGCTGATCCAGCGGGCCGGCAACCGCTACCGGGCGCCCATGTTCGTCGGCACCAACAACGTCGTGCGGATCGCGGCGCTGCGGCAGATCGGCGGCCTGTACGACTCGATCACCGAGGACATGGCCACCGGCTTCGAACTGCACCGGCACAAGAACCCGAGGACCGGCCACCACTGGCGCTCCGTGTACACCCCTGACGTGCTGGCCGTAGGCGAGGGCCCGGCCTCCTGGACCGACTTCTTCACCCAGCAGATGCGCTGGTCGCGCGGCACCTACGAGACGCTGTTCAAGCAGTACTGGAAGGCGCCCTTCAGCATGCCGCCCGGCCGGCTGCTCTCGTACACCCTGATGCTCGTCTACTACCCGATGACCGCCGTCAACTGGCTTCTGGGGATCGTCAGTTGCGTGCTGTTCCTGTGGTTCGGGGCGTCCGGCACCCAGGTCACCGCCTCGGTCTGGCTGATGCTCTACAGCGACGCGGCGGCCCTCCAGATCGGGCTCTACCTCTGGAACCGGCGGCACAACGTCTCCCCCCACGAACCCGAGGGCTCGGGCGGGCTCGCCGGGATGGGCATGTCGGCGCTCTCGGCGCCCATCTACCTCAAGTCGCTCGGTTCGGCCGTGCTGCGCACCCGCGGCCAGTTCGTCGTCACCCCCAAGGGCGGCCAGGCCAGCCCCGACCGGCTGTGGACCTTCCGCATCCACCTGTTCTGGGCGGCCGTCCTCGCCATCTCGCTGATCGCCTCCGTCCAGTACCGCCACACCCACGCCGCCATGCGCACCTGGGCCGTGCTCGCCCTGTGCATCGCGCTGGCCCCGGCGGCGATCTGGTCCTGGACGACGCTGCGCGAGCGCGGCGCGGCCCGCGCCGCGGCCAAGGTCTCCACCCGGCAGAAGAACGCCACGGGCGAGGCGGAACCCGCCGTCGCCACGACGACCGGAGGGAACTGAGCCATGGCCCACCGGCCCTCGCAGCGGACGAAGAAGACCCTGCTCGGCGGCGGCGCCGTCGTGCTCCTCGCCGGCCTCAACGCCCCCGCCGCACTCTCCTTCGCCACCGAGCAGTACCACGCGTACGAGATCGCCCAGCCCGAGTACATGGCGCGGTACGGCGCCTGGCACGGCGTCGACATCCCCAAGGAGTACCGCACCAACGCCATCCACGCGGCGCTGCTGCACACCGGCAAGGTGCTGATCATCGCGGGCTCCGGCAACAAGCAGGACCACTTCGACGCGGGCACCTTCGACACCGTGCTGTGGAACCCGAAGGACAACTCCTTCAAGAAGATCCCCACCCCCGCGGACTTCTTCTGCGGCGGCCACGCCCAACTCCCGGACGGCAAGCTCCTGGTGGCCGGCGGAACCGCCCGCTACGAGCTCCTGGACGGCGAGGTCAAGCGGGCCGGGGGCGGCATGCGGGTCAAGAACGAGAGCCCGGACAGGGCCGTCACCGTCAAGAAGGGCAGCAGGTTCCGCTCCCCGTCGGGCATCGAGTACATATCCAAGTTCGACGTCACGGTGCCGCCCGCCAAGCGCGAGTTCGAGGTCGCGTACTACGACACCGGGCAGATGAAGCCCTGGAAGACCAAGACCACCGCGGGTGAGGCGCGGGTCTTCGTCGAGGCGGTCGTCGAGGGCCCCCAGTCGGTCGCCACCGACCGGGCCCAGTACGAGATCGAGGGCCTGACCGGCAAGGACGCCGACGACGTGTACGGGCTCGCCGAGAAGATCACCCTGGACAAGCAGGACTTCCAGGGGATCAGGGCGGCGTACGAATTCGACCCGAAGGCCGAGAAGTACGTCCCGGTCGCCCCGATGAAGGAGGCCCGTTGGTACCCGACGCTCACCACGCTCCAGGACGGCCGGGTGCTCGCCGTCTCCGGACTCGACGACGTGGGCGCGATCCTCGCGGGCGACAACGAGATCTACGACCCGAAGACCAAGCAGTGGTCCAAGGGCCCCTTCCGCTACTTCCCGACCTACCCCTCGCTGTTCCTGACGAAGAGCGGCAAGCTCTTCTACTCGGGCGCCAACGCCGGGTACGGGCCCGCCGACAAGGGCCGCGAGCCCGGCCTGTGGGACGTCGAGAAGAACACCTTCACCAAGATCGGCGGTCTGAACGCCACCGACCAGCTGGAGACGGCCAGTTCACTCCTGCTGCCTCCCGCCCAGGACCAGCGGTTCATGCTGCTCGGCGGCGGCGGGGTCGGCGAGTCCAAGAAGGCGACGCCCCGCACGGCCGTGGTGGACCTCAAGCAGAACAGCCCCGCCTTCAAGAGCGGGCCCGAACTCCCGCAAGGAACCCGGTACTTGAACAGCGTGATCATGCCGGACGACTCGGTGTTCACCAGCGGCGGCTCCGCCGACTACCGGGGCCGGGGCGGCTCCAACATCCTCAAGGCCCAGTTCTACGACCCCAAGGAGAACGCCTTCCGCGAGGCGGCCGACCCCACGGTCGGCCGCAACTACCACTCCGAGGCGCTGCTGCTGCCCGACGGCCGGGTCGCCACCTTCGGCTCCGACTCGCTGTTCGGTGACAAGGACAACACCAAGCTCGGCAAGTTCGAGCAGCGCATGGAGGTCTACACCCCGCCCTACCTCTACCGCGACAAGGACAAGCGCCCGGCCCTCGGCGACGGCCCCGAGGCCGCGGCGGGCGACGGCCGGGCGACCTTCAAGACGGACCATCCCGAGCGCGTCGTCAAGGCCCGCCTGATGCGGCCGAGCGCGGTCACCCACACCACGGACGTCGAGCAGCGCTCGATCGAACTGGGCCTGACGAAGGACAAGAACTCGGTCACCATCACCGTCCCGAAGGACCGGGCGCTGGTCCCGCCCGGCTGGTACATGGTCTTCGTGACCGACCAGGAGGGCACCCCGTCCGAGGCGAAGTGGCTCCGGGTGGACTGAGCCGCCCGGGGGTGTCAGAACCGGGCGCGCTTGGCGAGCCCGAGGGCGTACTCCGGCCACCAGGTCCCGGCGGACGGGCCGCCCCGGCAGGGCCCGTCCGAGTCGCCCGGCCGCTTGATCCACAGGAACGCGTCGACGAGCGGATCCCCGGTGCTGACCGACGGCGGCGTCCCCAGGGACCGGCCCGGGGGATTGCACCAGGCCTGGTCGCGGTCGCCGCGCAGGGGGCCCTCGCCGTTGCGGCTGGTGTCCATGACGAAGTGTTTGCCGCCGAGCCCCTGGGACACCTTCGCCCCGTACGCCCGTACCGTCGCGTCGGTCTGGAAGTTGGAGACGTTCAGCGCGAACCCGTCGGCGTTCTCGATCCCGGCCCGCCGCAGGGGCTCGACGAGGCTGTAGGGATCCGGGAGCCACGAAGGGTTGCCGGCATCGAGATAGACCTTGGTGTCGGGCAGCTTCTTGAAATACCGAATCGCCTCGTTGAGGAGCTGATAGCGCTCGGCGTGATGCTCGGGCGTCGTGCACCCGTCGACCATGTGGGCGACCGCGTCCGGCTCCAGGATCACGACCGCCGGGGCGTCGCCGATCGCCTCGGCGAACATCCCGTACCAGGCGCGGTAGCCGTCGACCCCGTTCGCCCCGCCCGCCGAGTACTTGCCGCAGTCGCGGTGCGGAATGTTGTACGCCACGAACAGCGCGGTCCGCTTGTCCTTGGCGGCGCCCTCGACGGCCCTGCGGATGCCGGGCTGCGGGTTGTCCCCGGACGGCCAGGTGGCCACCGGCCGGTCCGCGATCCGCCGCAGCGCCTGGGCGTCGGCGGTCCGGCCCTGCCGCTGATAGATCCTGATCTGCCGGGCCGCGTCGCTCTCCGGGTCCACCCAGAAGGGAGAGCCGGGCGCGGGCGCGGGGGCGGCCTCGGCCTCCGCCGGGGTGTGGGCCCGGGCCACGGGCGCCTCGTCGGGGTCGGCGCCGAACGAGCAGCCGGCGACGGCGGCGAGCAGGGCCGCGGCGAGCAGGGCTCTGCACGGGAGGGTTCTGTACCGGGACATCAGGCCCCCTGGGGGCGACAAGGGTCTGGACGGGATGTTCTGAATGATTTACATGGAACCGGGCAATAGTGACATAACGGTCACTCTGCGTGGGGGAGCGCCATGCCGGGCGGTCCGGTACCGAACTTCGAGACGGGGCTGACCGGCATGTGACCAGTGGGTAAGGTCGACGGGTGCCCAAGCCGCTCAGCCTTCCCTTCGATCCCATCGCCCGAGCCGACGAACTCTGGCAGCAGCGCTGGGGACCCGTGCCCTCGATGGGGGCGATCACCTCGATCATGCGGGCGCACCAGATCCTGCTCGCCGAGGTCGACGCGGTGGTGAAGCCCTACGGGCTGACCTTCGCGCGGTACGAGGCGCTGGTGCTGCTGACCTTCTCCAAGGAGGGGGAGCTGCCGATGTCGAAGATCGGCGAGCGCCTGATGGTCCACCCCACCTCGGTCACCAACACGGTGGACCGCCTCGTGAAGTCGGGCCTCGTGGACAAGCGCCCGAACCCGAACGACGGCCGCGGGACCCTGGCGTCCATCACGGACAAGGGCCGTGAGGTGGTGGAACAGGCCACGCGCGACCTGATGGCGATGGAGTTCGGGCTCGGCGTCTACGACGCGGAGGAGTGCGGGGAGATCTTCGCGATGCTGCGGCCCCTGCGGGTGGCGGCGAACGACTTCGAGGAATAGCCCATCCCCGCTGGGGATGCCTGGTTCGCACCCTGCCAGGGGCGCGGGGAACTGCGCGACCGGCCACGCACGGTCCGCAGCCGAAGCATCAACACCCCCGGCGGGTTTCGGGAAGGGGTGGGGTGGGGCCAACGGGGTCTGGGGCGGAGCCCCAGGGCTGCGGGACCCGGGCGAAGATCGCCCCGCATGTCCGGTTACGCTCGACCGCATGAAAAAGAGCGTGCTGACCCGCTACCGGGTGATGGCGTACGTCACCGGCGTGCTGCTGGTCCTGCTGACCCTCGGCGTGATCGCCAAGTACATCCTCGACATGAACGGCGCCGCGGACTTCACGAAGGTCGTCGGCATCGCCCACGGCTGGCTGTACGTGATCTACCTCGTCTTCGCCTTCGACCTGGGCTCCAAGGCGAAGTGGCCGGTCGGCAAGCAGCTGTGGGTGCTGATCGCCGGCACGATCCCCACCGCCGCCTTCTTCGTCGAGCGCAAGGTCTCCAAGGAACTGGAGTCCAGGCTCGCGGACGGCGTCCCCGCGGGCGCCCGCGCCTGACGGCACAAGCCCGACCCACCGCCGCGTGAGCAATGCGCGGCGGTCGGCCATCGACATTTACTAGGACGTCCAAGTAAATTTGAGTCATGGACGCTGACGCCATCGAAGAAGGCCGCCGTCGCTGGCAGGCCCGTTACGACAAGGCCCGCAAGCGCGACGCGGACTTCACCACGCTCTCCGGGGACCCCGTGGACCCGGCGTACGGGCCCCGGCCCGGCGACACCTACGACGGGTTCGAACGGATCGGCTGGCCCGGGGAGTACCCCTTCACCCGTGGCCTGTACCCGACCGGCTACCGGGGGCGTACGTGGACGATCCGGCAGTTCGCCGGGTTCGGCAACGCCGAGCAGACCAATGAGCGCTACAAGATGATCCTGGCCGCCGGCGGCGGCGGGCTGAGCGTCGCCTTCGACATGCCCACCCTCATGGGCCGCGACTCCGACGACCCCCGCTCGCTCGGCGAGGTGGGCCACTGCGGCGTCGCCATCGACTCGGCCGCCGACATGGAGGTCCTGTTCAAGGACATCCCGCTGGGCGATGTCACCACATCCATGACCATCAGCGGGCCGGCCGTGCCCGTCTTCTGCATGTACCTGGTGGCCGCGGAGCGCCAAGGGGTCGACCCGGGCATCCTCAACGGCACGCTCCAGACGGACATCTTCAAGGAGTACATCGCGCAGAAGGAGTGGCTCTTCCAGCCCGAGCCCCATCTGCGCCTCATCGGCGACCTGATGGAGCACTGCGCGCGCGGCATCCCCGCGTACAAGCCGCTGTCGGTCTCCGGCTACCACATCCGCGAGGCCGGGGCGACGGCCGCGCAGGAGCTGGCGTACACCCTGGCCGACGGCTTCGGCTACGTGGAACTGGGCCTCAGCCGGGGCCTGGACGTGGACGTCTTCGCCTCCGGGCTCTCCTTCTTCTTCGACGCGCACGTGGACTTCTTCGAGGAGATCGCCAAGTTCCGTGCGGCGCGCCGCATCTGGGCCCGCTGGATGAAGGAGGTGTACGGCGCCCAGTCGGACAAGGCGCAGTGGCTGCGGTTCCACACCCAGACCGCCGGGGTTTCGCTGACCGCGCAGCAGCCGTACAACAACGTCGTACGCACCGCCGTGGAGGCCCTCGCGGCCGTGCTCGGCGGCACCAACTCGCTGCACACCAACGCGCTGGACGAGACCCTCGCGCTGCCCAGCGAGCAGGCCGCCGAGATCGCGCTGCGCACGCAGCAGGTGCTGATGGAGGAGACCGGCGTCGCGAACGTCGCCGACCCGCTGGGCGGCTCCTGGTACGTGGAGCAGCTCACCGACCGGATCGAGTCGGACGCGGAGAAGATCTTCGAGCAGATAAAGGAGCGGGGCACGCGGGCGCACCCCGACGGGCAGCACCCGATCGGTCCGATCACGTCCGGGATCCTGCGCGGCATCGAGGACGGCTGGTTCACCGGCGAGATCGCCGAGTCGGCCTTCCGCTACCAGCAGTCCCTGGAGAAGGGCGACAAGCGGGTCGTGGGCGTCAACTGCCACCACGGTTCGGTCACCGGTGACCTGGAGATCCTGCGGGTCAGCCACGAGGTGGAGCGCGAGCAGGTGCGGGTCCTGGTCGACCGCAAGTCGCGCCGCGACGACGGGGCGGTGCGCGCCGCCCTCGACGCGATGCTGGCCGCCGCCCGGGACGGCTCCAACATGATCGTGCCGATGCTGGACGCGGTGCGGGCGGAGGCGACGCTGGGTGAGATCTGCGGGGTGCTCCGCGACGAGTGGGGCACGTACACGGAGCCTCCGGGCTTCTGACCCCGTTTTGCCCCCTACCCCGCCCCTTCCCGAAACCCGCCGGGGGTGAGATGTCCAGTGCGGGACGTGGGTGGTTGCTCGCGCAGTTCCCCGCGCCCCTGGCAGGTCGGGTGCAGGCCCGCATCGGGGCATTTCAGCCCGTCATGGGGGTCCCCCCTGGCCCTTGAGGCCTTGGGGGAGTTTGAGGACGAGCGCCCTTGAGGCGCGAATGGGGTCTGGGGGCGGAGCCCCAGGGGCTCAGGCTGGCCCGCCTGGCTCGCTCGGGAGCGTCAGGCGGAACAGGGCTCCGCCGCCCGGGGCCTGATGGGCCGTCAGGTCGGCTCCGTGCGCCCGCGCGATCTGCCGGGCCATCGCCAACCCCAGCCCCGACCCCGGCAACGCCCGCGCCTGCTCCGCCCGGTAGAAGCGGTCGAAGACATGGGGGAGGTCGGCCGGGGCGATACCGGGCCCGTGGTCCCGTACCGTCAACTCGCCCGCCAGCAGCACCACTTCCACCGGCGCCCCCGGCGGGCTGAACTTCGCCGCGTTGTCCAGGAGGTTGGAGATCAGGCGAGCGAGGCGCCCCGGCACGCCGGGCAGGGTCGCCGACGCGTCGGACAGCTCCAGCTGGAACGGCGTCGCCGGCCAGTGCGTACGGGCCGTATCCACCGTGTGCGCGAGCAGCGGGGCCAACCGGACCTCCTCCAGGAGCGGCGTCGGCTCCTCGTCCCTCGCCAGGTCGATCAGGTCGTTGACCAGGACGGACACCTCTCGGATCTGGCGGCCCAGGGCAGCGGAGGCCCGGTCGCGCTGGGCCGGCGTCAGACGGTCGGCCCGGGCAAGCAGCTCGGCGTTCGTGCGCAGCGCGGTCAAAGGGGTGCGCAGTTCGTGGGACGCGTCGGCGACCAGGCGGCGCTGGGCCGTCACCGACTGCTCCAGCTCGCCCAGCATCGTGTTGAAGGACGCCGCGAGCCGGGTCACCTCGTCCTCCTTGTCCGGCGGGCCGGGCGGCAGCTCGATGCGGTGGCTCGGGTCACGCGTGGCCGCGATGTGCTCGGCCGTCGCGGTGAGCCGGGCCACGGGGGCGAGTCCGGTGCGGGACACCCAGTAGCCGAGCGCGGCCGCGAGCAGCACGCCCGCCGCCCCCACCCCGCTCAGGAGTCCGGCCGCCTGGCTCACGCCCTTGCGCACCGCGTCCGAACGCAGCGCCACCTGCAGCGACTTGCCGCCGCCGAAGGCCGTGGTGAGCATCCGCGCGGGCTCGCCGCCGGGCAGCGTGATGTTGGTGAAGTAGGCGTTGCGGTCTCCGGAGGCGACCTCGCGCACGGGCGGGCTCACCGGCAGGAGGTAGGGCTGGGAAGGGTCCTTCGCCGGGTCGGCCGGGACGATCTGCGCGCAGGCGGGGGCGGACAGGAAGCGGCACTCGCCGGCGAGCACGCCGGGGGCCTGGCCCCGGTTCTGCTGGATGGCCAGCGTCGCCGACTGGGTCAGGTTCAGGTTGAGCTGGTGGTAGAGCTCGTACTGGATCACGAAGAACGCGGCCGTGCACACGCCGACCGCGACCAGCGCCACCGCGGCGGTCGCGGCCACCGCGAGCCGGGTGCGCAGCGGGCGGTGACGGCGCCAGCGGGCGCCCAGGCGCCGCCGGGAGCTCACGAGACGTCCAGGCGGTAGCCGACGCCGTGCACGGTGTGGACCAGGCGCGGCTCGCCCGCCGCCTCCAGCTTGCGCCGCAGATAACCCACGTACACCGCTAGGGAGTTGGAGTCCGGGCCGAAGTCGCGGCCCCAGACCAGCTCGTGGATCAGCTCCCTCGGAAGCACCTGTCCCGGGTTGCGCATCAGAAGTTCCAGCAGGGCGAACTCGGTCCGCGTGAAGTCGATCGGACGCTCGCCCCGGCGGGCGGTGTGCGCCACCGGATCCACCACCAGATCCGCGTACCGCAGCTCCTGCTGCTCGGCCGGGTCAGGTGCCGCCCGGCGCAGCAACGCCCTTACGCGCGCGATGAGTTCGTCCAGGGCGAAGGGTTTGACCAGGTAGTCGTCCGCGCCCGCCTCCAGGCCGTCCACGCGCTCGCTCACCGAATCCAGCGCGGTGAGGACCAGGACCGGGGTGCGGTCACCCATCGCGCGCAGCTGGCGGCACACCCCGAGGCCGTCGAGGACCGGCATCATCACGTCCAGGACGATCGCGTCCGGCCGCCAGGCGGCCACCTCGGAGAGCGCCGCGAGCCCGTCCTGGGCGCCCTTCACCTCGTACCCCTCGACCGCGAGGCCGTCCTCGACGGCCGCCCGTACCTCCGGCTCGTCGTCGACGACGAGAATTCTGACCGCGCGTGTGGTGCTCATGGGCAAAGCCTGCCAAACAGCGCTCTTAGAACCCTCTTAAGCCGCCCCGTGAACCTCGGTGCCATGCGCACACCATTGTCAGTAGTGATCGGGGCGGGCGGTACCGGCGGGCACATCTACCCCGGACTCGCGCTCGCCGAGGCGCTGCGGCGGGCCGTCCCCGACGCGGTGATCTCCTTCGTCGGCACGACCCGGGGCCTGGAGGGCAAGCTCATACCCGGCGCCGGGTACCACCTGCACACCGTCGACATGATCCCCTTCGACCCCTCGCTCGGCGCCAAGCGGTATCTGCTGCCCGCCGCGCTGCTGAAGTCGGGCGCGCAGTGCCGGGCCATCCTCAAGGCGCAGCGCGCCCAGGTCGCGGTCGGCATGGGCGGCTACCCGAGCGCGCCGGTCATCGTCGGCGCCAAGATGGCCGGGCTGCCCAGCCTCATCCACGAGTCCAACGCCGTGCCGGGCCGTGCCAACCAGTTCGCGGCCCGGCTCACCTCCAACATCGCGGTCGCCTTCGACCGCAGCCGGGCCCATCTGGCGGGCGGCCAGGACGCCGTCACCACCGGCATGCCCATCGCCGCCGCGCTCGCCGCGCTCGACCGCACGGCGCTGCGCACCGAGGCCCGGCGGGCGCTAGGAGTGCCGCCCGGGGCGCGCCTCGTCCTCGTCAACGGCGGCAGCCTGGGCGCGGCCCGGCTCACCGCCGCGGCGATCGGTCTGGCCGAACGCTGGCGGGAGCGGGCCGACGTCCACCTCCTCATCAAGACCGGACCGGCCCAACTGGCCGACACCGAGCGGCAGTTGGCAGCCCTTCCGGGTGCGCGGGCCGTGCCCTACCTCGACCGGATGGACCTCGCGTACGCGGCCGCCGACCTCGTGGTGTGCCGGGCCGGCTCGGCGACCGTCGCCGAACTCGCCGCGACCGGGGTGCCCGCCGTCCTCGTGCCCTACCCGCACGCGCCCGGCGACCACCAGACCCACAACGCGCGGGTCCTCTCCGACGCGGGCGCCGGCCTGCTCGTCCCGGACGCCGAGACCACCGCGTTCCGCCTGGCCGGCCTCATCGAACCGCTCCTGGCCGACCCGGCCCGGCTCGCCGCGATGAGCGGCGCCGCCGACCCCGGCAACCACGCCCGGGCCGCCGACCTGCTGGCCGCCAAGGTCCTCGAACTCGCCTCCTACCCCACCTCGTACACCAGGGAGTACGCAGCATGAGCACTGTCAACACGTGGCAGAACCGCACCGTCCTCGTCACCGGCGCGGAGGGCTTCATCGGCTCGACGCTGGTCGACCTGCTGGTCGAACTCGGTGCGAACGTCAGGGCGTTCGTGCACTACAAGCCGTACGCCGAGAAGGGCTTCCTCGCCCACCTCATCGGCCACCCCCAGGTGGAGATGGTCTCCGGGGACGTCCGCGACGCGGGCCGGGTCTCGGACGCGGTCGCCGGCTGCGACACGGTCTTCCACCTCGCCGCCCTCATCGGCATCCCGTACAGCTACGACTCCCCGGGCGCCTACGTCCAGACGAACGTCGTCGGCACCGAGAACATCGCCGAGGCCTGCCGCCGCCACTCGGTGCGCCGCCTCGTCCACACCTCCACCAGCGAGGTGTACGGGACCGCCCTGACCGCGCCGATCAGCGAGCAGCACCCGCTCCAGCCCCAGTCGCCGTACTCCGCGTCCAAGATCGGCGCCGACATGATGGCGCTCTCGCACTGGCACGCCTTCGAGCTCCCGGTGACGGTGGTGCGCCCCTTCAACACCTACGGCCCGCGCCAGTCCGCCCGCGCCGTGATCCCCACGATCCTGGCCCAACTGCACGCGGGCGTACGGGAGATCAAGCTCGGCTCGCTCACCCCGACCCGCGACTTCACGTACGTCACCGACACCGCGCGGGGCTTCCTCGCGGTGGCCGAGTGCGACCGGGCGCTCGGCGAGGTCGTGAACCTGGGCACGGGCCGCGAGATAGCGATCGGCGACCTCGCCGAGGCGCTCATCGCCGCATCGGGCCGCGAGGCCTCGGTCGTGGTCGACCCGGCGCGCCTGCGCCCCTCGGGCAGCGAGGTGGAGCGACTGCTTTCCGACAACACGCGGGCCCGCGAGTGGGCGGGCTGGGAGCCGGAAATGAGCCTGGAAGAAGGCCTGAAGAAGACGTCGGCCTGGGTCGAGGAGAACCTCGCCCTGTTCGCGCCGACCCGCTATCAGGTCTGAGCCCGCCCCTGCCCGGGCCCGAGGACCCGGCCCGAAGCCGGTCCGACTTCAGGCCGTCGCGGCCAACCCCGAGCAGATCAGGAGGGTGAAGTCGCGGGCCCACTCCTCGTCCACCGGTTCCGCGCTGACCAGCGCCCGGTGCACGACCGCGCCCGCCACCACGTCGAAGATGAGGTCGGTGTGGCGGGCGGAGACGGTCGGGTCGGCCTCGTAGGGGAGTTCGCCGCGGGCCTGGGCGCGTTCGCGGCCGATCAGAACCAGCCGCTTCTGACGGTCCACGATGGCCGAGCGGATCCGCCCGCGCAGCGCGTCGTCCCGGGTGGATTCGGCCACCACCGCCATCAGCGCGGTCTTCGTCTCGGGGCGCTCCAACAGCGCCGCGAACTGGAGGACGACGCCCTCCACATCGGCCACCAGGCTGCCCAGGTCCGGGAGTTCGAGCTCGTCGAAGAGGACCGCGACCGCGTCCACGACGAGCTCGTTCTTGCCGGCCCAGCGGCGGTAGAGCGTCGTCTTGGCCACCCCGGCCCGCGTCGCCACGTCCCCCATCGTGAACTTCGACCAGCCGACGTCGACCAGCGCCTCCCGGGTCGCCAGCAGGATCGCGGCATCGGCCTCGGCGCTGCGGGGCCGACCCGTACGACCCGTACAGGACGGTCTCGCGGCTCGGGATGAAGAAGGCATGACGGCGACCATACCGGCCGGTAGCAATCGCGCCAGAGGGCACGCGGTGTGCGCGAGATCACCCTGTGCGCCGGGTCCGCACCAGTTACGCTACGGCTCGTAGCGAAAGCCTTGAGCGGCCTTCCGCGACAACCACATGTCACACGGCGCCGGGGTGGGGACCCTGGTGCCACCAGGAAAGATCCGCGGCCCGTCCGTTGTCTCGCAGAGTCTCGCACTCCGGCGGGAGGCAATGGGTGGGCCCGGATCCTGCCACCGGATCACCACGCACCGTCGCGGAAGGGGGAGGATGTACGCATGCAGCCTAGGAACATGTCCATGAGCGGCGTCGTCGACCTCGCCGCGGTGAAGGCGGCCGGTGAGGCCAAGAGCAAGGCGGAGCAGGCGCGAGCCGAGGCAGCCCGCCAGGGCGGGGTCCCGGCGGTCGCGCCGTCCGCCCTCGTCATCGATGTCGACGAGGCCTCCTTCGAACGCGATGTCCTGACGCGCTCCTCCGAGGTGCCGGTCGTCATCGACTTCTGGGCCGAGTGGTGCGAGCCCTGCAAGCAGCTCGGCCCGCTGCTCGAACGCCTCGCCGTCGAGTACAACGGCCGTTTCCTCCTTGCCAAGATCGACGTCGACGCCAACCAGATGCTGATGCAGCAGTTCGGGATCCAGGGGATCCCGGCGGTCTTCGCGGTGGTCGCCGGCCAGGCGCTGCCGCTCTTCCAGGGCGCGGCTCCCGAGGCGCAGATCCGCGAGACCCTCGACCAGCTGGTGCAGGTCGCGGAGGAGCGCTTCGGCCTGACCGGCATCGCGGTCGACCCGGACGCGGCGGCCCCCGCGGCCGAACCGGCGCAGGCCCCGGCGGGCCCGTACGACGCACTGCTCGAAGCCGCCGTGGTCGCCCTGGACTCGGGTGATCTGGGCGGCGCGGTCCAGGCGTACCGGAACGTGCTGAGCGACGACCCGGGCAACCCGGAGGCGAAGCTCGGCCTGGCGCAGGCGGAACTGCTCCAGCGCGTCCAGTCGCTCGACCCCCAGCAGGTCCGCAAGGAGGCCGCCGAGAAGCCCGCCGACGTGGCGGCGCAGATCGCGGCGGCCGACCTCGATCTGGTCGGCGGTCATGTCGAGGACGCCTTCGGACGGCTCGTCGAGACCGTGCGGCGCACGTTCGGTGACGACCGCGACGCGGCCCGGGTCCGGCTCCTTGAGCTCTTCGAGGTGATCGGCGGGGACGACCCGCGCGTCACGGCGGCGCGAACCGCGCTGGCGAGGGTGCTCTTCTGAACCACCTGTGAACGCCTTCGGGCGTTCATGAACCTGTCACCGAATGAGTGCCGAACGCGGTACGCGACGGACGATTTGGCGACAGAGAGACAAGAGGCGGCCGCGTTTTGCCAAAACTTGGTAAACGCGGCCGCTGTTACTTGCAGTAAGTTGAGCCGCTTCTTACGTCCGCATTTCAGCGGCGATTTCCTCTTCTGTCCGGTCACTCGGCGGCACCCTGCGTGCCCGGCCGATGCCGACCGGTCGCGCTTCGGTTATCGGGCCGTTACTGGCTAGTAACGATCCCCCTTGTGCCGCGGCCCCGAATGCACCACGATCGGCCACGCTCGGTCCAATAACGCACCAGCCCGACAGCCACTCGGCGCTGCCGCCCATTTGGGTCCCCACCGGGCCGGCCGGTGGCAGTGGCACCGGCCGTGGACAGGGGGGTCTCTGCTCTCCGGCAGGGCCTGTCCAGCAGGTTGCGCGAACGCGTGGCCAGTGGTTGTCGCTCGGGGGTGATCGCCGGTGTCGGACGAAGTGCGCGAGTCGTACGCGGTCGACCTCCCGTGCGCTCCCCTTCCCGAGGACGTAGCACTTCTCCCATCCCGTGACAGCCCTTGAGGGTCCGTCCCGGAGATGTACGTCCGAGAAGGAGGAAAGTCATGGAGTCCCAAGTACGTGGCGGGACCAGATGGAAGCGGTTCGCGCTGGTCATGGTGCCGAGCGTGGCCGCGACGGCCGCGATAGGCGTCGGCCTGGCACAGGGTGCGCTCGCCGCCTCGTTCAGCGTGTCCGGCCAGGAGTTCAAGGTCCGGGCGGACAAGCTCGTCGGTCACAACCTGATCCAGTACGGATCGATCGCGACCGGCAAGGACCTGAACGGCAAGGACGCCGCACACCCCGTCGTGGTGTCCGGCTTCAGTGACGCGACGATCAGCAACATGTGCCAGTCGGTCGTGACCCCGGACGTGCCGTTCTTCGGCAGCATCACGCTGCAGCTGAACGCCGGTACGCAGGCCGACAAGCCCGTCGAGGCGACGAACCTCTACCTCGATGTCGCCGAGCTCGACACCGACGCGGAGTTCAAGAACATCGACATCGGCGTGGCCGCCGGAGACCCGTCCAACAAGACGGGCATTCAGCCGAACGCCAAGCCCCAGGTGAACCCGTACGGATTCGCCCAGCGCGCCGAGGTGGCGACGCTGTCGAACGTCAAGCAGAAGGCGTGGGCGACGACCGCCGGCACCTTCAAGCTCAGCGGCCTCAGCCTGCGGCTCTACCAGGGCAGCAAGGAGTGCTACTAAGCACCCCGCCTGACGGCCGGGGGTGCCCCACGCACTCCCCGGCCGCCGGGACCCTCTCCTTTTTCACAGCAACAGCGGTTCCAGGGAGCTGTTTTCCATGAGCGCCGAGACCACGGGTTCCCGCGACTTCCAGTACTGGCGTCTTCGTTTCCGGGCCTGGCGGGGCAGTCGCCCGTTCTGGGCGGGCCTGTTCACGATGGCCGGCGGCGTGCCCATCGCGTACTTCCCGTACGCCAACATGCACCTCGGCAACATCACGCTGGCCATGTCCACGACCGCCGGTGCCGGTTCGCTGATCATCGGCGTCCTGCTGGTCACGCTCGGTCTGACCATGTGGTTCCACAGCGTGGTGCGGACGTTCGCGGGTGTCGCGGCCATCCTGCTCGCGCTGATCTCCCTGCCCGTGGCCAATATCGGCGGCTTTGTCATCGGCTTCCTGCTCGCGATGCTCGGCGGCGCGCTCTCCGTGGCGTGGGTGCCCAGCAAGGCCAAGGGGCGGGCCGCGCCGGCCGCCGGTCCGGCGCCCGAGGGCCCCGCGCCCGCCGCGGGCGACGAGACCGTGCCCGGCCCGCGTGAAGGACAGCCGGGAACCGCCGCAACCGATACGACAGTTGACGCCAACGGCGGGAGGAACAGTGCGGGGTGACGAGACGCAGCTGGACTCGACCGGAGGCGGCGACCCGCGGGAAAGAAGAGGGCCGCGCCACGCGGCCCCGAGGAAGTCGCTCCTGACCAAGTGGCAGATGCCCGCGGGCAAGGCGATGGCGCTCGCCGCCATGCCCACGGCCGTCCTGGTCGGCATGAGCCTCACGCCCAAGCTCGCGATGGCCGACGACAAGACGGACATCCCGTTCGCCCCCGGCCCCTGTGTGACCCGCTCGGACAGCCCCTCGGGCTCGCCGAGCCCGTCCGGCAGCGCGTCGGGCAAGGCCTCGCCGAGTCCGTCGGCGGCGAAGTCGGACGACACGAATCCGGACGGCAGCGCGTCGAAGTCCAAGACGCCCACGCCCACGGCCTCGGGTTCGGCCGGGGACACCGTCGACAAGCTCCTGAAGCCGGCCCAGCCCGCTGCCAAGCCGTCCGCGGCGGACGCTCCGGCGAACACGGCCGCGACCCCGCCGCCCGCCAAGACGACCAACCCGCTCGACCCGCTGGGTCTGGGTGACGCCCTCAAGGGTCTGTTCGGCATCCACGACACGCCGAGCCCGGCGCCCACCGCGAGCACGTCGACGGCCCCCGCGCCGAAGCCGTCGGCGAGCACGGCCGCGCCCAAGCCGTCCACGAAGGCGTCCAAGCCCGCCACCACCGAGGGCAAGCCGGTCGACAAGACGGCGGACGCGATCAAGAAGGCGGCCGACGAGGCGGGCCAGAAGGTCGCCGAACTCCCGGACGCGGCAAAGGGATTGGATCCCAAGAAGGACACCGCCATCCCCGACGGTGCCAAGCCCGCCTTCCCGTGCCCGACCGCCGACCCGAAGGCGCTCGCCGCGGCCAAGCAGGACAGCGGGGTTCCGACGCTGCCCACTCAGCCCTGGATCCTCAAGAGCTCGATGCTCACCCTGAGCGGTCTGAACTACGAGGGCATCGTCGAGGTCAAGGCCGGCGACACCACCAAGAAGGTCCTCAAGTTCACGGCCTCGTCCGTGGACATCAAGGACCTGGACCAGCAGGTGTACGGACCCGAGGTGGGCGGCTCGCCCACCACCGCCCACGTCGTGGCCCGCTCCGGCTCCACCTCGACGATCCGCAACGGCACGGTGACGATGTACACGGAGGAGCTGAAGGGCAACCTCTTCGGCCTCATCCCGATCACCTTCAGCCCGGCCACCCCGCCGCCGCTGAACGTCCCGTTCGCCTTCTTCACCAACGTGACGGTCCGCCAGGCAGGCCAGTTCGGCGGCACCCTGACCGTCCCGGGCCTCCACAACTACGTCACGAACGGCAACCCGTCGTAGCCCTGGCCACCCCAAGTACCCATCCGGGAGCCGCAGTTGAGCCGTGGCCCGCACCCCTCGGGGGTGCGGGCCACGGCTGTGCCATCGCTCGCCCAGCGGATCCATTGCCTCCATATGGAGATTGATTGGGTTTCCCTTTACCTCTCGCTCCTAGGGTCGGGAAGGTTGGGGCGGGCAGCGGGGAAAGCGGGGAGTGCCGGATGGGCGACGACGGCAAGGTTCTGGACATCAAGATCGCGGATGTGAAACTCACCGCGCCGGTCTTCCACGAGCAGGCCACGAACCTGAGCACGGCGCTGACCAACCTCGTTCACGCTCTCGACGGATTCGGCGCGCCGTGGGGCGACGACGACCAGGGCAAGGCGTTCCGCGACGCGTACGCGCCCCAGCAGAAGGTCATCGAGCGCGCGGCGGGCACCCTGGTGCTAGGCCTGGTCAGCATCCATGAGGCGATGGTCGACATGTCCGACGGACACGTGGACAACGACCAGTTGATCGCGGGGATCTTCACGAAGATCAAGAAGCCGGTCGACGCCACGGACGGCGATGATTCCGAGTGAGTGTCGAGGACGAGGCCAAGAAGATCCTGCTCAAGCTGGGGATGTGGTGGCCGGACGCCAATTCCGGCACCCTGCGGCACGCCGCCGACGCCTGGCGTACCTTCGCCGACGCGGTCGACGACGTACGGACGCCGGTGAACAACGCGGCGTCCGCTCTCATCCACAACAACAAGGGTGAGGCGATCGATGCGTTTGAGATCTTCTGGGGCCGGTACGCCAAGGACGGCAACGCGGGGTGGCTGAGCGACCTCTCCAAGTCGGCTCGCAAGATGGCGGAGGCGCTGGACAAGTTCGCCGACGCCGTCGATCACGCCATCCACAAGCTCTGGATTCAGATCGGGATCGATGCGGCCGTGATCGCGGGCGGCGTCGCCGTGGCCTTCCTCACCGCGGGCCTGGCCTCGGGAGCAGCGGCCGCTGCCGCCGATGCCATCATCGAACTCGGCGGCACTCTTGGTGTCGCGGTCTCCGCCACCGTCGCCGAAATCGCGGCAGGGACCCTGGTGGCCGCCGCCTTCGGCGGAATCGAATCGGTCACCGTCGACCTCGCGGTCGCCCAGCCCCTGAAGATCGCCACGGGCCAGCAGAAGGGCCTGAGCCTGGACGAGATCAACCAGGCCGCCAAGGACGGCATGATCTACGGTGGCGCGCTCGGCGCGGGCAGCGGCGTCCTGAAGGCCGGCGTCGAGGGAGCCTTCAGCAACCCGACCCCCTTCATGCTGCGCCCGCCTTCACTCCGTCCCGACCTGGTCGAACTGGGGCCCGCAGCCCGGCAGGCAGACCGCACCCCGTGCGTCGGCGAGCCCATCGACGTCGCCACCGGCGCGATGCTGATGACCCAGACCGACCTGAGCCTGCCCGGCGCGCTGCCCCTTGTCTTCACTCGCACCCACCTGTCCTCGTACCGAGCGGGTACGTGCTTCGGCCCGACGTGGATATCAAGCCTCGACGAGTGCCTTCAGATCGACGGCGAGGGAGTGGTGTTCGCCGCCGCCGACGGTATGCGCCTGGTGTACCCGGTGCCGAAGGCGGCCGAGCCGGTGCTGCCGGCCAAGGGCGCCCGCTGGCCGCTGGAATGGGACGGCAAGCCCGACGGCGTCATGACCGTGACCGACCCCGACACAGGGGTGGTCCGCAGCTTCGGCACACCGCTGCCCACCGACACCTTCGGAGTCTTCCGGCTGCCGGTGGACAGCTGGCAAGACCGTAACGGCGCGCGCATCGACATCGAACGCTCCGGGGAGGGCATACCCGTCGGCCTGCGCCACAGCGGCGGCTACTACCTCGCCGTGGACACGCGTGGTCGCCGCATCACGGCCCTGCGCCTCTTGGACGAAGCGCCGTCCGCCTACGAGACACGGGACGTGCCGTCGGATGCCGGAACGGTGGTGATGACCTACGGCTACGACGAGGAGGGCAACCTCACCGAGGTAATCAACTCTTCGGGCGAGCCGCTGAAGTACGCGTACGACGATCAGGGCCGGATCACCAAGTGGACGGATCGCAACGGGACTTGGTTCTCGTACGTCTACGACCAACGCGGCCGAGTCGTGCGCACCGAGGGTGTTGACGGCGTTCTGTCGGGCTCGCTGACGTACGACGAGACCGCCCGTACCACGACCTACACGGACTCCTTGGGCCGCCGCTCGACCCACCGCTACAACGCTGAGGGCCTGGTCGTCGAGGAGACCAGCCCGCTCGGCCACACCACCCGAACCGACTGGGACGAGCGCGGCGACAAGCCGCTGACGATCACGGACGCGCTGGGACGGACCACGCATTACGTCTACGACGAGTCCGGCACCCTCATCGAACTCACCCTGCCCGACCGGTCCGTCGCGCGGGCCGCCTACAACGCCCTCGGAAAGCCGATCGAGGTCATCGACCCAGGTGGCGCCACCTGGCGCCACACGTACGACGCCGCCGGAAACCTGCTCACGACGACGGACCCGCTCGGCGCCGAAACCCGTTGCGCCTACGACGAGTCCGGGCATCTGGTCGCCGTGACCGATGCCCTCGGCCACACCCGGACGGTCATACCGAACGCGGCCGGACTCCCGCTGGCGGTGACCGACGAGCTGGGCCACACCACGGCCGTGCGCCGTGACGCCTGGGGCCGGGTCGTGGAGGCGACCGACCCGATGGGCCACGTGGTCCGCATGGGCTGGACGGTCGAGGGCAAGCCGGAGTGGCACGAACACGCCGACGGCAGCCGGGAGTCGTGGACGTGGGACGGCGAAGGCAACCTCCTCACCCACACCGACGCAGTGGGCAACCTGACCAGCCACGAGGTGGGCCCCTTCGACGTACCGACTACCCGCACCGACCCCGACGGCACGACCTACGCCTTCGCCTACGACACCGAGCTCCGCCTGACCGAAGTCACGAACCCGCAGGGCCTGACCTGGTCGTACACGTATGACGAGGCGGGTCGGCTGGTTGCCGAGAGGGACTTCAACGGCCGCAGCTTGTCCTACGCGCACGATGCGACGGGCGCCCTGGTGTCCCGCACGAACGGGGCGGGGGAGGCGCTGCGGTTCAGCCGGGACGCGATGGGACGCGTCACGGAGCAGCGGTCGGACACGGGCGAGGTGACCTCGTACGAGTACGACGCGACGGGTGAGCTCGTCCGCGCGGTCAACGCGGACGCCGACGTAGTCACCCGGCGCGATGCGCTCGGCCGTGAACTCGCCGAGACCGTCAACGGCCGAACGACGGCCTTCGCATATGACCCGCTGGGGCAGCGCGTCCGCCGGGTCACCCCATCGGGCCTGGTGTCCGAGTGGACCTACGACGCGGCTGGACGCCCCGCACAACTACGCTCGAAGCACGGCGAGTTGGCTTTTGCCTACGACGCCTCGGGGCGCGAGAACGAACGCCGCATAGGCAGCGATGTGGTGCTCCACCAGATCTGGGATGCGACCGACCGGCTCACAGCCCAGTCTCTGCAGACGGGAGGCGTCGAGGCTGACCGCCTCCTCCAACACCGTGCGTACACCTATCGTGCGGACGGCTACCTGACCGAGGTCCGCGAACTCACCTCGGGAACCCGGAAGCTCGACGTGGACGCCATGGGTCGAGTCACAGGCGTCCGGGCCCATGGCTGGGCCGAGACGTACGCGTACGACACGATGGGTAACCTCTCGCACGCAACCGCCCCCGCCCACGAGTCCGCCGGCGGCCGCGAGTTCGACGGCACCCTCATACGCCGAGCCGGCCGCACGACGTACGAGCACGACGCACAGGGCCGCCTGATCCGCAGGATCCGCAAGCTCCTCAACGGACAGCGGCGGACATGGACGTACTCCTGGAACGCCGAGGACCGCCTGACGGAGGCCGCCACGCCCGGCGGCGCACGTTGGCGGTACATGTACGACCCTCTCGGACGCCGCATCTCGAAGCACCGGGTGGCAGAGGACGGCTCGACCATCGAGCGCACGCGGTTCACCTGGGACGACACCCGGCTCGCCGAACAGAGCACGCCCGACGGCAGATTCACCACCTGGGACTATGAGCCGGGCACCCACCGCCCTCTCACCCAGACCGACCACAAGCCGACAGTCCGAGAGGCGGGAGTGTCCTTCCTCTCGACGCTGGCCGATGACTCGTCTGTGGGCTGTGCGACCCGATTCCACGCGATCATTACCGACGCTGTCGGCACTCCGGCTGAATTGGTGTCGCCTGAGGGCAGGTTGTCCTGGCAGCGCCGCACGAGTCTGTGGGGAACGCATCTTCCGTCTCCTGTGGATGCGGCTGAGATCGACTGCCCCCTGCGCTTTCCCGGCCAGTTCGACGACCCTGAAACGGGCCTGAGCTACAACTATTTCAGGCATTACGACCCCGAAACCGCTCGGTACGCCAGCCCGGATCCGCTCGGTTTGGAGCCGGCCCCCAATCACCATGCCTATGTGGCGGACCCGCTCGGTTGGAGCGACCCGCTCGGACTTGCTGCACGGGGTCCGAAGGATCCTCTGGACCTCGGAGCGGGCTACCGAGGCCGGTTGGACATGTGGCAGGAGGGCACGAAGGGAACCGATTTCGAGGTCCACGTATACGATAAATCCGGTCGCGAGGTCGGTATTTTCGGCAGCGACGGATGGTTCAACAAGCACGGTACGACGGCGGCAGATGTCCAGGTGCCGGCCAGTGTGGAGAATGCGCTCAAGGGGCGAGCCATCGACACTCTGAGAAAGACTGGTCGAATCGGGCCGAAGGGCACCGAGGACATCAGCGGAGAAAAATGGCAGAGGCCTCGCCTCGCAGCAGAAGGATGCAAATGAAATTCGTGAAGGCTGATTGGGACCCCGAACTGAACGGATTCTTTCTGGATTCGACTGCCTACTTGGCTGAGTTGCCCCGGATCCAGGAGGAGCTGCCTCCAGGTGCGAGGGCGTTCGCGTCCGACGCCGGGCACTACAGCATGGGGAGCAGCCGTTGTGTGAAGGATCTGGAGCTGGCTGCCATCCATGTGGCGACGGACAAGAGTGGAACGCTCACCCTCGAATTCGCCGGCAATCAATGGAAGCACGAAGCGGGTCTTAGCATTCGGTACGCGAAGGTTGCTCACTTCTCGATCGACTACGAGCATTCGGTCGACTGGATGCAGGCGGATACCGTCCTGCTCGATGAAATCCTCCCGGACAATGGAGGATGCGTCCATGAAATCGCATTGACCGATGCGGCGATCACTGTCCGATGTGAGGATCTGGACGCTGTTTGGGGTGCCGACGGCGACAGGGGGACGTCGTGATCCAGGGAGCCACCCTTTCCTAGGGGCAAACGGGGCGTTGTCTGTGATCATCGGGATTTTTGTGGTCGGCGGGATCGCCGCGCTGTGGTGTGGAGTGAGTTGGGCGTTCAACGTACGAGGGATTACGGTGCGGCGGGCCGAGGCCATTCGGCGGCGGCATGCCATGCAGCTTGACGGGGTGCCCTCGGGGGCGATGTGGCCCCAGCCTTGGTACCACCGTCTCCTCGGTGCTCTCCTCACCGTTGCCGGGTTGGTCCTCGTGATTGCCGGTTATGCGCTATGGCACCTCAATTGAGGGTGCCAATAGAAGGCCGTGACGGCAGTTCGTTCCTGCGCCCGTCCGGGACGGCAAGCGGCCACCCGGCCCTCGGCCGGGCCCAATTCCTCGCGGGAGCCGAGGTCTCCCGGCACTCCAAGTAGGGACCTTCGGTGGGGTGGCCGGGGACCCGGAGGGGGTGACACTCGGGAGCAGGAACCTACGGTCCCGCAGGTTGCGTACCCCGGACACCTCGTACGGCCCCGACGTGCCACCCCGAAGAACGGACCCCCCATGCCCACACCTCGCCGCCCCCACCCCCCGCTCATCCAGGGCGGCATGGGCGTAGCCGTGTCCGGGTGGCGGCTTGCGCGGGCTGTGGCGGGGGGTGGGCAGCTCGGGGTGGTGTCCGGGACCGCGCTCGATGCCGTGCTCGCGCGCAGGCTCCAGCTCGGGGATCCCGGCGGGCACATGCGGCGGGGGGGCCCCGCCCTTCCCCTGCCCGGGGGCGCCCCCGGGGGGGGCCGGGGGGTCTTTCTTTGGGGGGGGGACGCCCCCGGCCAGGGAAAGGGGGGGGGGCCCCCGCCGCATGTGCCCGCCGGGATCCCCGAGCTGGAGCCTGCGCGCGAGCACGGCATCGAGCGCGGTCCCGGACACCACCCCGAGCTGCCCACCCC
>NZ_LGDD01000247.1 GCF_001279695.1 Streptomyces sp. WM6378
CGGCCGCCTGCTGTGGGCCTCACCCGCACTGCCCGGCTCCACCCACGACCCGACCGCAGCCCGTGTCCACGAGATCACCGACGCGCCGGCTGCCGCGGAGCTGAAGTGCTGGGCAGACAAGGCCTACCAGGGCGTCGGCGACCCCGTCCGTGTTCCGTTCCGACCGTGTTCCGTTCCGAGGGCGTCGACTCAAGAGATGGAAGCGGCGCCACAACACCACCCACGCCAAGATCCGCTGCGTCGGCGAACAAGCCATGGCCGT
>NZ_LGDD01000248.1 GCF_001279695.1 Streptomyces sp. WM6378
TGCAGGCGTCAGCCAGCGTGAAGACCCCGGCGACATGCGCGGCGGCGATCTCGCCGACGGAGTGTCCAGCCACGTACTGCGGCCGGACACCCCAGGACCCCACCAGCCGGAACAGCGCCACCTCGATCGCGAACAACCCGGCCTGGGCGTACACGGTCTGGTTCAGCAGCTCCACGTCCCCACCCCACACCACGTCCCGCAACGGACGGTCCAGATGCTCGTCCAAGGAAGCGCACACCGCGTCGAACGCC
>NZ_LGDD01000249.1 GCF_001279695.1 Streptomyces sp. WM6378
GCGATCATCCCGGCGATGTTCGCGGTGGTCTACCCGGGCCTGGACAAGCTCAACATCATGAGCCTGCACAGCCCCGAGTCGGCGATCCTGTCCGCGGTCATCTTCAACGCGCTGATCATCATCGCCCTCGTACCGCTGGCCCTGAAGGGCGTGCAGTACAAGCCGACCAGCGCCGACAAAATGCTCCGCCGCAACCTCGGCATCTACGGCCTGGGCGGTCTGATCGCCCCGTTCATCGGCATCAAGATCAT
>NZ_LGDD01000250.1 GCF_001279695.1 Streptomyces sp. WM6378
CGGCCGGGTGGGGACGTGGTGGGGTGCCCCCGCAAGGAGGAGCGCTGGTGCTGGGGGGATTTTCGGCGGGCGGAACTGCGCGACGTATGAGGAGGTACCCCGCCGCGTTCACGCCCCCACTCCCCGACGGCGCGCTCCGTACCGGCGATGCCGCAGCCCCGCCCCGCGACATCTGCCCGCACAGCCGACCGCAGGGCGGCGCCGCCACCACCGGCCCGCACCCGCCTGGCACGCCGCACCCGCACCAC
>NZ_LGDD01000251.1 GCF_001279695.1 Streptomyces sp. WM6378
GAACGGGGCGCCGTAGGTGTTGCCGATACCGCCCGCCTCACCCGCGATGGAGGTGTTGCCGTTGCGGGTGCCGAAGTCCGAGGCGCCCTGCGCCGAGGCGGGCGCGGCCACGGCCATCGTTGCGGCGGCGGCGAAAACCGCTCCGGAGAGAACCTGCTTGATCACGATGTGCTCCCATTCAGTGGATCAGAGAGGGTGACGGGCCCGCCCTTGCGGGAAGCCCGCCGCCCCTGGGCGGTGT
>NZ_LGDD01000252.1 GCF_001279695.1 Streptomyces sp. WM6378
ACACCGCCCAGGGGCGGCGGGCTTCCCGCAAGGGCGGGCCCGTCACCCTCTCTGATCCACTGAATGGGAGCACATCGTGATCAAGCAGGTTCTCTCCGGGGTGGCTTTCGCTGCCGCCGCAACGATGGCCGTGGCCGCGCCTGCCTCGGCGCAGGGCGCCTCGGACTTCGGCACCCGCAACGGCAACACCTCCATCGCGGGTGAGGCGGGCGGTATCGGCAACACCTACGGCGCCCCGTTC
>NZ_LGDD01000253.1 GCF_001279695.1 Streptomyces sp. WM6378
TGGTCCGGATGGTCTTCATCGCCTCGCCCAGGGGCGGCGCGAGGGCGGCCAGAACGTCGACGGCCTCGTGTATGTAGCGGAACACCGTCGCGATGCCGATCCCGAACCCGGCCGCGAGCTGTGCGTAGGTTTCACCGCATCGCAGGTGCGCCAGGGCAAGCAGGGCCTGGCGGCCCGTGGTCAGGCGGCGCCATCGCGTACCGATTTCCCGCCTTCGGAAGGCGAGTTGTCCGGTCAGGT
>NZ_LGDD01000254.1 GCF_001279695.1 Streptomyces sp. WM6378
GATTCGGCGCAGGCCGCTGCGGACGGCCCGGACGTGGTGGTCGCGGTCGGCGAAGACGATGTTCGCGGTCACGGCCCGCCGCAGAAGGGAGCAGATGCCTTCTACTGGATTCAAATCCGGGGAGTATGACGGCAGTTGGACGATGGTCAGCCAGTCATGCTCGGCGGCATAGTCACGGATGTCGGCGCTGCGGTGGACATTCAGATTGTCCCAGATCACCACGACGGGCCCGCCG
>NZ_LGDD01000255.1 GCF_001279695.1 Streptomyces sp. WM6378
GTCGGTTTAGGGTACGGGCCGCCATGAAACTCGCTAGAGGCTTTTCTCGACAGCATAGGATCATCCACTTCACCACAATCGGCTCGGCATCAGGTCTCACCCTTACATGTCATCCGGATTTGCCTAGATGACGGGCTACACCCTTACCCCGGGACAACCACCGCCCGGGCTGGACTACCTTCCTGCGTCACCCCATCGCTTACCTACTACAAGTCTGGGTCACCGGCTCCACCA
>NZ_LGDD01000256.1 GCF_001279695.1 Streptomyces sp. WM6378
GTCGGTTTAGGGTACGGGCCGCCATGAAACTCGCTAGAGGCTTTTCTCGACAGCATAGGATCATCCACTTCACCACAATCGGCTCGGCATCAGGTCTCAGACTATGTGTTGTCCGGATTTGCCTAGACAACGTCCTACACCCTTACCCCGGGACAACCACCGCCCGGGCTGGACTACCTTCCTGCGTCACCCCATCGCTTACCTACTACAAGTCTGGGTCACCGGCTCCACCA
>NZ_LGDD01000257.1 GCF_001279695.1 Streptomyces sp. WM6378
CCGCACCGACAACCCCGACACCGCCTTCGTACCCGACGAGATCGTCGACCGCTTCTGCCTGCTCGGCCCGCCCCAGGCCCACATCGAGAAGCTGAAGGCGCTGCGCGACCTCGGCGTCGACCAGTTCGCCCTGTACGCCATGCACGACGCCCGCGAGGAAGTCATCGACACCTACGGACAGCACATCATCCCCGCCTTGACTCAGGGTTGAGCGTCGGCCCGCCGGACCGCCGCTTTCCGCCCGGCGATGGCCGGTGGGGCTCCGCGCGCCGAGGCGCGGCCCCACCTTCAGCGCCGGGGACGCACGCTCACGATCTGGCCTCCTGACAGTTCACCAAGGCGCCTCACCAAGGCGCCCACGGCCGGTCACGCCCGTGGCCACTCTGCACGCCCCGTCCGGGCATACGAGCAGTAGGCCAGCCGCCGAACCGACCTCGGCGCGGGAGGACAGACACCTGACTGTCCGGCTCCTCCTCCTGCGGGAAGCGCAGCGGGAACGTGCCCAGCGAGTAGCGCGGCTCCCAACTTCCCGTGCGGCCGGGCAGGTCGTACGCATGCTGGAGGGGCAGGGAGTTGGGTGCCGCGGCTAACGGCCCCTGTGCCCTGCCCGCCACGCAGTTCACGGCTGCGTAGTTGCGCATCCAACGCCGAGAGCACATCGAACCACTGCATCACATTGCCGCGGGTCAGGGCAGCACCGGGGTGAGAGCAGCCAGGCCGAGCGCCGAGCCCGGCGGGCCGCCGTCGCGGGCAGTGCTGCCTCGGTGAACACCCGGGAGACATCCGCTTGCCGCTCGGAGACAGAGATGCGGCGAAGTCCTGGTACCGCAAATCGCCACCACCGGCGACGAGAACGGCCTGCGAAGCCCCGCACGGATTCTCGCCAGGGCAGCCATGACCATCACCATGCCAACTTGTCTAATCAAGTTTGGACTTGGTTCTTCCGTCTGACGGCGGGGATCGATATCCATGTCCCGTTCATCGTGCACGGCCGGGGCCGAACGGCCCGCTCCCTCATGACACCCACCCTTTTCACACGGGACGAGGTACAGAAATGCACTTGCGCCGAAGACTCCTCAGCTGGGGGCTCGCCCTCCTCGGCTTGCTGATCTTCTCCCCTCCCCCGGCCCACGCGGCCGGGGGCAGCGGCAATCTCATCGTCAACGGCGATGCGGAGGCCGGGGGTTACTGCACTGACGACTGGGCGGCGGCCACCACTGTGCCCGGCTGGACCGCTCAGGCCGGCGGGGTGAACGTGATGTGCCACACCGCTGGTTCGTTCGGGCTGCCCAGCGACGGCAACGCTCCTGGCAAGGCCTTCTTCGGGCCCGGCAACTTCGGTGACGGTTCGATGTCGCAGACCGTCGACGTCTCCTCGGCGGCCGCGGCGGTGGACGGCGGCGGGGTGAGCTACAACCTCTCCGGTTGGCTCGGCGGCTGGACCACCTACAGCGGGTACGCCGCCGTGAGCCTGCACTTCCAGGACGCGAACGGCCGTCCGCTGGGCAGCATCGCCAAGCTGCCCACGGTCTCCGCCTCCGACCGGGCCCTGGCCACCAAGTTCCTCGCCCGTAGCACCACCGGTCCGGTACCTGCGGGTACCCGCTCGATCCAGGTCGAGGTGCAGTTCCTGTCGACGTCACACGAGACCGGCTACGTCGACAACCTCTCCCTCACCCTGAACACACCGGTCACTGCGCCGGCCCCGCTCACTCCTCCCGTGTCGAAAGTGCCGGGCTACGACCACGTGTTCATGGTCATGATGGAGAACACCGACTACTCCGCCATCATGAACGATCCGACCGACACGCCCTACCTGCACAGCCTCATGGATCAGGGCGCGACCATGACCGACTTCCACGGCGTCTACCACCCCAGCGACGAGAACTACCTCGCCGTCGCCGGCGGCGACACCTACGCCAAGGGCGCCACTTACTGGCCCAACATCAACTCGCCCCAACGCCACCTGGGCGACACCCTGGAGGCGGCCGGCAAGAGCTGGAAGGCCTACGAACAGGGGATGGGCACGCCCTGCAACACCAAGAACAACAATGACAGTTACTACGAGCCCGACGACGCGCCGTTCATCAACTACACCAATGTCAGTGGCAACGCGTCACGCTGTGCCGCGCACCTCTTCGACACCACGCAGCTCGCCACCGACCTCAGTTCGGCTTCGACCACTCCGAACTTCTCCTGGATCGCCGCCGACGACTACTACGACGGCGAGGCCTCCGGCAACGGCAACGTCACCAGCCTCAAGACCCAGGACGGCTGGCTGAAGCAGACCCTCGCCCCGGTCCTGACCTCTCCCGCCTGGACCCAGCAGCGCTCACTACTCGTCCTGACTTGGGACGAGAGCAACAATGAGGCGTACAACCACATCGTGACCACGCTCGTGGGTTCCCAGGGCACCGTTCCGGCAGCGACCACCAGTCCCGCCCACTACGACCACTACGGCATCGCCCGCACCATCGAAGCGGCCCTCGGCCTGCCCGGTCTGACTGCCAATGACACCTACGCAACGCCGCTCAACACGGCCTTCGCACCGTACAACGGGACGACGCCGACTCTCACCGGCGACCTGAACTCGGTCGCGAACGGCGGCAACGTCACCTTCCGGTACTCGGTGCCGTCCGCCGCGCAGGTAAACGCGAAGAACTGGATCGGCATCTACCCGGCCGGTGTCGCCCCCGGCAAGCAGTCGTCCCTGGCCTGGGCCTACGCACCCGACTCCAGCGGCGCGGCGACCTTCTCCACCGGCAAACTGAGCGGCCCGGGCAACTACGACGTGTACTACCTGGCCAATGACGGCTACTCGGTGCTGGCCGGACCGTTCTCACTCGCCGTGGGCTGATCCAGCAGCCTTGCTCCGGCACACCAGGCAGCACCCGAGGCGAGGCACGGGTGGGATGGCGCGTAGCGAACGGGGGTGCCAGGCGGGCCTGCGCAGAAACACCCGCCCAGGCCGGGGACCTGCGGTTCCCGAGACTCCCCGGAGGCCAACCACCCGGCCTGTTTACCGCCCTGTGCCGTAGCGGTGGGCACGGCACCACCGCCGAGTCGTCTTCGGCCACTGATCCCCGCCACGAAGCCTCTGCCGGCCTCCGGGCCGGCGGGGGCTTTTCGCCTCCGCTGCCTGGGACGGTGTTGTATCGGCTCGCCCAGCGGAACGCCGCGAGCCTCGTGTGGCGGGGGGAAGCCGCGCTTTCGCGCCCTTGAGCGTCTCCCGCCTCACAGCCTCGATCCAGCTCTCCGCCGCGATGTTGTCCACTGAACTCCCTACGGCGCCCATGCTCCTGCCGTAAGCCGCAGCCCGGCGCAGCACCTCGTTCTCCTGCTCCAGCAGCTTGATCCGACGGCGCGCTTCCCGTAGTTCAGCCCTCTCCTGGCTGGACGTTCCGAGCTTCGTCCCGTCGTCGATGTCCGCGCGAGGCATCCATTTCCACAGCGTCATCGCGTGGACTCCGAAGCCGGTGGCCACCTGCTCGACCATCACACCCGAACCGCGGTTCCTCGCGACCCGCACGACATCCACGAAGCCTTCCTCGGTCTCGCCGCATGCCTCACCCATCGACACGTCCTACGCCGGTACGGAGCCGGTGGTGGGTGCCCGGCATCCCGCGGTGCAGCGCCTGCTCTTCTTCCTGTCCGAGTCCCCCCCCGGGACGCCGGGCAGGTCAACGACCGGCGGCTGACGCTGCTGCGCGAGCAGCGTGATCCCGGTTTCCGCACCAAGCCTCAGCTGGCCGCCGCCCTGGTGGCCGAGGGCAAACAGGCCGGCTTTCCCTGCCGGGCGGTCGTGGCCGACTAGCGCGCCCGGCAGCCGGCGTCCTCAAGGTCCGTGACGCGGTTGCCGCCTGCGCCACCCAGGACGCGGTCGGATACGTGGTGGCGCCGAGGATCCGGATGCGACGGATGGCGTGCTCGATGACGGCGAATACCTACAGCCTCGCTCCGGTCAGGGTGACCGTTTCGAAGAAGTCGCAGGCCAACAGGGGGCGTCGGCTTGGGAGCGCAAGAAGTCGGCCCACGTGCTGGAGCTCCATTCGAGCGCGGGGTCGATCCCGGCCTCCCTACTGGGCATCGTCTGACCAGCGCAACTACAAGATCACCGGACTCTGCAACGGCCTTGAGTCTAGCGGCGGGACGCGGTCAGCTGGCCTTCCAGCGCCGGCAGGGGCTGGTCCCGCCCGGCGCGCCGTCGGTAGGCCAGCCAGATGGCCAGCACGGCGAGCGCGGTGACCGGCCAGGTCGAGATGCTCAGCGGGCCGGCGAGCAGCGGGTCGACGAGGCGGCCCGACACCTCGCGGGTGAGTGGCAGTGTGAACTCGTTGAGCGACAGGTGCGCCGCGACGGCCGCCCACACCGATCCGGTGGACAACCGGACGGTGGCGATCACCGTTCCGAGCAGCATCGCGGTCACCACGGCGACGGGTATGCCCAGCAGCACCGAATGGCCGGGGTAGCTTCCGCCGAGCGCCGTCATCGGGACGTGCCACGCCCCCCAGATCGCGCCGCCGATCAGGAGGCCGCGGGTCCTGCCGTAGCGGAGCAGCCGGGGCAACAGGTAGCCCTGCCAGCCGAGTTCCTCACCGAAGTACAGCGGAACGGACAGCAGCGCGCTCAGCACGAGCGGCGCGACGGTGGCGGGCCCGGGCAGGTGCGCGGGGGTGTACCAGCCGACGAGCGTGGCCACGGTCAACCCGGCGGCGGTGAGGCCGAGCGGGATCGTCAGGGCGACAGCGACGGAGCGGACTTCGTGCCGCCACGGTGTGGCCCTGGCGAGTCCGAGGACCCGCGCGGCCTGGCGCGGCCCCCGGCCGCGCGCGGTGAGACCGAACGCGGCCAGCGCCGGCACCAGCATCATCAGGATCATGCACAGCGCCGCGAGCCGCGGCGTCCCCTGCGCGGCGCTCGTCCGGCGCAGGCCGTCCACCCACAGCGGGATCATGGTGACCCACGCACCGACGAAACTGATCGACAGGAAGAGGATGAGATCGGAGCGGGAGCCGCCCGAAGTGCTCGTTCGTTTCATGGCCCTGACGCTACGAACCGCAGGGCGACCGGGGCGATCGTGCAGGCTCGCCGGCCGATGGTGTAGCACGCTCCACTGCGCCGGGAGGCCGAGGAGGGGAAGACTGGCCGCCGTGAACGACATATCGATGACGCGAGCGAGCGCGGCGCGTTCGGCCCGTGCCGCCGGGTACTGCGCGACCGTGTTCGGCCGCGGACTGGCCCTGGTCGTACTGGTGCCCGTCCTCATGTACTCGGCCGTACTCTGCCTGGTCGGCGTGGGTCTGCTCATACTGCCGCACGAGCTCCGGCTGCTGCGCCGGCTGGCCGACGGCGAACGTGACCGGCTGGGACGGTGGGCGGCGGCGCCCACGCCACCGGCCGGACCGCACGCGCGAAGGCGCCTGATGGCGGTGCTGTCGGATCCGGCAACCGGCCGCGACCTGCGGTGGGCGGCAGCCATGACGGTCGCCGGCACCGTACTCGGGCTCATCGGCACGGTGCTGTTCCTGTTCCCGGCGGCCGTGCTCGTGCTCGGCGGCCTGTGGTGGCTGTTCCCCGCGGACGATCCGATCAGGCTGATCCTGAACGTCCCGATCGACAGTTGGGGATCCGCGGTCTACGCCGGGGTTCCGCAGTTCCTGCTGAGCGTGCTGCTCGCCCTGTTCGGCCCGCCGCTGCTCGCCAGGCTGGCGGCGTCCGTGAGCCGGTGGCTGCTCGCCCCCTCGGCCGCCGCGGTCCTCGCCGAACGCGTGTCGACGCTGGACCGGACACGCACCGGGGCGATCGACGCGCACGGCAACGAACTGCGCCGCATCGAACGGGACTTGCACGACGGCACCCAGGCCCGGCTGGTGTCCCTGGCCATGCAACTCGGGCTCGCCGAAAGGACGCTGAGCGCCGATCCCACCGCGGTCGGCCCGCTGCTGACCCGGGCACGGGAGGGCGCCGAGGAGGCGATGGCCGAACTGCGCGACGTGCTGCGCTCCGTCTACCCGCCGATCCTCGCCGACCGGGGCCTCGCCGGTGCGGTCTCGGCGGTCGTCGCCCGCTGCCCGGTGCCCGCCACCCTCGAACTCGGCGAACTCGGCGACGTACCGGCCCAGATCGAGGTCGCCGTGTACTTCGCCATCGCCGAGGCGCTCACCAACGCGGCCAAGCACGCCCACGCCCGCTCCGTGTCGGTCACCCTGGCCAGGGCCGGCGGCACGCTCCGCGCGCAGATCACGGACGACGGCCGCGGCGGGGCAGCCGAGGGCGGCGGCACCGGGCTGCGCGGGATGCGGCAGCGCGTCGAGGCAGTCGACGGCGTACTGCGGGTCCAGAGCCCGCCGGGCGGGCCCACCGTGATCACCGTGGAGTGCCCGTGCGGATCGTGATCGCCGAGGACAACGCGCTGCTCGCGCAGGGACTCACCGCGCTGCTGGAGGCCCTGGGGAACGAGGTGCTCGCCACGACCGAGGACGCCGAGTCCTTCGTGACGGCCGCCGTCACCCACCGGCCGGACGTGGCCGTGGTGGACGTCCGCCTCCCGCCGTCCTTCACCGACGAGGGCATCAGGGCCGCGCTGCGCGCCCGGGAACGTGTGCCCGGCCTGCCGATACTCGTACTCTCCCAGTACGTCGAGGACACCTACGCCCGAGAACTGCTCGCCGACGGCACCGGCGTCGGCTACCTGCTCAAGGACCGGGTCGCCCGCGTCGACGACTTCCTGGAGGCGCTCCACCGGGTGGCGGGCGGCGGCACGGCGCTGGATCCCGACGTGGTCCGGCAGCTGCTCGCGACGCGCGGCAACCCGCTGTCGCGGCTCACCGAGCGCGAACGCGAAGTGCTCGCGATGATGGCCCAGGGATACGGGAACTCCGAGATCGCCGATCGCCTCGTGGTCACCGAGCGGGCCGTGCACAAGCACGTGGGAAACATCTTCGTGAAGCTCGACCTCCCGCCCCAGGACAGCGGCGACCGGCGCGTCCTCGCAGTCCTCACCCACCTCGGAGCCCCTCAGCGCCGATCCCGACGGCCTGGACCGGAAGCCGCTTGCTAGCTCGTCTCGTGCCGGGCGATCTCAGCCCCGCGCGCCGAAATGGGGTGCGCAGGGGACTGAAGATCGCCCGTAGGGGCGCCCTGGGTCGTTCTCGACGGTGCACCTCGCGCCGGGCCTTGGACTGGGAGATCACTGCACGCCGTCGGGACCGAATCCCGCCGCAGCGTTGAGAGCAGCTTGGGGTGCAGCTGGATACACCCCGGTCGGGCAGCTACACGCAATGGCCGCCCGCCCCCGAACCGGAATCGTCGTACCCGACACCGACGGGCCCAGCGCCCGTACGGCACACCACGGCAACGACGATCACCACAGGGGACGGGCGGCATGCAGACGAAGAAGAAGGCGTGGAAGGCGGAGGCGGGCGTGTTCCTCGCCGTCGCGTTCGTGGCGGCAGGGGCACTGGGCGCGGCGCAGGGCGCGACGGGGATCCCGACCGTCGTCCTCCAGTTGACGCAGTTCGGCCCCACCCTGGGGGTGGCGGCGGTGGCCCTGCTGTGGCCGTCCCGGATCCGACACCGGCTCGTCGGCACCCTGCCCTCCCGCCGGCCGAGTGAGCCGGGCGCACACTGCCCGAACCCCGCCCCCTCCCTGATACTCCTCACCGCACCGCTGATCATCGCGCTCACCGCGGGCACCTACGCATGGGTCGAGGGCACCCTCCCGATCACTGACCCGAGCACCCTGGGCAGCCCGTTCGCGCTGATCGTCGTCGCGCAACTGATCGGCGCGTGCGGCGAGGAGATCGGCTGGCGCTGTCTGCTCCAGCCTCTCCTGCGGACCCGGTTCGGCCCGCTCATGTCCTCGATCACAGTGGGCGTGGTGTGGGGCCTGTGGCACGTGCAGGTCTTCACCCACGCCCCGGCGTACGCGGCCGGGTTCCTGCTGGCCACTGTGGCGATGTCGGTCGTTCTCGGGCTCAGCCAGGAGCGCACCCGGACGAACCGGCTGCTGCTCGCCGGCGGCTTCCACACCCTCATCAACCTGGGAATGCTGCTCTTCCTCAACGACGAGTCCGGCGCGGACCTGTCCATGATGCTGTTCGGCCTCGCCGCCCTGCTGGCGATGGTCCCGTGGGTGCTTCGGGCACCGACGATTAGGATTCTGCCGACGGCGCACAGGGCGCGCGCTGACGCGGGGGAACACACGTGACGACCACGACCACACCACACGGGAACCCACCCCCACTCCTCAGCCGACTGATCGCCCTCGGCCGCTGCCAGCTGCTCTCTCTGAACGCCTTCGCGGTCTGCGCCGTCGGCTCGCTCGTGGTCTGCGCGCTGCTGCTCCTCCCCATCGGCGTCGGATTCCCACTACTGCCGCCCGCGGCGACGGCCCTGCGCCAACTCTCCGACCGCTACCGCGCATGGGTCACCCGATGGACGGCCACACCCGTCAGCCCACCCGAACCGCTAGCCCACACCGGTACCGGCAGCCGCCGCGGGCGAGCGGCCGCCGTCCTCGGCGACGAGGGCTTCTGGCACGACCTCCGATGGGCCTGGCTGGAGCCGCTGGTCGGCGGGCTGATCGTCGCCGGGCCGCTCGCACTCGTCGGCTACGGGCTGTTCGGTGTGCTGGTACAGCCGTTCATCTGGCCGTTCATCGGCCCCGACAATTGGTACGCCTTCGTCCCCGTCGACTCCGTCGCCACGATGCTCGTCGCCGCCGTTCTCGGTCTGGGGTTCATCGCCGCCGGGCTGCTCCTCGCGCCCACCACACTCGAACTGCACGCCGTCTGGAGCAGCCGGGTCCTCGCCGCGCCGCGCACCGCCGAACTCGTCCGCCGCATCGAGCACCTCACCGACACCCGGGCCGACGCGCTCGACGCCCAGGCCGCCGAGCTCCAGCGCATCGAACGGGACCTGCACGACGGCGCCCAGGCCCGGCTCGTCGCTCTCGGCCTCACCCTGGACAAGGCCACCCGCCTGCTCGACACCGATCCACCGGCCGGCCGCGAACTCCTCCTCGAAGTCCGGGCCACCTCTGCCCGCGCCCTCCAGGACCTCCGCGAGCTCGTCCACGGCATCCACCCGCCGATCCTCACCGATCGCGGCCTCGGCGACGCCGTCCGCTCCCTCGCCCTGGACAGCCACCTCGACGTCCACGTCGAGTCCGCGCTGCCCGGGCGGCTCCCGACCCCCGTCGAGTCCGCCGCCTACTTCGCCGTCGGCGAGCTGCTCGCCAACGCGGCCAAGCACTCCGGCGCCCGCGAGGTCCGCATACGCCTCGCCCACGCGGACGCCGCCCTGCACGTCACGGTCACCGACGACGGCCACGGCGGCGCCGACACCTCCCGGGGCAGCGGCCTGCACGGCATCCGGCGCAGGCTGAGTACCTTCGACGGGACCCTCGCCCTGCACAGCCCGCCGGGCGGACCCACCATCGTGACCCTGGAGATACCGTGCGCGTCGTCATCGCCGAAGACCTCTTCCTCCTCCGCGACGGCCTGATCCGAACCCTCCAGGACCACGGCTGCGAGGTCGTCGCCGCCGTCGACAACAGCCCCGAACTCCTGCGCGCCCTGCGCGAGCTGGAACCCGACGTCGCCGTCGTCGACATCCGCCTGCCCCCGACCTTCACCGACGAGGGCCTCCAGGCCACCCTCGCCGCCCGCCGCGAACGCCCCGGCCTGCCCGTGCTGATCCTCTCCCAGTACGTCGAGCAGCTCTACGCCCATGAACTCCTCGCCGGCGGCCAGGGCGCAATCGGCTACCTGCTCAAGGACCGTGTCACCCACACCGCTCAGTTCATCGACGCCCTCCGCACCGTCGCCTCCGGCGGCACCGTCATGGACCCCCAGGTCATCGCCAAACTCCTCGCCCGCAGCGACGCCCGCGGCACCACCGCCGACCTCACCCCGCGCGAACACGACGTCCTCGAACTCATGGCCGAAGGCCGATCCAACGCCGCGATCATGAGCACCCTTCACATCAGCGAAAGCGCCGTCGCCAAACACACCGCGAGCATCTTCACCAAGCTCCGCATCGAGCCCTCCGCCGACGACAACCGCCGCGTCCTGGCCGTCCTCACCTACCTCAAGCGCTAACGGCTCGGTCCGCGACGGAGTGTCAAATGGACGGCGGGCCTTCGATCGAGCGGACTGTGCCCCCTGACCGACCGGTAGTTGGGGCACAGGCGGTGCCTTCACGGTGTCGTCGCCCTTGGGGCCGCATGGCTGTCCGCCGTATCGCCGTCACCACTGCCTGACTACTTGCTCGCCGTCACGGCGGCTGGCTGTTCGGGCGGTACATCCTCCGACAGCGGGAAGCATCCGTAAGCGCCAACGCCGAGTGCGTCCGGCAGCTCGGCGCCGGGCGCGAGCGGCCCCGGCGCGCCCTTGCAGTACGGGCCTGTTCCACAAGCGAAGTACCAGGTGCAGGCCCGGGCCCAGCCAGCCGCCTGCCAGGGCACGCCACTTCGGATACACGGCGTCGAAGAAGCCGCTGGAGGACAAGACGTGCACGCCCAGCGCACTCAACCCGAAGGTCACCACCGCGACGTTGAAGACCACGATCTGCCAGTCCGGCTACACCTCGACGCTCCGGCCGGCCGCCAGCATCACCGGCGCGGAGAAGGCGGCGAACGCCAAGTCCTACGGCTACACCGGCGCGCTGCATGACGCGGAGTACGACCGCCTAGTAGTGCTTCAGGTGACAGTCGTCACGACCAGTCACACGTGCTGTGACTGAGAGCGCAGTTGGCACCGTTCGCCATGTGAGGTGCTCAGAGTGGGTGAGCTGGACTGCGTCGTCCCGGAGCTTCGCTGCCGTGCCCGTAATCGGTCGGTCAGCTGGCTCGGCCCAGGCGATAGCTCGCGTACGGCCCGTGCCACAGCCTCGCCAGGAGTGGCGAACAGGCCGAGATCCGGAGTCAGGAAGCCCCTTCCCACCCCGAATGTGCCGTCGCTGTTCGCCGTCAGGCACGGTCCTGTCGGATTCAGGTCCGGGCGCGTGGTGGTCGAGAAGCGCAGTGCCCAGTGGCTGGTGAACGGGTACAGGGTGCGCAGGGTCAGCTCGGCGTACGCGGCTTCGATCAGGCTCCGGTAGGCGGGCGCCCAGGGGTGGGACAGTTCGCTCGCCTCCAGGCGAAGGTGCTGCCACTCGCTTTCCACCCGGCGCACAGGATCGGGGCCGACCAGTTCAAACTTCGAGTCTCGACGTCGAAGTAGCGCTCCGGTCCTGAATCTGACACATAACTGCCCCTCCGATGCCGGTGCCTGCCCTGCAGGAGTGCTTGGACGACAAGGTCCTCGGCCAACCACCCACCAGGCGAGGGCCGGACAGCAAATGGTGCGAACCGCCCCGCGCAGTGGGACTTCCATTGACGGCAGGCTGCAGAAGCAGCTCGGCAAGCTCGGCGGAGAAGTGGGCAGTGGTCAGCCGATCTGACTGACCCTTTCGACCTGATGGTGGGATCTGCTGCCAGCGGCCCCGGTTTCCCTGCTCGCCCGGACCCGCACGGGTACCTCGCCCGGGCCGTCGACGACGAGCGGAAGAAGGTGCGAGCCGGCCAGGCCGTCAGCAAGACGCGAGAGTGGGCCGGGCATGGTTCGTCTCCATGCGTGCGGGACAGGCTGAAGCGATCATCACGTGCCGGTGGGAGGCGATGTGCGCAGGTTGTGGGTGGGTAACTGCAACAGCGAGTACATGGTGAACCGTCCGGAGATCTGGATCCCAGGGAGGCGCTGGGTACTCCGGTCGTCGCGTCGCGCATGGTGTGGCTGCTGCGCGAGGGGGACGCGCTGGTGCTGCCGCAGCCGGTGGACGCGGCGTACGTGGCCCACGTCGGGGCCATGATGGACTTCGGCCCCGCACGTATGGACCTGCTGGACCCGCAGGACCGCGGTGTGCGGGTGCTGAGCCAACAGGTGCTGCGGCAGCCGGAGATGCTGGCTCGTTTGAAGAAGCTCGTGGCCGTCCCCGGCGAGTGGGAGATCCGGGCCTATCTGCCGGACCGTGGGGTCTCCGCGCTGGCGCTGGAGATCGGCCTGCCCGGGGCCGCGGTGTCCGCTTTCGATACACGGGGCGGGGCAGAGCTGTTCAACAGCAAGGTTGCCTTCCGAGCCCTGGCCGCCGGTATCGGTGTTCCCGTTCCGGACGGGGCAGTGTGCGCCACCAGCGGTGATCTGGAGCGGGCACTGGAGCGACTGGCCGTGCCGACCGGGGCGGTCATCGTCAAAGCCGACCGCAGCGGCGGCAGAGCCGGCAACCTGCTGTGCTACAGGGATGCGGGCATGACGGCGGCCGGCGCCGTCGGCACCCACCCACTGAACTCCGACGAGGACCGGCGGGCGATCATCGCTCATACCGGACTGGCCCAGAGCCTCGCTCCCCACGGGCAAGTCGTCCCCGAGACCTACCATCCCGACTGCCGTTCCTTGTGCCTGGAAGTGCACTGCCCCGGCGCCCACTCCGGCCCTCCTCGGCTGCTGAACGTAGGCGAGATGCTGATGGAACCGATCTGGAACGGCTTCATCATGCCCGCCCAGTCCATCCCCTCCCGGGTACTTGAAGAGGTGGTCGGCCACACCCTGCGGCTGACCGGCGCGATGAGCGCATTCGGCTACCGCGGACCGGTCAACAGCGACGCCATCATCAACTCCGCCGGACACGTGTGGTTCAACGAAGTCAACGCCCGGCTCGGCGGCTGCACCCACCTACACCACCTCGCCACCCAACTCCTGGGCCCCCACTGGCAGAACAGCCACGTCCTGGTCTCGCACAACGACCCGCCCACCGCCAGCATCCGCGCACTCCTGAACGCCATGGACCGCGACCAGCTGAGCTTCAACCCGACAACCGGGTCCGGGGTGGTGACCACCGGCGACGACACCCTGAACCAAGGAACCGTCGAGTACGCCGCACTGGCCCCGGATCTGGAAAGCGCCCAGGCCTTGGATAGACGGCTAACGAACCTGAGCGTACGGGGAGTTGTGCAGCAGGGTGCCGCGGCCCCTCAAGCCGGCCCTGCGGTGGCCGTCTGGACGGGGTGTGGGCGGCTGCGCAGGTAGGCCGCCAGGTAGCGGATCGGATCCGTGCGGTACCTGAAGCCCCGAGTGCGGCCTCTGCACTCGGGGCTGCCGCACAGGCAGTCCTCGACCGCGATGCTCTCGTACTCGGTCGTCTCGTAGTCCCAGGTGATCTCCTGCCCGGCAGGAATCGGTACGAGGGCGACGAAGTCGTAGCCGCCGAGCGTGTTGTCGACGACGCCCGTATTGGGCACACAGGAGTGGTTGATGCTGCGGGCCGTCTCGTCGAGTTCGACGTGCAGGTCCCAGTCCTTCTGGAAGGAGTGCCGGGTACGGTGAGGTGCGGCGCGCTCAACCCGGCCCCGCACCACCAACTCACCGACCGCGAACGGCCGATCGGCGTAGACGCCCAACCCCTTGCCACCGGCCTCCCGTACGACGACCCCGCCGGACAGTGCATCCAGTGACCCGTCCTGCATCGGCCGCCCGAGCCCATGGGACGCCGCCTCCTGCGCCGGTAACGCGGCGAAGCCAGCCACGGTGATGTCCTCGTTCATCCGAAGCCTCTCCCGAAAGAACCTTGGGCCGTAAGAAGAGGGACGCTAGCGGCCCCGGAACGGACGCGGCTAGGAACACTTCTCAGCCATCCCATCCGGTCGACACTGCTCCCCCGCGGCCGGGGCCGGCCAGGACAGCGGCTCTGCGGCCTCCCTGCAGCCGTGCGGCGGCCGGCCAGGGGTCGGGATCTCCGATCAGATCTCGTTGTTCCACATGCGGAACATGGTGCAGCGGCCGTTCTTGTCGAACGTCACCGTCCACAGGTTGGCGAACGTACCCAGTTCCTTATAACGGCCGGTGCCTTCGACTGCGGCCGTGTCGCCGTTGAGGGTGAGGAGGGACCAGTCGAAGTCCCACCCTCCCTCCTGCCAGGGTGCGCGGCCCTGCCAGCCTTCGACGATGGCGTCGCGGCCGATCCAGTCGGTCTCGTAGGGCCATTCGTGGTACTCGGCCTGCGAGGCGAACAGGGCGGCGATGTCTTTCTTGCTGTTGCTGGCCCAGGCCCGCAGGTATCCCTCGACCCAGGTGCGTACCTGGTCTTCGGTCACCATGACAGTTGCCTTTCTGTACGGGGAGCGCCGCTCAGCCTTGGGCGGTGGGGCGGATGACGAGTTCGCTTACGTCGACGTCGGCGGGCTGGGTGATCGCGTAGTGGATCGCTTCGCCGATCGCGGCGGCGGGGATCGCGAGGGCCATCTGGCCCGTGACCGCTTCCTTGGTGTCCTGGTCGGCGATGGTGTCGACTAGCTCGCTGCGGGTCAGGCCGGGGCTGATCACGGTGACCCGCAGGTGACGGCTCTCCTGCCGCAGGCCCTCCGACAGGGCGCGGACGGCGTGCTTGGTGGCGCTGTAGACGGCGGCGGTCGGATCGACCCGCAGGCCGGACACGGAGGCGATGTTCACGATGTGCCCGGCACCCTGTGCCTGCATGGTCGGCAGGACGGCGGCAATGCCGTGCAGGACTCCGCGCAGGTTGACGTCGATCATGCGGTCCCACTCGTCGGTCCGCAGCGCGTCCAGGCGGGACAGGGGCATCACCCCGGCGTTGTTGACCAGGACGTCGATGCGGCCGTACCGGTCGAGGGCGGCCTGGACGAAGGAGCGCATGCTGAGCGGGTCGGTCACGTCCAGCGGGTGCGGCAGGGCGCTGCCGCCACCGCCTTCGATCTCCTTGGCGAGGACCGCGAGGCGCTCCACGCGGCGGGCGCCGAGGACCACGTGATGGCCGGCTGCGGCCAGGCGCCGGGCGGTGGCCTCGCCGATGCCGCTGCTGGCCCCGGTGACCAGGACGGTCTTCGGGGCGGCCGTGGTGGACGGGTGCGTCATGCTCGTTTCCTTCGTCAGGGCGACGGCCTCGATGGCGGGCCGTACGGTTCCCTCAGCATGTGCCCGATCGTGCGCAGGCGGCAGGAGGGCTCTTCCTGGGTGCCGCACACCTAGGAAGCGGCGGCGTAGGCTTTTGGGTATGAGCGGCAATGAACTGGGCGAATTCCTGCTGGCGCGCCGTTCCCGGGTCAGTCCGCAGGAGGCGGGGCTTCCCCGCTCCACGGGCCGCCGGGTGAGCGGGTTGCGGCGCGAGGAGGTCGCCGTCCTTGCCGGCGTCAGCGCCGACTACTACGCCCGCCTGGAACAGGGCCGCGAACGGCACCCCTCCGGCCAGGTCATCGACTCCCTCGCCCGAGCCCTGAACCTGGACTCCGACGCGTGCTGGCACGCCTACCGTCTGGCCGGCCTGGTCCCCTGCGATGACGCCCCCGGCCCCGACGCGGAGCGCGTGGCGCCCCAACTGCAACGTCTGATGGACGCCTTTCCGGCGGCGGTCGCGTATGTGGTCAACCGCCGCCTCGACGTTCTCGCGTCGAACGCGCCGGCCACCGCGCTGATGTCGCCGCTGGCGGACCCACGCCACATGGTCCGCTCCCTCTTCCGCGACCCTGCCGCGCGCACCCTGTTCGTGGAGTGGGACACAGTGGCGCGTGACACCGTCGCCGCGATGCGGCTCGCCTACGGCCACGAGCGCCACGACCCCCACCTCGCGGCCCTGATCGGCGAACTCCGCGCCGGGAGCGAGGAGTTCACGGCGCTGTGGGAGCGTCAGGACGTCGCTCGGCTGGGCAGCCGCTTCAAGACCTTCCACCACCCCGTTGCAGGCCGAATGACGCTCTCGTACCAAACGTTCGAGGTGCAGGACGCGCCAGGCCAGAGCCTGCTCGTCGGCACCGCCGAGCCCGGCAGCGAGGACGCCGACCGTTTGGCGTTGCTCTGTGCAGTGCGGCCCCTGGAGGATCAGCAGGTACTCAGCGCTCCTTCGTAACGGAAACCATCGTTTTTGTTTGGATTGGGCGTATGCCCCGCTTGAGTGAGGAGCGCCGCGAAGCGCGGCGGCGCCACATCCTCACCAGCGCCTGGAGTTGCTTCTCCCGCAACGGCTTTCATGCCACGTCGATGGATGACGTCATCGCCGCGACCGGCATGTCCTCCAGTGCCGTCTACCGCTACTTCCGCAGCAAGGACGACGTCATCGATGCCGCGGCGGACGAAGCCCTGGCCCTGGTCGGAGACCTTTGCCAGCGGCTGCTGGAGCAACGCCCCACCCCCCTCGCCCTCCGAGGTCCTCCGGGCCACGGCCGCCCAAGCCCGCGACCGGGGCGAAGGCCGGCCGTATGCCCTGAGCTGCATCGCGATCCAGGCATGGGGCGAGGCACTGCGCAGTCCGGAACTCGAAGGACGCACCCGGACCCTCTACCTGGCCGTGCGCAGCAGCCTTAGCAAGCTGGCCCGCCGCTGGCGCGACGAGGGCACCCTGGCGTCCACGGCGGACCCGGAGCAGGTCGCCACCGTCCTCATGACACTCCTGCCCGGTCTCCTGGTCGGCCGCCACCTGGTGACGCCGGTCGATGCGGACCAGCTGGTCGGCGGCCCCTCCTCCCTCGCCCTGGCACTCGGCGGCGCTGCGCGCGCGTGATCATGGTGGCGGCCGCGCCCATGCCGACCGCGGAGGGCACGGTGGGGCCGTCGGCCCTGCCGAGTGCGGCCCCTGCCTGTCCTGCTGAGCAGCATGGGCCCCTGACCTCCGCTGCGGGCGGCCGCCGGGGTCAGTGATGACTGCCGCGTGCCTACGGACGGGGTCAGGGCCGGGGGCACGGGATGAGCGGTTCCGGGTGCGGGGGCGTGGCCAGCAGGTCTGCGGCCGGGCACAGCCGTGATCCTGGCCAGCAGGTACAGCGTCGCAGCAGTCCCGTTCGTGGCGACGTCATCGGCCGGTTTCGGCTCGGGGGCGGGGCGAGTGCTGAGCCAGGGCGAGTCGCACTCGATGCGTTCGGCGTCCAGGCCGTGGGGCGTGGCGGTGTAGAGGCGCAGGCGACCTGCGGCGAGTGCGGAACGTCGAGATGAAGATCTTGAGATGCTCCGCGCCGTCGGCGACCCGGGCCGCGACGAAGGCGTCGACCTCGTCCGGTCCGGCGACCGTGGGGAACGGTTCGACCATGCCGAGCTCTGACCAGCTGGCAGCGGTGGCCGCCGGGAGCGGTCGCGCCGGTGGTGGCGACGCTTACGCCGGCCAGGTCGTCCCGCTCGTTGGCGGCGGCAGCATCCGACGGCTGTTTCGGCAGAGCCACTCATGTCGAGCTCGGTCGTGATCCCGTGGACGAGCGCCTAGCGCAGTTGCGCGGTGTCGGAGGTGTGGGTGTGGGCGTCGATGAGGCCGGGCAGCAGGGTGCGCCCGGTGCCGTCCAGAACCGTTGCCCCGGCTGGGGTCTCCAGATGGGTCCCGACGGTGACCTCATGGATGGCCGCGGAGGCGTTCCAGAACGCCCGCAGCCCCAAGGAGCTGTACTGGATCGACGGAGCCAGCCACGTCGACCTCTACGACAAAGAGCAGTACGTCAGCCCAGCAGTCTCGAAGCTCTCCGGCTTCTTCGGAGCACGCCTGTCCAAGGCCAAGTAGACCGGTGGCCATGAGCACCGCAGCAGCCACCCCGATCACGTCCCGGCCACAGCTGCCGGCAAACACGCAGGCCAGCCCAACGAGCTCGGGCATGGCCGGCGGGGGGGCCGTCGGGACCTTGATCGTTGATCAGTGACTGCCGGAGCGAAGCACCAACTGGTCTTCATCGACCGCCTGTTGGCGACCCTTGCCCCCCGCCACGGCGCGACCCACGACGCACCGGCCTGTTGGTTTGATGTAGACCGCTCCACACCAAAGGATCATGTTCGGGCAGCGAAAACCTCCCAATCCACCCAGTCGGTCCGATATCTCGCCCGCATCTCATCGTGACGCTCGCAGATCCGGGGGATTTACTTGAAGTCTCACATTGTTTAGTGTCACAAGAGAGGCCACCGCCTCACACTTCGCAGCCCAGGGAGACCCCATGCCTGTACGCCGCCTCAACCATGCGGTGCTCTACGTACGAGACGTCGCACGAGCCGTCGAGTTCTACACAGACGTCTTCGGCTTCAAGGTCGACGTCGACATCCCCGGCCGCGCGGCATTCCTCAGCGCCGAGGGCACGCTCAACGACCACGACCTCGGCCTCTTCTCCGTCGGGCCGGAGGCACCAAGCCCCGAGCAAGGCAGCGTCGGCCTCTACCACCTGGCCTGGGAAGTAGGCACTCTCGGCGAGCTGGCCGATATCGCCGTCAAGATCAACAAGCGCGGCGCCCTGGTCGGATCAACGAACCACGTGGTGTCGAAATCCCTTTACGCCAAGGACCCCGACGGCAACGAATTCGAGATCATGTGGCGCGTGCCTCGCGAGGACTGGCCATCCGCGACCGAAGAGGCCAGCGCCGGCGCACTCGACCTCGAAGAATCGCTCAAGCGCTGGGGTCCCGACCTCAAAACGGGCGCCGCGGCCGGATCCGCAACCTGAACGACGATCCGGAGTCGAGTACGGCAGGGAGCCACCCCTCGTGGGCATAGGCACCGCCTTCCCTGCGCCGGCAGCAGAACGTCCTCGCCAACATGTCTCTGATTCCGACCGGCCCGCCACGGCGAGCCGATTCTCGGGCAGTGACCTCGCCATTCACCCAGCCACTGCTCTGCCCCATCCACCATCCACCGATAGCGCCCGGTCACGCCTGCTGGCCACTCTGGCCACCGCAGCAATTCAGAGATGACGACGGCACCAGGTGGTCAGCGAAGAAGGCCGTCGCCACAAAACTCGGTAGCGAGCCGACCGGGACGCCGCAGGATCGGGCACCGAGGGGCATGCGGGCATCCGCTGGCGGCTGATGGAGGAGATGCCCGTGCGGGCCGGGCGTCGCCCCGGACTCACGATGGGGGGTGGCTGCCGGGGCGACGCCCGGCCCGCAGCCAGGTAGATGATCACCCGGTGGATGCCTCGGTGAGCGGCGTGAGAGGCGTAGAGGTTGCTGCGGGACAGGAAGTCGCTGGGGATTCCTGGATACGGTACGGCGCTCACCCGGGTCCCGTTACGGCGCAGCCGCTCCGCGTACGCCTCACCTTCGTCGCGCAGAACATCCGCCTCGGCCGTGATCACCAAGACAGGTGGCAGCCCCGTGAGCTGCCGGTCGCTGGCCCACAACGGGGCTGTATGCGGGTCGTGTCGCATGGGTTCGGTAGGCGGCGTAGGCGTCCCAGAACCCCTGCATGGTGCGGCGGCCTCCAGAATCCACACGACCCGGTCCACAGTACGGTGCCGCCGCCGTCGGCCGCGCTCGCTCATCCCACCCCACCCCACCTTGTCCTTCAGGTAGTTGCGGTTGTCCTGAGCAACCTAGCGGCCTTGCACGCCCTGGAGTCACACCTGAACCGCGTTGAGGCGGACACCGGCAAAGGGACAAGACCGTGAGACACGTTGCCGTGGCACCTGAATGAGACAAGCTGGGGACACGCAGGCTGCCGTCACGGAACTGTCGCCCCGGAGTCCGCCGAGGCCTCGTGCGGAGGGCCGGACAGCCCATCGCAGGGGCCGCTGGTGAGCGGGTTGCCGCCAACAGCCCACAGCACCAGGCGAGTTAGTGTGTCAGAACCCGAGCAAGGAGTGATTGCTTCATGGATGTCGAGCAAGCGCGCACCCGTATTGCCGCGATCCACGCGGCCGATGGCACCGTGCGCGACACCGGTGAGCTGGACCAGCTGTGGGCGGCGCTGGAAACCGTACGCCCGGAGGAAATCCTCGGGACCTGGAAAGGCACCGGGATCGCCACCGGTCACCGGGTGGAGAACCTGCTGACCCAGGCCAGGTGGTACGGCAAGACCTTCCACTCCGTCTCCCGCGTCGAACCCCTGATCTGCCGTGACGAGCACGGCACACTCTTCTCCAATGCGGTCCTGGCCAAGGGCGAGGCAAGCCTGTGGATGGTGGAGTTCCGCGGGGAGGTGACCGCCACGATGGTCTATGACGGACAGCCCGTGCTCGACCACTTCAAGCGGGTCGACACCAACACCCTCCTGGGCGTGATGAACGGCAAGAACGTCCTCGATGAGGGGCGCCACTTCTACTTCGTCCTCGAACGCGCTTGAAAACACCGTCAGTTGCACACGGGCGCCGCCCCGCCCCCAACCAACATCCGTCCACCGTCCCGGCCGCGGCGCCATGGCGGCTGACAGCACAAGGAAGACACGCGTGCGCATACAAGCAGCAGTGGTGGAGTCCCCCAGCGGCCCCTTCACCATCCATCATCTGAACCTCGACGAGCCGCGGCCGGACGAGATCCTGGTGCGGACCACTGCCGTTGGCATCTGCCACACCGACCTCAGCACGCGACGGATCTGGCCCAAAGAACGTCTGCCCATGGTCTTCGGCCACGAGGGCGCCGGTGTCGTCGAGGCCGTGGGTGACGCGGTGACCACCGTCGTCCCCGGCGACGCCGTGTGCCTCAGCATCCGAAGCTGCAACGCCTGCCAACCGTGCGTGACGGGAGCCCCGGCCTACTGCGAGAGCGCCGGCATCCTCAACTTCAGCGGCTCCCGCCCCGACGGCAGCACTCCCCTCTCCCGCCTGGACGGGACCCCGGTCTACGGCAACTTCTTCGGCCAGTCCGCGTTCGCGACGCACTGCCTCACCTACGAGAGCAACACCATCAAGATCCCCGCAGACCTACCCCCAGCTGTGGTCGCACCCTTGGGATGCAGCGTCCAGACAGGCGTCGGTACGGTCCGCAGCGTCCTGCGTCCGTCACCGGGCGAGACCCTCGCGGTCTTCGGCGCCGGCGGCGTCGGACTGAGCGCCGTCATGGCAGCCGTCGCCGACGGCTGCACCGTCATCGCCATCGACCCCGTTACCGCTCGACGCGCCATGGCTCAGGAGCTCGGCGCCGCAGCAGTCATCGACCCCACCGCGGAGGACGACGTGGCAGCGGCCATCCGCGACCTCACGCACGGGGGGCCGCATCACGCCATCGACACGACCGGCCGGCCTGCTGTGGTCTCCCAGGCCATCAGCGCCCTGCGCAAACGAGGCACACTCGCCCTGGTCGGCCTCGGCACGGCCGAGTTCGACACCATGCCCGCGATAACCAAAGGGCTCACCATCCGCGGGGTGACCGAGGGCGACGTCGTACCCACAGAAGCCATCCCACAGTTGATCACCCTTCACCGGCAGGGAAAACTCCCCCTGGACAAACTCATCACCGAGTTCCCCTTCAACGACATCGAAGCCGCCGCCAAGGCCGCGTCAGCAGGCCACGTCATCAAGCCCGTCCTCACCTTCCCAGAAGGAGAATGAGCTCGGGGAGGCCCAAGTCAGCACGCTCCTCTTGCCGTGCCTGGATGGTCGGCCTCCTGGGAAGGAGGCAGGCAGCGCGAAGTGAGGGACCGAGAGGGGAAACGCACCGGCGACTATCCATGCAGGCCAGTCGGCGTTGGCATGCCGAACGTACTCACGCGTGGCAGAACGCCTCTCACCGTCCTGCCCGGTGCTACTCCGGTCACTTCGGCAGATCGGTGGCGAGGAAGGGAGCAAGGAGCGCGAACAACGCGTCGGGGCGGTCGAGGGGGATGATGTGGCCGCAGTCCCGGAGGTGGTGTCCGACCAGGTCATCGGTGATGGGACGGAGTTGGCGTTCGAGCCCGGTGCCGACGGGGTGAGAGCCCACGGCCATGGTGGGCATGGTCAGCCGAGCCGTCGCGACGGCGTCCTGGATCTGCTGCGCACTGGTGGGCAGGGCCCGGTAGTAGGAGAACGCGCAGCGCAGGGCCTCGTTCCCGGTGTACGCGTGGACGAAGGCCGCACGGATTTCGTCGGGTACTCCTCGCCCGAGCGTCCCCGAGTCGAGGAACCAGTCGATGTACGGGGCCTCGTTGCCGGCCAGGACGGTCTCGGCGAGGCCGGGGACGGCGTGGAAGCCGAACCACCACGGGGCGCCGCCCGCGATGACGTGTTCCGCTCCGGGCAGGCGGCCGAGCAGTGCCTCCATCACGACCAGCCGCCGGACGAGGCCGGGCCGGCGCAGAGCGAGCAGGACGGCGGGGGCGGTGCCCGCGTCGATGCCGACAACTGCTGCCGAAGGTTCACCGAGTGCGTCGAGCAGCCCTTCGGCGTCGGCCGCGAGGGTGCCTGCGTCGTAACCATGGACGGCACGTGAACTGGTACCGAAGCCTCGCAGGTCCGGAGCGATGACCCGGTATTGCCCGGCGAGCCGGCCCATGATGCCGCTCCAGAGTTGCCAGGTGTGCGGGAAGCCGTGCAGCAGGAGAACCGCAGGTCCGGCCCCGGCGATTGCGACATTGAGTTGGACGCCGTTCGTCGCGACGCGGCGTAGTTGGTGTGCGGTGGTGACGGGCATGGCGGCTCCCCCGAATGGTTACCATTGGTGACCACAGAACGATAAGTAACTGTCCAGCCGCTTCCTAGACGGCACTTTCAGGGAAGGTGGTGAGCCACAGGTGACCACCCGAGGAGCCCGGGCCGCCGGTCGCGGGGTGCGCGGCGATCTGTTCGATCCCCAGTGCCCGACGCGGCAGTTGCTGGACCGCGTGGGTACGAAGTGGACGTCCATGGCCGTCAAGACGCTCGCCGATGCCGCACCGGACGAGGTGCGCTTCGCGGAGCTGAGACGCCGGATGCCGGGCGTCTCGCAGAAGATGCTGTCCGTGACGCTGCGCAGCCTGACCCGCGACGGGCTGGTGTCGCGCCGGGTCGAACCGACCGTGCCGCCGCGGGTCTTCTACCGACTCACCGAACTCGGGCTGTCCCTCGAAGCCGCGCTTGCGGGGCTGCGGACCTGGGCGGAGGAGCACATGGCCGAGATCGACCGCGCCAACGAAGCCGCCGACCAGAAGGCCGATGAGCGCTAGGCAGCCCGGTTCCGCGCTCAGTACTGGTGGCTCGGGTACTCGATGCGGCCGACGTCGCCGCCCGGGTACCACGTAGAAGATGGAGGAGATGTCACCGGCGCAGTGACCGCCGACGAAGGAGCTGGTCAACGACGACGGGACGACGGTGCCCGACGACGGCATCTCCCCGTTCTGCCCGAAGCACTCCACGATCCTGAAGTCGGCCGTCGAGGGCACCTGGCCACCGTGCTTCTCAGTCAGCCGAGCCGTCGCGATTCATCACGCCTCACCCGGCAGGGGAATATCCCGGGTCAGGTTGTGGGGCAGCCGTGCCGGCCGCTCGATGCGGTGACGAAGGAATCCAGCAGCCGGTTCAGCGCGGCCGGGTCGCTCGTGCCGTGTGCCCCCGAAGTGCCGTCCGGGGCGCGATCGTTGGTACGTACGAGCTTGAAGTGCGCGGTCCCGATGGCATCTTTGCACGGCACCGAGTGCTTGTAGGAGTCCTTCGCGGTGCCAGGGTACCGGCCGTCGAGGGACATCTCCTGCTCGGCTGACGGCCTGTAGTACGCGGTCATGTGGAAGAGCCCCAACTCGCCCCGCTCCAGCGAGCACTGCTCGGTGAGCGCGCGTCCGGAGGGCTTCTCAGTGACTGTTGTGACGGTCAGCCGGGCGGCCTCGCGGACGTTGACGACGCCGGCGCAGGTGCCTGCCGCCTGGGCGACGGGCCGCCGTGTCCAGTCCGTGCGGTCGACACTCGCGGGGCGTTCGCCGAGCTTGCCCTCGCAAGAGAAGTGGCCCGCCGCGCTGTGTGCCGTCTGGGTGGCGAGGCGAGCCACTTGGAGGAGCTGTCCGGCGCTCGCGAAGATCGCAGCAGGGTCCGGCCACCGCTCGCGCCCACGTACGCAGCGTCACCAACCTGCAACCTGCTCGCGGCGCGGGCCCTGCCCCCGACCCGGTCGCTGCGCCGGTCCTGGTTCGACTATGTCCTGGTGGACGGCACGATCGCCGGGTGCGACCGGGTCGGTGATCGGGAAACGCACGACTAACGGCATGGATGTTCACACCGTGCCGCCTGGCCTTGCCCAAAGGTCGTGCTTTCACTCTCAAGCATCACCGCTGAAGATCCTTAATGGGGTTCGGGTCTCGTAAACCGTCCCCCAACCGTTCCCCGTTCAGTACGGCCGGGCGGCCTGCCGGTGGGCCGGGGCGAGGCGGGCCTCCTCGGACTTGGGGAAGCTGATCTTCTTCGGGTCGCCGTCCGAGGTGTAACGCTTGACCGTCCCGTCGCGGAGTTTGTCCAGCCAAGCCGTCGAGGTGAACTGGGCCTCGGGGCCGGTCGCCGCCTGGGAGCGAATCCTCGGGATGGCACCCCGGTCGAAGGTGGTCGAGAAGGGGGAAGGGGCGGGGTCGGCTCCCACCAGGTAGACGCCCTCGTGCTGATAGCTCACGCCGTCGGCGGCTCCCTTCAGCGCCAGTTGCCGGGAGCGGGACATCGAACCGTTGGGAAGTGCCAGCGATACCACCGACAAGCCGGGCACGGCTTGGGTGATCGCCTTTTGGTTGTCGGCGATGGCCTTCTGGGCGGTGTCGTCGTCCACCGTCCCCAGCGCGGTGTGCCGCAGGGTGTGGTTGCCGACCTCGAATTCGTGTTTGGCGAGCCAGTCCAACGACTTTCGGCCGCCCGGCTCGCTGAACGGGTCGGCGTTGACGAAGAACGTCGCCACGGGGCGGAATCCGGGGTGCTTCCGGGCGGTGTCCAGCAGGATGCCCACCGCGGTGTCGGGCGCGGGGCGGCCATCCGTTCCCAGCCGGAACTGGGAGACGGTCGAGTCGTCGAAGGTCAGCACCACAGGGTGAGTACCGGCGGGAATGTCCATCTTCCCACTGCTGAATTCCCTCGCGGTGACCGGTACGTACCTCTCCCCTGCCAGCCGTTCCAGCTCGGCGCGGAAGTCCTGCGGCGTGCGGTCGTACACACTCTTGGGCTCGGCCACCAGTTGGTGGTACATCAGCACCGGGACCGCCCCGAGCTCATTGGCCTGCACTGTCGCCGGGTCGGCAACCGCTGCCCGCCCGGCGGCCTTGCGCACCGGTGCCGACGGCCCGTCCTGGCGCCCTTCCGGTGGGGATTGGGCTGCCGAGCAGGCGGTGAGCAGCAGGATGGCCGATGCGACGACGACCGCGCCGCCGCTTCGGTGGGATTGACGCATGATGCCTCCGGAGGTGAACGAGACGCTTCCCGTCGCCTCCAGCCTCGGGCAACAATGCGCCCCACACCCCGGCTTGATGGGCCGAATGCATGATTACCCGCTCGAAACCTCTTGGGCGGACCGCGCGGCGGCTATGTCATATCGCAAGGAACCCTCTTTCGAGAACGGCAGAGTGAACATGCGCGGAAAACGACCCCGAACGCGATACGCCGTCATAGCCATATCCCTGCTGGTGCCGGTCTGCGCGGCGCTCGGGGCCTTCGCGATACAGTCCTCCTCCCGCCAGCTCCAGGTCGAAGGGCTCAGCAGCAAGGACGCGTTGGGCCGGGCCGACGTCAGCAACCTGCGCCTTGCAATCACAGCCAAGGACGGAGCCGACCTGGCCGAGCTGGAGGTGCTGCTCGACGGGAAACCGGTGCGCACCCACCGGGCCGACGACCGCCTCACAATCGACACCCCCTCACTCGCCGAGGGCAAGCACGAACTGACGGCCACATCCCACAGTGGCCTGTCCTTCCTGCACGACATATCCCGGACGTTCACCGTGGACACCACCGCCCCGAAACTGCGGCTGTCCCCCGCCCAAACCACCAAGCCCGGCGCACCGATGACGGTGGGCGGCCGGGTCGAGGACGCCGGGCAGGTGAAGGTCTCCATAGCCGGCACGCCCGTGCCCGTCGGCAGCGACGGCACCTTCTCCCGCCGGTTCGAGAAGCCCCCCGCCCGTATCGAGGTGACGGCCACGGACCAGGCCGGCAACGTCACCCGCGAGCACGTGAACGCGGTCGCGCCCTATCCCCTCACCCGGGCCGCGCACCTGACCGCCATCGGCTGGTCCTCGTCCGAGGTCCGGGACCCGGTTCTCCAGCTCGTCAAAGACAAGAAGCTCAACGCCGTCGAGCTCGACATCAAGGACGAGAACGGCGAGGTCGGCTACGACTCCTCCGTGCCGCTGGCCCGCGAGATCGGCGCCGTGAAGAACCGCTACGACGCACGTAAGGTGATCGACACCCTGCACGGCATGGGAGCCCGCGTCATCGGCCGCATCGTCGCCTTCCGCGACCCCATCCTGGCCCAGGCATCCCACCACCAGGGCAAGGACAACCGCCTGGTCCTGGCGCCTGACGGCAGCCCGTACGACGGTGGCCACTACGGCACGCTCTCGTTCACCAACTTCGCCGATCCCGAGGTCCGCCAGTACAACATCGACCTGGCCACCGAAGCGGCCAAGCTGGGCTTCGACGACATCCTGTACGACTACGTGCGCCGCCCCGACGGAAAGCTCTCGACACTGCGCTTCCCCGGCCTGGGCGACAAGACCCCCGAAAAGTCCATCGCCGACTTCGTCGCCGAAACCCAGCTCCGCGTCCAGCCCGAAGGCAAATACCTCGGGGTCTCGGTCTTCGGCATCGCCGCCACCCGGCCCACCGAAATCGCCCAGGACATCCCCGCCATTGCCCAACACGCCGACTACATCGCTCCCATGGTCTACCCCTCGCACTGGGCCGTCGGTGAGTACGGGGTCGCCAGTCCGAACGCCAGCCCGTACGAGATCGTCAACCGGTCGCTGGCCGATTTCACCAAGCAGGTCAAGGGCACCCGAGCCGTGGTCGTCCCCTGGCTCCAGGACTTCTCCCTGGGCGTCCACTACGGCCCCACCGAAGTCGCCGACCAGATCAGAGCGGCGGCCAAAGACGGCATGAACTCCTTCCTGCTCTGGAACGCCGGAGCCTCGTATCAAGGGGCGGCGCTGACCACCCTGGGGTGACAAGAGCCTGGATCCCCGGCAGGAGGACAAGGACTGTGAAGAGAACGGCCCTGTCTCACATTCGGGATGCTGATGGCGATCTCCGCGAGTCAACTGCCGGTCTGAGGGCCGGTGTCCCGGCACAGTTGCTGGAACGGGGTGAGCAGCCGTGATGTGTGTGAGGGCATGGTGCCGGGTGGGAAGCATTCCCTGAGACGGACGATGTTGGCGCCGGCGGCGGTGAGAACGTACTGAACGTCCACCGTCGCCGGCCCTCGATAGCGGCAGTGGCGCGGGCCATGGGCATAGACGGTCTCGGAGACGATGGCCTCGCACCCCGCGCGCAATGGCTCGCGGGCCTGCCAGTCGGGGATTTCCTGTTTCCGTGCGGGTTCGGTTCTGGATCGCCTGCAGGGAACGGGGCATCAGGAACAGGTGGCGGCCCCGGCCGCCGGTGCTGGTGCTGGTGCTGGTGCTGGTGCTGGTGCTGGTGCTGGTGCTGGTGCAGGGTGGCCGGTCCTCGCAGGCTCGGCAGATGGTGAAGCCGGGACGGTGGCGCGAGGGGGTGATCGGCCTCATGGGTCCCAGAAGAGCGACACCGTAGCCGGACCGCGCGCAGAACGGAGGTCGCGGAGATGGGAAGGCCCCCGTGCCAGCCGCCGCTGGCCAAATCGTCGTAGAGACCCCGCACGGAAGACTCGGACATGCATCCCAACGTAGTGCTGGGGCCGTTTCCGAGAAGCGAGCACGACCGGCAACCGCTCGACCAGCGTCGCGCGGATGGTCGAGGAAGAGATCGGATCGGCCTCGAAGGCTCCGACCACGAGGTCGGCCAGCCCGTCCGGACCGGCGACAGCGGTGTGGCGGGAGCCAGGCTCGGCGGCATTGCCGTTGACCGCAGGAGAACCTCACCTGACCGGCGGGCGGGTCGGCGGCCTGGTCCCTCCCCCTGTATGGCCGACGGTCCAGGAGTGTCGACCCGCGTCATCTGCGCACGATGACGTTTGTCATGCGGAGTTGATGCCCGCGGACACTGATGGCGCGTCAGGCCGCAGCCGTATTTTTGGGGACATGGAGATCACGAAGAACACCGCGTCCCCGTCCCTCCGCACCGAGTGGAGCCTGTCCCTCCTCGGCGGACTCAAGCACCGCGACGCTTTCGAGGCACGCGAGCGCACCGTGCATGTCGCCGCCGTCGGCGGAGCCAAGCTCGACCACACCAACGCGACGCTCCCGGCCGGTCCGACCCACCTCGTCAAGGCGGCCCTGGTCGGCGGCGCGGAGCTGGCCTACCCCGAGGGCGCCTGTGCCGAGGTCGACGCCTTCTCGGTGTTCGGCGGGGTCGACCTGACGGTTCCGGCCGGCACCACGGTCGAGGTCAGCGGGTTCTCCCTGGTCGGCGGGCGCAGCCGTAGCCTGGCGGGCGAGCCCGGCGGCGCGGTGGTCAAGGTGCGCGCGTACTCGCTGGTCGGCGGCGTCAAGGTGCGCCAGGGCCAGTAGCCGCCGCCCATCGGAGGGCTACCGCAGCAGCCACTTCTCCGGGTCAGCTCCATCACCTCCGCGCGGCTGCGGCCAGCCAGCGTGCCCGGCGGCGGCATCGGCACCCATGGCAGGGCCACGGCTCGCCGTGGCGATCACAGACGGCCGCTCCAGTTTGGCCCGCGCATCCCCCTCGCCGCTCTCGACCTGCTCGATCACCGCCTCGGCCTCCTCCTGCTCCCCCGTGTCGAGCATCTCGTCGAGCAGCGCGGCCCGGTTGTCGAAATACCCGCAGAAACCGCCCTTTCTGACGCCGAGCGCCTACGCCGGCGATTCGACCCGAACGGCCTCCGGGTCGCCGACGGTGAGTACCCGCAACCCCTCCTCGGCCCTGTGCCGGTCGGACCGCCGCCAAGGATGCTGAACTGCTGGTGCTGTGGCATGAGAACGCGGTGCTGCGCAGGCAGTTCACCCCACCCGTGCGCTACGAGACCGCGGACCGGCTCTGGTTCACGGCGCTCTCCAGCACTCTCCTGAAGCGGATCCTGGCAGCAGCGGCCGCGGAGTCCGCCCAGCACGGCGTGGCCAGCGCACGCGTGGACCCCATCGCCACCCAGGCCAAGGCCAACTAGCGCGCCATCTACGACTACTTCGGCGACAAGAACAAACTCTTCGCCGCCGTCCTGGAACACCTCCTGGCCGACCTCGCCCAGGCCGTCCCGCCCGGCGACGAGGATCCGCCCGCCTACGCCGAGCAGCTCTTCGACTACCACCGCGCCCACCCCGAAGCCCTGCGCCTGCTCATGTGGGCGGCGCTCGAACTCGGCGACCGCCCCGTCCCCGGGGAGGAAGCCCGCACCCAGCACTACGAGGACAAGACCGGCGCCACCCAAACCACCTCGGACTGCGAGGCCCGCAGCCGACTGTTCTGCACCCTCGTCCTGGTCGGCTGGAGCCGCGCCATGCCCCAGTTCCGCCGCGTGATCCTCGGCCCCGACCACACCCTCGGACAGCTCCGACCCGCCATCGCCGAAGCAGTCCGCACCCTCCCCGGACACGGCCAAACCCCTCGCAGAACTGATGCCGCGCGGCCTGGGCTGCCTGCAAGGAGCACCTGGCCTCCTGCGGACAAACGTGGCCGGGCCGCCGTTCGGGGGCCGCCCGATAAAGACCTTCTCCGAGCTTCGCGCGCGGTCAACCTGAGGGAGGGTCAACCGCTGTTGCGGAGCTCGACGAGGACATAGGGCCAGGCAGCAGTCTCCAAAAGCGCGTCAGCTTCGAGCATGCCTCTGTGTGCCTCCGTGTTGGAAGCGCGGGGACGCCAACCCCGGGCTCTCGCCGGGAAAGCGTGGGCGGTGGCCGGCATCGTGGCAAGTGATCAGACGTACCGAAGCCCCGACCGAGCGCCTGCGTTGTGCCAGTCGCTCGGCGAAGGGAAAAGACGGCCACATCGGATCGTCGCGGGCCTGCGACCAGCGGCAGATCGGCCCGCGCCTTGTCCCCCGGGGATCTCCGCCGGATCTCCGCCCGACAATGCAGATCAGCAAACGTCCGCTCGCTCAGTTCGTACCACCTGCGGCGCCCTCCTGAGCCGCTTCACATCGCCCGGACTTCACCAACCATCTGCGGAATGAAGCCAGTTGGAGTCGCCAGAGCCCGCAGAATGCCGCCCTGGCGGTGGTGCTTCTGGGAAGACACATGTGTTCCTGATCGTTGAGGGCGATGTCACGGTCGAGGCGTTGTCGTCCGGCGCGTGGCCGCCCAAGGTTTTGTCCGAACGACGAAGTGCGGTGATCACGCGATGAAGGCTGTGCGGTTCCATGAGTACGGCGGGCTCGATGTGCTGCGGGTGGAGGAGGTGGAGCGGCCGGTGCCCGGCCCCGACCAGGTGCTGGTCGAGGTCCGGGCGGGCGGAATCCAGCCCGGCGAGGTGAATATCCGTACGGGCGCACTGCACGAACGCTGGCCGGCGACGTTCCCCTCCGGACAGGGCAGCGATCTGGCCGGCGTCGTGGTGGAGGTCGGTTCGCAGGTGCGCGGCTTCGCGGTGGGCGATGAGGTGTTGGGCTTCACCCATAACAGGGCGAGCCACGCGGAGTTCGTCGTGGTCGACGACGTGAATCTGGTGTCCCGCCCAGCGGGGCTGTCATGGGACGTGGCCGGGTCGTTGTACGTGGCGGGCACGACTGCGTACGCCACCGTGTTCGCGGTGGACCCCCAACCGGCCGACACGGTGGTCGTGTCCGGTGCGGCGGGAGGCGTCGGGTCCCTCGCCGTGCAACTCGCGCGGCGACGTGGCGCCACGGTGATCGGGCTGGCGAGCGAGCCCAACCACGCCTGGCTGAAGGATCGCGGTGTGCTCCCGGTCGTGTACGGGGACGGTGTGGCCGATCGGATCCGTCAGGTTTCCGGCGGGGACGTCGACGCGTTCATCGACACGTTCGGTGACGGCTACGTGGATCTGGCCGTGGAGCTGGGGGTGCGGCCCGAGCGGATCAACACGATCCGCGATTGGCAGGCCGCGGCCAGGGTCGGTGCGCGGACCTACGGGGAAGGCTCGGCAGCGTGCGCGGTCGTGCTCGGTGAACTCGCCCGGCTCGCCGCACGCGGGGAACTGGAGGTGCCCATCGCCCACACCTACCCCCTGGCCCGGGTGCGAGACGCGTTCCACGAGCTGGAACAGCGGCACACCCACGGCAAGATCGTGCTCCGGCCATAGTCCCGGCTGTCCTGGGTAACCAGCGAACAGCCACCCTGGAACCCAACGCAGGGTGTACATCGGCCACCCTCACCTGTCCGCAGTCGTCGACCGTGTCCTGTGCCTGGCCTTGGCAGGCATGGTGGACGGCATCCTCGGGCTGCGGGCACACACCGCGACCGCCGTCGCACGGCGGCGCACGTTCTCAATCACGCTGCCCGTGGGTAAGCCGCGTGGTCCAGGGGCCCTGCTCGATGATCTTCTCGGCGGTGAACGGGCGCTGAGCCGCTGGCTCGGAGAGTCTACCGGCGTGTCCCAAGCGGCTTCCCACAGAATGCGGCATCGGGATGCACCGGCGGGTCGGCGGACGGCCCGTTCGCCCGGCCCGGCAGCGTGCCACCCAGCGGCGGCGCAGCAGGTCGCGGTGCCAGCGCAGCACTGTGTCAAGAGAGACGATCAGGTGCGGCCGACGGAGACGAGCCCGGGGTACATGCCGCAGCGGCGCCGCCGGCAGGATCCGGCCGGTGCGCCTGGGACAGGGTGAGCCACCTGCCGCTCCCGCACCGCGAGTTGGTAGCGCAGCACCAGGACCTCCGTACCCCTGTCGTCCGCATCCCGGCCAAGCGGACGCATCGCGGCGAACAGGTGACCGAGGCTGAGGTAGACCAGACGCAGCAGGTCACACCCCGCATGGAGTTATCGGCACGCTCAGTACCGGGAGGCGTCGAAGTCTGAGCCGAACGACCCTGCACTCACGAAGGCTTGGGAGATCCTCGACCGACTGAACATCAATCGAGCCCGCGCTTCAGAACTACCGGACGCCATGAAAGCCGGGAAGCATGAGCACAGTGTCACCGCCGTCACCGAAGGGCCCGTCGGAAGGGGCAGCCATTGCGGTGGTGATTGTGAGCCCAACGATGCAGGCAGTTCCGAGGATAACTGCGGCGATACGGCGCATGAGGTTCCCTTACTGTCCATCAGTGGGGCTTGGCCCAGCGGATTGTTCGAGTTACCGCATGGTTGCCCGACTCGACGGGTAGACATGCACCGACCACTCGAACGGGTGAGCAGAAACACCCTGCTGTGCGCCCCCTCATATTTCACTTTCTGACCAGCACCGCCCGAATTACTCCGGAAGCCTTAATCCCACCCGATGAGTAGCTGAATGGACAACCTGACCAGGGTCTAAGGTTCCGATTGCACAGTGGATTGTCGGAATCATCGGCTTGGCCACCACTGTCGGACTCGTCATGACGATACTCATGGAGGGCTCCGCCGAGTCGATCGTGCCGACGGACGTCGAGGCGGGTGATCCGGTCCGGATCATTGACCGGCGCAGGCAGCGCGGGCAGCACGCACAGTGTGCAGCCGCAGCTCGCCATCCAGGCGGCAGCCGCCCCGCGCGAACGCCCCCCCAGCTCGGTCACCCGTCGGCAGGCAGGCCGTCTTCGCTGCTTCGGCGCTCCCGGTCGCGGCGGAGCAGCATGCTCTCGAACACCCGGCGTAGGAGTCGAAGAGCTGCTTGCGAACATCACCCTCGACAGGCGTGGTGTCAGGGTCCTGCGCGAAGTGTTCGTTCTCCCGGTACTCGCCGATCGCCCCTACCACGAGACCGCTCATCAGTCCCCGGACGGCGTTACGGGCGGTCCGGGAAAGCAGATCACGATCAGCGCTGGCCATATAGGCAGATTACGGGGCTGGTGTACGGGACACCCCAGAATTTTCACCCGTCACCGGTGCCAGCGCCGACCCCAGCCCGTAGCCCGCACGCCTCGGGCTGGAGTTGTCGTCCGTCACGTAATTTACGTGACGTTCCACGTGAACAGCTCAGTGGCGGCGGGCTCGCGGCCGGACAATTATCTGGCCCCTTCAACGGCGGGGCCATGGATTTGATTGGCCCCGTCTGCCGCACGTCGTATCGCTCCATGCGGCTCGGCGCCGCGACGGAATGACCGCCGGTCGAGTACATCCCTGCCCACCCGCATCGCGGGCTGGAGAACAGCGACACCCATCACCTCATGCTCACCCATACCGCCCGGCCTCACGCCGGCCACGAGCAGGTCGGCTGTGCCCGAACCCACCAACGACCAGCAGAAAACCCACCGTTGACAGAGCCCGCCCCTTCAGGAATGACAATTGCTACGCCTCAGCTGCGGTCCCGTGCTCGTTGGTCAGGTTGCCTGGTCGCAGTAGTCGACGAAGGTGCGAATTCTGGTCGCGAATCGCCTGGGATCGACGAGGTGGACGAAGTGCCCGTCGCCCACCCACTCCTCGATCTCTACGTCCGGCATGTCGTCGAGCCGCTTGCGCTCCCCGTGGGTGGCAAGCCGGCCGAACACCGCGAGGCAGGGGACCTTGATCCCGGCCGTCTTCGCGTCGATCCGGGCCTGCAGCTCGGCCGGGTCCGTGGTCAGGACTTCATCCCACTATCCGAGCACGACGTCCTGCTCGACCTTGTGCGTGCCGAGGACGAGCGCGCGGGTCGGCTCGGGGATGCGGTCGAGCCCGAGGCTGTTCTCGATGTTCGGCCAGACCTCGTTGAAGGCGGGTCCGCGCAGCATCGGTGCGATCTGATGGACCATCCGGGCGAAGGGGATCACTTCCATCGCCTGGTCCACCAGGACGATGCCGCGCGCCGGGTACGTGGACGCGTAGAGCGCGGCCACCGCGGCGCCCATCGAGTGCCCGACGACGACCGGGCGTTCGATGGCCAGCGACTCCAGCAGTCGGTGGATCTGCTCGGCGACGCCCTCCAGCCGTGTCGGTTCGCCACTGCTGCCGCCGTGTCCCGGCAGGTCGATGGTGATGGTCGTGACGGCGCCGTCCAGCTCGTCGATGATCGGCCGCCATCTACGTCGGTCGAAGGTCATCCCGTGCAGGAGGACGACGGGCGTGCCCGTTCCCTCGATGCCGTAAGCCAGGCCGGTCTTCAGATCGGTCGTGGTTGCCATGACGCACCTCCGCGGAGATCAGCTGCCTGTGCGAGGGACTCGCCGCGCTGGACCTCCGACTGGCGACATCGGAGGCGGCCTCGGGCCGGCAGCCGGACAGCACGCTGATCTGGGCTGACGCGCTGGGCGCCCTGATCGCGGGATGGCAAACAACGCGCAGAACCTGACCGCGGTGATTCCGGCCAGCCGCCACTGAACCCAACCGATCCACAGCTCTTGACACTTGCTCCGATCATGGGTGGATGACTGCCTTCTACCATGTGTGCTTCGTGGTCCCGGACATCGAGCAAGCCATGCAGGACTTCCAGCGTGCGGCCGGGGTCGAGTGGAGTGATCCCGTGTCCGACCGGCTCGGTGAGTGGGACTACCGCATCGTCTTCACCGCAGGCGGGCCGCCCTTCATCGAGCTCATTGAAGGGCCGTCAGGCAGCCCCTGGGACGCGTCCAGGGGAGCCAGGTTCGATCACATCGGCTTCTGGACCAGCGATGTGCGGCACGGTTCCCAGCGTTTGGAGAAAGAGGGCATGCCCGTGGACTTCTCCGGCTGTCCCTATGGCAGGCCGTTCGCCTATCACCAGATGGACAGCATCGGCGCCCGGATCGAACTCGTAGACCTCGGCAGGCAGGCCAGCTTCCTCAACGGGTGGCATCCGGGCGGGAATCCGATGCCCGCCATCGACGAAACGTCCAGAAGCTGAGCTCTCGTCACACGATGCAGCCTCGAACGGTGTCGGCAGGCCCCCGGCACCTCGTGTCGCGGTCTCCCCCAGGTGGCGTATGGCTTCGCCGGGCTGGGCTGTGGGCAACGCAGTGGCTGCGCCTTGCCGTTGGGACACTCCTACACATCATCCATACCGGCATACCTGGCACACCGGTGGCGCCGACGGTCACGACGTCCGCTTTGAGGTGTGGCTCCTGTCGGGTGACCGGGATCGGGCTGCGCAACCACGGCCGCTCAAGTAGGGCCGCGGCCTACCCTTTTGTGGCTGCGCCGAGAGCCCGGGAGGCCGCTGGCGGACAACAGGCGCACCAGCCCCAGCCCCTGGCCGTGTCTTTTTTAGACTAAATGGGCGCAGTTTGTGACCTGTTGTGCACGCTGCTCGTTCCTGGAGTGTCTGGTGGATCACAGTCGGACAGGTCGCAGCGTCTGGTGCGGTGCATCGCAAGGCGCTGGAGCTTCTTCATGGGGTCCCCTCTGGCCTTTGAGGGCTTGAGGGAGGAGCCGTGGGGATTGCTCGGCAACGCGGCGAGGTGCCGTGCCGGAGGCCGCGACCTGTCCGTGATCCACAGGACACTGCCCAGGGGCAGCAGGCTTACCGCAGGGCGAGCCCTGTCACCCCTCGCCGATCCACCGAATGGGAGCATGATCGTGATCAAGCAGGTTCTCGCCGGAGCGGTTCTCACCGCCGCCGCAATGATGGCCGTCGCCGCACCCGCCTCGGCGCAGGGTGCCTCGGACTTCGGCACCCGCAACGGCAACACCGTCATCGCCGGTGAGTCGGGCGGCATCCTCAACACCTACGGCGCCCCGCTCGTCAACGTCGACGGACGCTGCCTGGTGCCGCTGCCGGAGGGCGAGGGCATCGGCGGACACGGCCTCGGCGGCCCCAAGGCCGCATGCAACATCGCACCCGTCAACCAGTACCAGGCCCCCCAGAAGCTCCTCTGACGGCAGCCGACCACCGCGCCTGACCCACAGCCCCCTGCCACGCAGGGGGCTGTCCGCACACCTGGGGCCGGTGGGCAGGCCACCGCCGCTCCGCAGCGCACGCCGAACAGACCGCTATGGATGGCCAGGACCACGGTGCAAGGCCCGCAAGGGGCTGGACGGGGATGCAAGACAACCGGGGCCGCACAGAGTCGTTGAACGGGCGCAGGATCACGTCAGAGAGTCCCCCAAGGGGCACGGAGTCCGACCAGTCGGTCTGCTCCGGCGGAACTTCTCCGCGTCCACCCCCGACCACGCCTGGATAGGGGACATCACCTACCTGCCCCTCGTCGGCGGGAAGCTCCTGTATCTGGCCACGGTCATCGACGTGTACTCCCGTCGCCTGCTGGGCTGGTCGATGGCCGGTCACATGCGCACCGAGCTCGTCACCGACGCCCTCGACATGGCCGTCCGCACGCGCGGCGGCCTGCAGGCACTCCACGATCGGCCACTTCGCCCTGGTCGCCTTCGAAGAGAGAGCAGCTGCGCTGACCGGCGCTGCATGACAACCGATGTCCACGATCATGGTGGCAGCCGCGTCTCCCGCGTGATCTCCAACCGCGACAGATCCTCCCGTGCCCTCTCCAAGCGGAGGGCCAAATCCGCAGCCTCAGACTGGAGGTCCTGCACGTGCTGGCGAGCCGCGGCCTCCCGTGTCTGAGGCTCATCGGGATAGAGCCACCATGGCGCCCCACCTCCACCTCACCACCGGAGGAGCACGCGAGCGCCTAGGGCCTGTGCCGAGCCGTGATCGATGCTCCGGTGGAACGTCCGAGTGGCTGGACGTGAACTGCGCGGTGGGCGTTGGTGGATCCGTTGCCGCCAATGGGCGGGTACGGGCCGTATCCGCACCGGCTGCGGGGCCAGTTCGAGCCCTGACGAAATCTCAAAACGGCCCCACGAGCCCATCGTCGGCGTGGGTCACGACTCCGGGGTGGGCGGCGGCGCCAGGTTGGTGGCGTCCAGGGCCGGACGCAGGCCCCTCGCCAGCTCGACGCCGTCCCCGACTTTCCAGTAGTGCACGTAGAACAGCCGGGGCTGGTCGTCCAGCATGTGGTTGTGCAGCTCGACGATTTCGAAGTCGCCCCTGCGCAGGATCCGCAGGACGTTCTGCACTTCATGTGCGGTCATCACGATGTCGCCGGTGACCGCGGCCCGCTTCTTTCCGAGGGCCTGAAACTTGATCACCGTGTCGATACCGATGGGTGCGGGCAGCACATGGCCGTGTGAGGTGACGGTCTCCGCGCGGCCGATGAAGAACTTGTAAGTCCGGCCTTCGGCGATGCCCTTGCGGCCCAGTGTCTCGTCGATCTCGGCGGTGTCCAGGTCGATGGGCTTGGTGACCGCCGGCGCCGGCACCGCGATGGGGTCGCCGCTGACTTTCAGAACTGCCTTGAGCTTGCGGGCGAGGGTGACCGCGTCGCCCATGGCGTGAAAGTGTGTCCACCAGATGGGGGGCTTCTGGTCGGGCAGGTGCTTGTGGAGGGCGGTCTGTTCGATGCCCGCCTCCTGAAGGGCTTCGGTGGCCTTGGGGAGTTCGTTCTCAGTGAGCACCAGGTCGCCCATGAGCATGGTGCCGTCGCAGTACCGGGCGAAGTCCGCGCTGCCGTTGAGCGCGAGCGACGCCCCGATCTTCACCCCCCGGCTGGTGACCTTCAGATCCCTGCGGGGCAGCGAGATCCCGTAGACCACGTTCTCCCGCAACGCGCCGGTGCGGCCCAACGCCTCGGCGACGGGTTGCCAGTCGGCCTCCGTCGTAGCGATCGGGCGCTGCAGCCGGGGGCAGTGCAGGTGGCCCGGGGCTCCCGCATGACTGTTGGCGGTGTGCCCGACGGCGGCACCGCCACTGGCCAGGGCGAGGGCGGATGTGGTGAGCGCGGCCAGGACTGACAGCGTGCCGGTGCGCCCGCGTGGGATGGCAGACATGGGAACCTTCTTCGTCCAGGTAAGCGTCCCCGCCTACGCCTACGTGACTCGATGACTGCGTCACTGCGTGACTGCGTGAATGTTGTCCCGGTTCGGCACGATATGTGTGCGCCCGCGCCCGCGTTCGCCCACCTGGCCGACAAAAGTTGCCTCTCCCCACTTCCTGTGCCTGTCCCACTCGCGTCCGGACAACCAGATGCTCGCGTTGTATTGACTCCCGACACCGTCACTCACGCTGTGACCGGAAACGACGAACGGGGTGGGTGATCAGTGGGGCAGGGGGCGCTGATGGGCGGATGACCAGCTCACGCGCCCTTTCGTTCAACGCGGCCGCTGACCAGTACGCGGCCAGCCGGGCCTTCGTATCCGCCCGTGCTCTTCGATCACATCGATCGGCTCACGAGCCGTCCCCTGATACGTGCCCGCGTCGCCGATGCCGGCGCGGGCACCGGAATCGCCACCGCTCTGCTGCGTGAGCGCGGGGCTGATGTGATCGGCGTCCAGCCGGGCGACGCCATGGCCGCACCGTGCTCCCGGATGTGCCGATCGGGTCAGAGGTGACGGCAACGCCCTCCCCCTCACGGACGCCTCCCGCGACCTCATCACCTACGCGCAGTCCTGACAGTGGACCGACACCGCCCGCTCGGTCCCGGAGGCGTTGCGCGTCCTGCTTCCGGGCGGTGCGCTCGCGATCTGGTGGAACACCACCGCCTTCGACGTGCCCTGGATCCGGGAGCAGCACCAGCGGATCGAGCACCACTGCGGAGTGAAGCCGACGTCTCGCGTACGTCCCGACCACAGCGACGCCATCCGCCTCGCCGGCCTATCTGGGCTCCGGGTCGCCCGCCGCCAGGTGCGTTGGAGTCGCACGATCCCCCTCGATACGCACCTTGCCAACATCAGCAGTCGCTCAGCGTTCCTTGTCCTTGCCTCTTGGTGGCCACTCGTCCGTGACCTGCCCAATGGCTTGGGATTCGGAAGGGCGGTCAGACCGCTCCGGCGATGGGGCGGCCGCCGAGCGGAATGCCCCTCTCACTGCGTACGCGGGCGCGTTCACGTCGTCGGGATGCCGGGCGTTCTGGTTGCACCAGCGCAGACAGCCGTGCAACTCGCTACCTGAACGGTGTGGTTGGGATAGCGGGAGTTGGCGAGGGTGAACCGTCGCAGCGGCCACGTCCGCCTCGATCGGGTTCGCGGCCCAGGCCGCCTATGCGTCCGTTTTCGTCTGTCCCGGAATCCACTGCCTGGTTAGTCCCCCACTTCGAGCACTGCCTGGCCCCGCGAGACCCCCGCCTCGACGGCACGATGGGCATCACTCACGGATTCCCACGGTCTGGGATCCACAAATGCCTCCGGGATGCGGAAGCCGTTCGCCACATCCCGCCACAAGGCGGTGATCTCCGTGCGGTTGCCGGTGCGGACCCCGATGAGCGATTGGCTGTGGAGGTAGAACGGCAGCAGCGACATGGGCAGCGGCTCGTGCGAAATCGCTCCGGACACGATGATTCGGCCCATGTCAGCCAGTGTTTCGCGGTACTTGTGCCAGACCGCCGGGATGCCGAGGTTGTCTATGACACAGTCGACACCCCACTCGCCGGTCACCAAGCGGATGGCGCTGGCGAGGTCCTCCGCGTCACCGTCGAGGGCCGCCCGCAGTGGCAGGCCGTCCATGCAGCCCGGTTTGACGGCCAGCCGGTCGACGCCGATGACATGGGCCCCGCGAAAGCCTGCGAGCGACGCGGCGGTCGCGCCGAGCGACCCCGCCGCACCGATCACCAGCACGTTGCTGCCCGGGCCGACATGACCGGCTTCGAGTTGTGCTCTGGCCACGGGCCCGTTGCCCGCCAGGGCCGCCGCCTGGGCGAAGGGGACGTCATCCGGCAGCAGCGAGACGTTGGACTGCGGCGCCACGCACGAGTGCGCGTAGCTGCCCTGCCGGTGTATGCCGATCAGGCCGAACGACGAGCACGCCTCCTCACGGCGGGCTTGGCAGGCGCGGCATTTCCCGCAGGAAAGTACCGCGGAGACGGCTACTCGTCTCCCGATCAGCGCCGGGTCCGCGCCGGGACCGACGGCGTCGACCACGCCGGCGTGCTCACTGCCGAGTACGTGGGGGAATCCCGGCACCTGTCCCGCGAAAGGAGGACGTCCGGCCCGGGTCGCGATGTCCTTCGTGCGGCCGACAACGACCGTCGACACCCGGACCCGGACCTCGCCGGGCCCAGGTTCGAGATCGGCCAGTTCCGCGAGGTGGATCACCTCTGGGCCGCCGAACTCCTCTATGACGAGTGCTTTCACCGGTCCGTACCTCCCGTCGGATGGGCGGCGCCGACGGTTCGCCGTCGGCGGGATGGTGTCGCCGGATGGTGTGGCGGCAGAGGTGCCGGTATGACCGTTTGCACTCTCTGAACTGCGCCAGCATGCGCCACCGGTGAAGTCGGGCGCATGAACCACCGCACCCGGCGGAACCGCTGTGATCTCCTACTGGTGCGTTCGCTATTCGTGCTTCCTCCTACCCCGGCCGTATACACCCGCACTACTTGCGCGGACGGACCGGCCGAGGTCAGAAGACGGACGTCAAGCGCACCAGCTTGAACGCCTGGAACCACGTCATCGGAGAGCGGGACCTGATCACGACGGCCCGCTGAGCCGAGTGCGCAACGGGGTCAGTTGATGGATGTCGTAGCGCCTGCGCAGGGCGGATACGGCTGCCTCGTCCGGGGGGCCGTCGGCGTTCAGGATCTCCAGCAGCTCCTCGAAGTAGCGTTCGTGGTTCGGGGGCGGAGCCGCCTGCACGAGCATCCTGGCGTTCTGGTCCGTCCGGTTGGCGAAGGCGTGCGGACAGCCGGGCGGCACATGCACCACCGAGCCCCGGGTGGCCCGCACCGGCCCCTCGCCGGAACGGGACTCCCACAGCTGCCAGTTGTCCGGCGTGCGTTCCCGCGGCTCGAAGGCGAGCACCTCCAGCTCACCTTCGAGGAGGTAGAACACCTCCTCGCTGTTGGCGTGGGCGTGTGCGCCCACGTCGAACCCGGGGGGCACCACCACCTCGAAGAGGGAACCCACCTGGGTGCGCGCGCCCGTTACCTTCATCGTCACCTCCTGGGCGCTGGTCACCAGGGTCCGCCCTCCGCCCGGCGGGAGCACCAGGCCGTCCATCGTCGACGTCGTCAGATCGGTCATCGGGAAGTCCTCCGTTCCTCGTCACCAGGTCACCGGGATCGCTACCGGACCCCGGATCAGCTCGCCTTGCCGCCAGCGGATATCACTCGGCGGAACGGCGAGCCGCAGGTCGGGGAAGCGGTCGAGCAGTCCGCGGAGCATCACCTGCATCTCCATCCGGGCCAGCCAGGGGCCGGCGCAGTAGTGCGGTCCGTTGCCGAAGGCCAGGTGTGGATTGAAGGCGCGGTCGAAGTCGAGGCTGTGCGGGTTGTCGAACTTCTCCGGGTCGCGGTTGGCCGCCACGTACGAGGCGTAGACGGGCTCGCCGCGGCAGACGGTCACCTCGCCGACTTGCACGTCCTCGGTGGCGATGCGGCCCATGCCCACCGCGTTGCGGTGGGGGATGAAGCGCAGCAACTCCTCCACCGCCTGTGGCAGCAAGTCCGGCTCGGCCAGCAGCCTGGCATGGTGCTCCGGGTGTGTGAGCAGCAGGTAGACCATGTTGGCGCTGTTGAACCGCACCGAGTTGATGCCACTGACCTCCATCAGCACAGCGAAGGCCACCAGCTCCTTTCGGGAGAGCTGGCCGTCCCGCTCAGCGGCGGCCATATCACTGAGTACGTCGTCGCGGGGCTCCGCCATCCTCTGGGTGGCCAGCGCGTCGAAGTAGGCGCCGATCTCCTCCTTGGCCTGCTCGCTGCGCCGGCGGCCCTGCGCCGACGAGATGACCAGCAGGGTCCAGTCGAGGATCCGGGACCAGTCCTCCTGCGGCACACCCATCAGCTCGCTGATCCCGGCCACCGACAGGGGCGTGTTGAGGTGCTCCATCACATTGGCCGGCGCTCCGGCCTGTTCCATCGCGTCCAGAAGGTCCTCGGCGATCTTCTCGGCGCGTGGGCGCAGTTGCTCGACGCGCCGGCGGGTGAACATCTTCGCTACGGTCTTGCGCAGCCCCGTGTGGTACGGAGGGTCGGTGAACCCCACCGCGTCGTCGAGCGGGATGAAGTGCGGGGCGAGCCGGGTGACATCGCGACCGGCCAGTTCCGCCCTGCTGAACCGCGGGTCGGTGGTGACCAGTCTGACGTCCTCGTACTTCGTCGCCACCCACGCGTCGCCTTCCCCGTATGGCATCCGGATGCGGGCGAGTCCGCCGTCGTCCAGCATCTCCTGCATCGCCGGGTCGAAGTCGAGGGCTTCGATGTCGTCAACGCTCCAGAAGCGGACCGGTGGCCGATCCGTTTGACTGCTCATGATGCGTACCTCCTGCTCGGTGCGGACGCGGACTCAAGCTGCCTGGTCCAAGGGCCAAGTGCCGAGGCAGATCTCAGCGGTGACGCCGGGACCGATACCGGCCGGCAACTCCTCGTGGGAGTCGAGGGCCGACGCCTCGTCAAACAAGCCGTGCCAGTGCGTCGAGCACCACGGCACCGGCGCTATTGCCGTACTCAGTGAGCGTGGCGCGGCTGAACCGGAAGGCTTCGGGCGGGACGCCCAGAAAGCGGCTCAGATCGGCGAGGATGCGTGGGCCCGCCCGCAGCAGCGCTCCGGGGCAGTGGCGGCACGCCCGCGTGGATAATGCAGAAGTCCAGCTTGCGGACGTGACCCGCACGAGCCTTGGATTCCGCTTGGTGGACAGCACTACGGGCGTCCACTCCGGGATGGTGCAACACCTCTCGCGAGAGGCTGGACATTGTGCCGTTAGAGAACTCCGGTATTTTCGATCAGCCGGAGCGCGAGATCACGTCGCGGATTTGGTCATGGTGCATCCTCCGCGCCAAGTTCGAGGGTTTCCTCAAGGGGAGCGATGTGATCAGGGACCGCGATTTCCTGTTTGCACAGAACGGCCAGGGATCTGCTCCTCAAGGACGGTGTCCTGTTGGGCGCCGCGTTCCACGCTAGGACAGCCCGTCGAAACCCGCACGCCGAAGCCCGCATACCGCTCCACCAGCACGTTGAGGGGCGGCCCGGGCTGGTGGACACCGGAGCCGTAAGGAAATGACTTGCGGGTTCTGCCTCTTGGCATCGCAGGTGTGAACACACCGCACAACCCACGCTCCCAGACGCCTATTCAGTCACAGTCGAGTGAGTGAGCGGTGTTTCCCTGAAGTGAGGAATCACGGGTGCTGGAGGCATCACGAGTGACGACTGATATGTCCGCCATTCGGGGGACAGGTGCGAAACTGTGCTGCTTCTGTCGGTAAGTGACTCTAGCGTGGGAACATGTCTGCCCCCGAGTCCCGGTCTCCGGCCGTACAGATTCCCCAGGCGGTACATTCCCGCCGCTGGGTGATCCTGGCCGTGCTGCTTTTCAGTCTGATCGTTGTCGTGCTCGACACTTCGATCCTCTATGTCGCGATGAAGACCATCGCCCAGCCACCCCCTACTGGACTCGGCGCCACTCAGAGCCAGCTGCAGTGGGCGATCAACTCCTACACACTGGTCTTCGCCGGGCTGCTGTTCACCTCCGGGCTCGTCGGCGACCGGCTGGGACGCAAGAAGACCCTGATCTTCGGCATGCTGACCTTCGGCATCGGCTCCCTGCTCTCCGCGATCTCCGGCTCCTCCGGTGAACTGATCGCGTTCCGCGCTCTGATGGGCTTCGGTGCCGCGTTCGTCATGCCCAGCACGCTGGCCATCATCGCGAACGTCTTCGACCGCGACGAGCGGCCCAAGGCCATCGGCATTTGGACCGGCACGGTCGGCTTCGCCATCGCGCTCGGCCCCATCGTCGGCGGGGTGCTGCTCCAGCACTTCTGGTGGGGATCGGTGTTCCTGATCAACGTGCCCATCGTGGTGATCGGCGTGGTCGCGATGGCCGCGCTCGTCCCGGACTCCAAGGACCCCCTACCCGGCCGGCTCGACCCGGTCGGGGTGCTGCTGTCCGTCATCGGTCTGGTCCTGCTGGCGTACGGCATCATCAAGGGCGGCCAGCTCGCCGACTTCACCGCGCCCGTGTCGTGGGTGACGATCGTCACCGGTGTCGCCGTTCTGGGCGGCTGGGTGCTCCACGAGCACCGAAGCGATCACCCGGCATTCAACATCGCGTACTTCCGCGACCGGCGCTTCTCCGCCTCCGTGGTCGCCATCGGCTTCGTCTTCTTCGGGCTGGTCGGCGTGACCTTCTTCAGTGTCTTCTACATCCAGAGCGTGCGCGGCTACACCCCCCTGCAGACCGGCCTACTGATGCTCCCGCTCGCCGCCGCCCAAATGACCTTCGCGCCGCGGGCCCGCCTGGTCGTCGCCCGGTTCGGCGCACGTGCCGTGTGCGCCACCGGGTTGGCCCTGGACGCGATCGCGTTCCTCGGCTTCCTGCTACTCGGTACTACTACGCCGATCTGGGTACTGGAGGTGGTGTTCTTCCTGATGGGCACGGCGACGGCGCATGTGATGCCACCCGCCACCGTCATGATCATGTCATCGCTGCCGCGCGAGAAGGCCGGTTCCGCCTCCGCGGTGAACAACACCTTCCGGCAGGTCGGCGGTGCTCTGGGAGTCGCCGTACTGGGCTCGCTGCTGTCCACCGTCTACCACAGCCGCATCGACAGCCATCTCGCGGCGGTCCCCGACCTGTCCGAGAACCTGCGGCGCACAGCGGGCGAGTCGGTGGAGACCACCCTGGCGGTCGCGCAGGAGCTGGGGTCGGCGGGCAGGGCGCTGGTCCAGCCCGCCCACGACGCGTTCGTCCATGCCATGCACGTCACCGCCACCGTATCGGCCGGGGTCGCCGCTCTCGGTGCGATTGTGACGCTGGTCTTCCTGCCGCGCCACACCCCTGAGGAGCCGCCCGCCCGCGAACAGGAAAAGGTGAGCGCGAGGAGCGAAGGGTGAGCGCGGGGCCCGCATCCGGCACGGGGGTTCGCACCCCGAGACTTGCGGTTCCGTGGCTGGGCGGCGCAGCTTGCAGGGCAGTGTCCGCGTACGAGTCAACGTGGCTCCTTCCTCGCCTCCGTACGTGTCCTCGGCGAGGACGTGGACATCACGGGCGAGCCGGGTGTGGAGGCGCTCTCCTTCGCCGATTCCCGCGGGGAATGGATCACGCTCCGCAGGATCCGGAACGCGCCTGACTGCTCGGTCTCGGTCATGCCGGCCAGCATTCTGACCTCGACGGACCGGACCGCTACGGTCGCTTTCTCGGGGCTCCGTCGGCCGCGAAGCGTGAACCGCGTGGAAAGAACCTTCCCAACGGGTGCCTCAGCAGGCCTGGTCACGTAGCCCTCTCGTTCCCAGCTGCACGAAGGCGGATCCTGGACGCCGTCCTGGCCGACCTCGGCTTCATCGCCGGGCCGATGCTGGCGGCATTCCTGGCGGAGCCGGTGGCACCCTGGGCAGGGCTGGCTGCCGCCCCCTTCCTCACCACCAGCGCGACGATCCTGCTGCTGTTGCGTCGACTGCCTGATGAGCGGGGTCCTGCTGAGCGCCATGGCCATCGGAAGCGTCATCGGCGGAGTGGTCCTGGGCGCGCTGCCGCCCCGTTGGGGCGGGAAGCCGAACCTTTCGCGGTGACACTGACCGTCCTCGCTCTCGGAGCCGCCCTGGTCGCAGTGGCCAGTCAGATGTACGTGAGCATCCTCATCGCGGCAGCGGCCATTCCGGGACTGGCTTTGGGTGTGGCTCCTCCGTAAGGACCCATTGAGCTGGTCGGATGCTTCACCGAGGACGAGCCGCGCCCAACCCGGGTTGAGTCGACCTTGATGTAGCGAGCCCCTGCTCAGGTGCAGGTCACGCGACAGACGCCAGGCTCCGGTGTCAGGTGGTCAGCTTGGCGAACAGCAGTCGCTGGAGGCGGGTTTTGACGTCGTCGCAGGTGGGGCGGATCGGCATGCTTCCGGCTCGGATCTCATCGGTGGATCCCGAAGCCACGCCGTTGCGGCGGTTCGGTCTCGGTGAACGATGGGCGGTTCGCCATCACCGTGTGCACAGCCGGTCCAATGCCGACTGGCTCTCATCGTCGGCGGCGCGGTAGATCACCAACAGCTGGTCCGGATCTTGAAGCGGTGTCAGCGTTTCGAAGTGGACTGCGATCACACCGGCCTCGGGATGCCGCATCGTCTTGCGTCCGCGGCCGTTGACCTTGACCTCTCGCTCGGCCCACAATCGCGCGAACTCCTGGTCGTGAGTGATGCATTGGGTGATGAGGTCGGTCAACGCCTGGTCCTCTGGATGCGCGGCCCACGCAGTGCGCAGGTGGGCGATCCCCTCTCGCACGACACGTTCGCGGTCGACGTAGAAGTCCCGTGTCTCCGGATGTATCAGGCACAGCCACATCGCATTGCGCTGCTGCGGCGGCAAGGTGTCGAAGGTCGGTAGCAGCTTCGCCATTTCGCTGTTCCAGGCCAGGATGTCGTAGCGGTGGTTCATCAGCATCGCCGGCAGCGGCGACAGATCGGCGACCAGCTGGGCCAGCAGCGGCTCTGCGACGGTGGCGAGCTTGTCGGCACTGCGGGGCCGCTGCCGGGCCAGTCCGAAGAGGTGGGCGCGTTCGTCGGGGGTCAGGCGCAGTGCCCGGGCCAGCGCCTCCACCACCTCCGCTGAGGGCCGCAGCCCGCGGGCCTGTTCCAGCCGCACGATGTAGTCAGTGCTGACCCCGGCCAGTTCTGCGACTTCTTCGCGGCGCAGTCCCGGGGTCCGTCGGGCCTGCCGACGCGCCGGTAGGCCGAAATCCCGTGGGTCCAGGCGTTCGCGTCGGGTCCGCAGGAATACGGCCAGTTCGTGTGTCACGTCCACCGTGCCAGGGATCATGGCTGGTCCAACAGCCCGGGTAGGACTGGTGTTCCCAGGAACTTCCTTCCCTTACCCCCGGCTCTGGGTGGTCGCAGGCTGTGCTTGACGACGTTCACGAGCACAGGAGGACATGATGTCGCTCTCCCTCGACACCTACCGGCTGCTGGGCCGCTCCGGGCTGCGGGTCTCACCGCTGGCCCTGGGCACGGCGACCTTCGGCACAGAGTGGGGCTGGGGCGCCGAGCAGGACGATGCGCGCAAGCTGTTCGACCTCTATGTCGAGCGCGGCGGCAACTTCATCGATACCGCCGGCACCTACACCGACGGCAGCTCCGAACGCATGCTGGGCGAATTCACTCGCGACAACCGCGACAACCTGGTGTTGGCAACGAAATACACGACGCAGCGCCGACCCGGGGACCCCAACTCCGGGGGCGCTCACCGAAAGAGCCTGCTCGCGTCTGTGGATACCAGCCTGCGGCGATTGAATACGGACTACATCGATCTGCTCTTCCTGCATGTGTGGGACTTCACGACACCGGTCGAGGAGATCCTGCGTGGCATGGACGATCTGGTCCGGCAGGGCAAGGTCCTGTACGTGGCGATGTCCAACGCTCCGGCCTGGGAGATCTCCCGCATGCAAGCGATCGCCGACCTGCGCGGCTGGTCACCGCTGGTCGCGCTACAGATCGAATACAGCCTCATCAACCGAGACGGAGAACGTGACCTGATCCCGATGGCACGGGCGATGGGGCTGGGGGTGACCCCGTACTCACCGCTGGGCGGCGGCGTGCTTTCCGGCAAGTACAGCCGCGCCGATCTGACCGCGACGGGCGCTGACTCCGGTGAAAGCAACCGCAAGAGCTTCAACGCCGGTTTGGGCATGGTCACCGAACGCACCCTCGCCATCGCCGACGTCGTGCGGGAGGTGGCCGCGGAGCTGGAACGCACACCCGCTCAGGTCGCCCTGGCCTGGACCCTGCAGAACCCGGACGTAACGGCACCCGTCATCGGCGCTCGCACCCCCCAGCAGTTGATGGGAAATCTGGGTGCCTTGGAGGTCGGTTTCGCTGCCGATCAGCTGGCCCGCCTCGACGAGGTCAGCGCGATCGACCTCGGCTACCCGCACGACCTGCTCGCCAGTGACCACATCCGCACCGTGACCGCAGGCGACCTGAAGATCGAAACCCGTCGCTGATCCCTGTCCGAGTACCGAGGGCGGGGCCAGGGGCGAAACGGCCAGGATCGAACGCTGAGCGCGCTGGGTGCGGCTCGTCCGTAGCAACCTCGCTGAGCTGGGCGGATCCCTCACTGAAAACGAGCCGCACCCACTGGCTTCGGGGCCTACCTTCGTCGCGCCCTACAGCACCGTCGGCGATCTCGCCCCACCCGACATGGCGGCCGAGACGCAGTCATGGATCGGTTCTTTCATGGCCCTGGGCGGCTCCGCCGGCACGGCGATCAGCGGTCTGGTGGCCCAGAAATCGGGGCCGGGGACCGCACTGGCCCTTTCCGCCATCGCCATGGCAGCTGCTTCGGGCTTGGCCCGCACGGCGATCCTGAGACAGCCGGTGCCGGCCGATCACGCCAATTCGCCGACGTAACACCGCTGTTCGCCGATCCCTGAAGGCCCGTGCCGAGCGCGGGCCTTCAGGGATCGGCGAACAGGAATGATCAGTCAGTCCATGGGGTCGATGTGCGTCGCCGCCCCGCACCGTCCGGCACCGGGACGATCCGGCGCCGTATGGCCGGGCGCCCTGGGGCGATTCAGCGGGGCGCAACCGGTCCGCTCCACGCCGTCGCCGTGGACGTCGCCGTGGCCGTGGCCTGGCCCCACGCCGGGGGCTGCCCCACCCAGGGGTAGCTGGGCGAGCGGCCGGGACTGTACGCCGGAGCCATCGGCACCCTGTAGACCGGCCGCATCGGCCGACTCTGCGAACCTTCGCCGCGGCTCCTCGCCGGGGCGCTCGGGCCGCTGTCGGGTGAGGCCGGGCGGCCATCGTGGCTGCCCCACGTCGGGACCCCGGCGGCTGCCCCGGATCTGTCCGCGCCGGCGGAGCCGCCGCCCGCGCCCCGCCGAGGACTCGTCGGGTGAGGTGCGCCGGCCGTCGGCCTGACGGTCCGTCTCACGCGGCCCGAGCCCGGCTCCGGCAGGTCCGCCGTCGTCCGGCCGCCCGGGGCCGGGAAGACTCGCTGGTGCCGCGGGCCGCTCGCGAGGTGCGCGGCCGGCTCCCGGACGGACAGGCCTTCGTCGGCCGGCACCCCGCCCACCCGCTCCCCATCACGCTTGCCTTCACGCGTCTCCTCACCCCGGACGTGCTCGTCAGCTCGGACTTGCCCGCCCTTCGCATCCTGTGCTTCCTCAGCGGCGTCCCGGCCGTGGAAAACCCGGAGGGTGCCCACGTCCTGCCGTGGGACCCGCTCAGCACACGGCGCGTGCTCGACGTAATCGAACGTGTCGAAAACGAGGCGCAGGTGCGGACGCTGCCCGTAAACGGCGGACCGGGCGCCGCCCTGGTGACCGCACGGTCCCAACTGGCCGTGCCGCCAGACCACTTCCGGCACCGGATCGGCACCCTGGACCCGCCGGAGGCCCAACGGACGCCAGCCAGCCGGGTGGGGGTCGAGCGTGACAGGCGCGGTGGCGGACAGGACGACGAGCGCGGCACAGGCCGCGAACGTCCACCTCCCCCTGCGGCGGATCCCCTTGCGGAACATGGGACTCCTCGTGGGAACACGGGACGCTGTGCGCGGCGCGGAACAGCACAGTAGCGACCACATAGGGTAATTGGATGCCCGTATTTCATCACACACGGTAGTGATTTGAGTGGCTCACATGCCGGGAAATCAGGAACCGGGCCGCAGCAGCACCCACTTGGCGACACCGGACACGTCCCGCTCGTCGAGCCCCCGCACACCAGGCGCCGCCAACGCCCCTATCGTGAGCGCCTTCGCGAGGGAAACTGAACGCGGTCAGCAGCGCGGCCCGCAGCTACGGGAGCGCCGGCTTCCCGACCACCAGTGCCCGGCGGACCGCCATGCGGTGCGGGGGCAGCCGCAACGCCCCCTATATCGCGACGGTCTCGCCATGGCCGGGGTCCCCGTAGGGACACAGCACCCCTCGTGCCGCGACCGGCACATACAGCCGCAGCCAGCCGGTGAACGGCACGCTGCCTTGCCGTGGCCCGCCTCCGATACCCGCGTGGGCGAGAGCGCCGTCTGCTGTCCGGTCCCGTCCGCCGTTCCGGCAGGGCGAGCTGGGCCAGAGCGCGGTCATAGCGCGGTCATAGCGGTCCTGATCGACTTATCTGCCTATATTCGCGCCGGCGTTAGGTGTTCTCCAGCACACGGCCCACGCGCAGTTGATCCCGTTCCGTCCGATGCCACGTCGCGAACGACGGAAACCGTCCCTCAAAAGGGGCTCGGTCACCGGCTCGTTCCAACTCTCCGCACAACTCGGACACGGGCCCGCCCAGTTCTTGGAGCCGGGCTCACAACACGTCACCAAGGGCGAAGGCTCCACGCCCGCAAACCGGTTCCAGCTGGTCCTCACGGGCCCGCGCCAGCCAGCGCCACACCGTCCGTACTGACACTCCGGGCGCCCGGACCGCGATCCACAGATGCGAAGGAGGGCAAGGACTTGGCGGGCACATTCGGCATCAACACGCTCAACTCGAACAAAACGACGTTGCTCCTCGCCTCACTTGATCTAGTTATCAACGCCTCGGGACAATCGGCATGCGTGATGGTGCCGCCGATCCGGTGTTACCTGGTCGATCAGGTTCGAGGTGTGTCCGGTACTGCACGCGGCTGTTCGGCGCCGGCTTGGGGCGGCCTTACGCCTCCGTGGGGGTGGTCGGTCGTGTCGCATATCGGTGGCGCATGGCGGCGCTGGCCGCGGGGCCCGCGGTGAAGACGTAGGTGTCGCTGTCGTCGAGTCGGCGGCCGGTCTTGGCGTCGACGACGACGGGCTCGACCTCCTCGCCGCTGTGCGCGTCGATGAGGATCATGCTGCGTTCGGCCGGTGTGAGGCGGGAGTTGCCCCAGGCAGCCAGGGCGACGATCACCGGTCGTAGGGAGTGCCCGAGTTCGGTGAGGACGTACTCGTGGCGTACGGGGTTGGTCTGGTAGGGCCGGCGCTCCAGCAGTCCGTCGGCGACGAGGGTTTTCAGCCGGGTGGTGAGCATGCTGGAGGAGATGCCCAGGCTCTCCTGGAACTGGTCGAAGCGCGTGTAGCCGTCGAACGCGTCGTGGAGGATCAGCAGCGTCCACCACTCGCCTACGTGTTCCACCGTCGTGGACAGTGGGCACTCCCGGTCCTCCAGCCTGATCCGGCTTGCCATGGTGGCCATCCCCTCAGTTACTGCTAAAGTCGAAGTTAGTTGCTTCTATTTTAGCAGTAATGACGGAAGCGGCGCCTTCTGTGCCCGCGTCCGGGAACGGAGCACACCGTGACCACATCCATCAGCGAATCCCTCGAAGGCCGACGCGCTCTGGTCACCGGCGGCACCAAGGGCACCGGAGCCGCCATCGCCCGGCGTCTCGCCCAGGCCGGTGCGACCGTGCTGGTAACGGCCCGCAGCCGCCCCGACGACGTCGAGGAGAAGGCGTTTATCACCGCCGACCTGTCCAGCGCCCAGGGCGCCTCTCATGTGGCCGCCGAGGTGGACGCCCGCGTGGGCGGTGTCGACATCCTGGTCAACACCCTCGGCGGGTCCGAGGCGCCGGCCGGAGGGTTCGCCGCGCTCGGCGAGGACGACTGGGTCAGGGAACTGAACACGAACCTGTTGGCCGCCGTCCGGCTGGACCGCGCACTCCTGCCGCACATGATCGCCACAGGTAAGGGCGTGATCGTGCATGTCACCTCGATCCAGCGCCGCATGCCGCTGTGGAACGGAACCCTTGCCTACGCCGCCGCCAAGGCCGCCCTGACCACCTACAGCAAGGGACTGGCCAACGAGGTCGCCCCGCACGGCGTCCGCGTCAACACCGTCTCGCCCGGCTTCATCCAGACCTCGGCTGCCGACAACCTCGTCGCCCGGATCGCCCACGACGCAGACATCACGCAAGAAGCGGCGCTGGGCCGGCTCATGGACTCCCTGGGCGGCATCCCGCTGGGCCGTCCCAACCGGCCCGAGGAAGTCGCCGAGCTCGTCGCCTTCCTCGTCTCCGACCGCGCCTCGGCCATCGTCGGCGCCGAACACGTCATCGACGGCGGCACCACCCCCACCGTCTGAACCCGCCACCACCCCAAGGAGCGTCATGCAGGACAACCAGCCCCGAACCAGCACCACGGACACCCTGCCCGAGGTGATCACCCGCTACCTGACAGCACACCGCGCCCACGACACCGCAACCGCAATCACGGCGTTCACCCGCGAAGCCACAGTGATCGACGACGGCAACACCTACGAGGGCATCGAGGCGATCGGGAAGTGGCTGAGCCGATCGGCCACCGAATTCACCTACAGCATCCACCTCACCGGCGCCGAGCAGACCGACGCAACCCGCTACATCGCCACCCACCACCTTGAGGGCAACTTCCCTGGCGGGACCATCGATCTGCGTTACCAGTTCACACTCGGCGACGGCCTCATCGAACGCCTCGTCATCGAACCCTGAGACCCTGCCGGCGCCACCCGTTGCCGCCCCGGGCGAAAAGCCCCGCTCGCCCCGCGCTCTCGGTGACTCACCTTCCTGGCAGGTCAGGTCAGGCCGCCAATCGCAGTGGCCGTCCGCCCCAGCGGATGCCTTCTCGCTGCGGATGCGGGCGCGTTCCTCACGTTCGGCGGCCAAGACATCGCGGTAGCGAGCGTTGGCGCTGCGTCACCGGAGGTAGGCGTGCACGGCCCCGGTCTGCACGGTGTGGTCGGGGTGATTGGAGTTGGCGATGGTGAGCTCCCGCAGTGATCCGAAGTGGGCGCCGATCGGGTTGGCCCAGGATGCGTAGGCCGGGGGAAGCACAACTCGACCTTGCGTTCTTCGCCCAGCGGCGGATGCCAGGGCCTTTGTGGGCGGCCAGATTGTCCAGGATGACGTAGATCGGGGCGCCGTCGGGCCGGGAGGCACGGATCGACTTCAGCCGCGGACAGCGGATTGGTAGCGCCCTTCCTGCGGCGGCTGACGCCCCGCAGCGTGTCGTCTCCGAGCGAGTAGCAGCCGTGGAAATAGCGCACGCCGTGCGTGCGGTGGTAGGTGGCGAGCAGCCGGTCAGGGTGTTTACGTTCGGCCCAGCCTGAGCCAGCGGTGGGCCGATACCGCGCGGTCCGAACTCGTCGAAGGCGAAGACCCGCAGCGCCGGCCGGGAAACGGACCATGACCTCCTCGATCCGGTCCAGCTTCGCTTCGCTGTCCAGGGCGGGGGACTCCTTCCACATGTTGGTGCGCTGGAAGGTAACGCCGCGGCGGGCGAGCAGGCCACGTAAGCTTTCGCGGCCGATGAGGATCGCTCGGCCCTGGGCTTTCCGCAGATAGGCGACAGTTTGCGCAGTGATCAGCGGGTGAAGGGATGACCGCGCTTGGTGGGGCGATTGGTGGCCGTCGCAATGACGAAGTTCTCGTCGTCAGGGCTGAGCCGGCGGGGACGGCCTCCCGCCCACTTAGGGTCCAGGCAGGCCAGGCCGATCTCGTTGAACCGGTGGATCACATCCCGGACGGTGCCCTCGTCAGCCTGCACCCACTGGGCAATCACCGACACGCGGTTCCCGCCAGCCGACGCCAGCAGCAGCATCGCGCGCCAGTAGCGCACCGCGCGGGTGCTGCTGCCACGCCGCACAAACTGCCGCAGCTTCTGCCCTTCCTGGTCGGTCTGCGCATACGGACAGGCTCGGCCACCGCGCCTCCAGCGGTCGGATCGAACGTCACCGCACGTCCAACCGTCACGATCACCAAACCGGCGAACCTACGTGGTCGCAGCATTAGGCGGAACCGGTGACGCTGGTCGGCAGAGCCTGCTGATAGAGCGCTACCAACACGCCATGCACGGGCTGGTCCTCCGTGTTTTCCTCGGCCTCGTCGACCAGTTGAGCGAGGGCCTCACCTAGTTCTCTTGCCTTCGCGGGGCTCAAACGCAGGTGACGCAGTGTCAGGTGGGTCTCGGCGGGTGAGCGGTCCAGCTCATGGGCGACCGCAGCGAGCATCGCGGCGGTGCCTGCCGCTTGGGGTTCGGCGACGACCATGTGGCGTGCCGTGCGCTGGTAGTACTGCTCGGTGCCGCCGCGGACCTGGCGGGTTTCGGCGATGTGGACAAGGCCTGCTTCGCGGAGCACTTTGAGGTGGTGGGCCACGTTGCCCTTCTTCGCGTCGAGCTGCGCCGCGAGCCGGCTGATGGTGGCGGGCCGTTGGCCCAGGGCGAAGAGCAACCGCTGGCGCAACGGGTGGGAGAGCGCCGCGAACTGCTCAGGCGCACCGATCTCCAGGACGTCCTCAGGAGGCGGCGGGTAGGAAGGCTGATCGCGCATACCGAAAGTGTCTAAATTCTTTGACGCTTCCGCAAGGGCGGTGCTCTACTTCCTGCCATGACGATTCTGACGAAGCTTCAACCGGCCCCTGTCATCGACGAGACAGCCCGGCTGCTGACCGAGCACTACGTCTTCCCCGAGATCGCCGAGCAGCTGACCGGCCTCCTGCAACGACGGCTCGCCCAGGGCACCTATGACGTCGACGACGCCGAGGAGCTCGCCCGGCTGGTCACCGCGGACCTGCAGTCCGTCAACGGCGACCGGCACCTGAGCCTGAAGCACCACACCGACCCGGTGCCCCCCAAGCAGGGGGCGGCCAACCTGGCCGCCGTCCGCCGGGACTTCGACACCTCGCTGGGCGGTGCACCCCGGGTGCAATTGCTCGACGGAGGGGTCGCCGTACTGGAGTTGGCGCCGATGCTGTTTCCGCTGGAGTGGGCCGCCGAACCGTTGAGCGCCGCGCTCACCCTGGCTGCCCGCGCCCAGGCGCTGATCGTGGACCTGCGCGCCAACCGGGGCGGCGACCCGGACACGGTCGCCTTCGTCTGCAGCTACCTACTGGACGAGCGCACCCACCTCAACACCATGTACTGGCGCGCTGGCGAGCGCAGCGAGCAGTCCTGGAGCCTGCCGCACGTCCCCGGCGCCCGCTTCGGCGGCAGCAAGCCGTTGTACGTGCTGTCCAGTGACAGCACCTTCTCCGCCGCCGAGGAGCTGGCGTACGACCTGCAGCAGCTCGGCCGCGCCGTAGTCGTCGGCGAACGCACCCGCGGCGGCGCGCACCCGCGTGAGGGCTGGACCGTGCACCCGCACCTGGAAGCCAGCATCCCTGTGGGCCGTGCCATCAACCCCGTCTCCGGCACGAACTGGGAGGGCATCGGCGTGCAGCCGGACATCCCTTGCCCCGCTGCTGACTCCCTCGACCGCGCACACACGCTGGCCCTCGCCCGGCTGAATGACCTTCCGGTCACCGCTGTCTGACGTGGCCAAGGGTCGGCGTGCGCGCTGACGATCCATAAGCAGTGGCGACGGGGGTGTCACATTCGTGGACCCGGTGGTGTCTTCATGCCAAACAGGCGGACGTCGTCCAAGGAGAACACCGTGGCGCTACGCGTCCCGAAGGCCGAGCTCCCCGCCGAGCTCCGCGAACCTCTGATCAAGCAGCTCGGTTCGGTGCCCGAGCCCAACGAGGTGCTGTGGAACAACCCGAAGCTCGCCGAGGCCAACCAGGAGTTCTCAGCCCAGGTGGCCACCTGGGACGCGGTCGACGCGAGCCTCAAGACGTTCGCGCACATGGCTGTTGCCGCACAGGTCGGCTGCAGCTGGTGCCTCGACATCAACTACTTCGCGGCACTGAACCAGAACCTGGACCTGGCCAAGGCGAGCCAGGTGCCGCGCTGGCGGGAGTCGGAGGTGTTCACGCCGCTGGAGCGGGAGGTGATGGAGTACGCCGAGGCCATGACGAACACGCCGACGACCGTCACCGATGAGCTGTCGGCGCGTCTGCTCGGCCAACTCGGCCCGGCGGCGCTGGTCGAGCTCACCGTGTTCATCGGTTTCGCCAACCCGGCGGCCAGGTGCAACACGGCGCATGGGATCACCTCGGAGGGCTACGTTCGTGCTCCGTGAGGTCTTCGAGCTGCCGTACCGCGAGCCGGACGTCGTCCTGATCGCCAGCGGAAGCTGACGGGACCGGACGAACCGGCCGAACTCGCCAGGTAAGCCGACTGCTGCTCTGGTGTCGTGGGTGTTCCGGGCCAACCCGCCCGGAACACCCACCAGCGCAAGCCGGGCCAGAACAGCAAGTAACCATCGCCCCTCCCCCATCGGCTGGATCACCTGTTTCAGCAGCGGGCGAGTGTGCCGCTCTTCAGCGTGGATTTGTCGCTGAACACCCAGCCTTCGGTGTTCGTGCCCGCGATACGGGCGTAGATCCACTTGTTGCCCTGGGCATTGGTGACGTAGCAGTGGTAGTAGACCTTCACGCCGGACTTGATCGCGGTCACGTAGGAGCACGCCGCGTACGGGCCGGTGTAGAGGTGGGTGTCTTGGGCCGCGTTACCGTAGCCGTCACTGCGGTTCGAGTGGGCCCAGCCGGTGCACGCCGTCGACACCGGGACGGGCTCCTTCACCGGGGCGCTGGGCGTTGCCTTCGGCGGGCCGGACGGATCCGCGGTCGACTTGCCGCCGCCGTTGCCTGGCGTCGGCGTGGGACCTGTTGTCTCTCGGACGTCGTCCTTTTTCGAGGGCGTGCTGGACGGCGTCCCGCTGGGGCCTGTGGACGCCAGGTCCCCCGGCGAGGTCGGGCCGCGGGACACGTCACCGCCGGCGCCGGTGCTCTCAGTCGGAAACGCCGCGTTCGACCCGCCGCCCGCGTTGCCCCGCATGTCCATCAGGGCGTAGGCAACTCCGCCGCAGGTGAGGACGGTAGCGGCTGCCACCGCGACGACGGTACGGGTGCGGCGGCGCCGCGCGGGGACGATCGTGGCACGGGTCTCGGAACGGCTGCCGACACCGTCGGGTATGCCGGGCACCATGCCCGGCTGTGCGGCGCCCGGCTGCGGAGGGGCGCCGTAGGCGTCGGCCGGCGTGTAGGAGGCGGCGGGCTGGAAGAACGGCGCGGCGGGACCGAAGCCCGGCGGAGTGACGGGCTGGGGGGCCGGTGCCGACGCGAGGTCCGCCGTCCTGCCCCCGGCGACCGCCTCCAGCATCTCGCGCGCCTGCCCGGCGTCGGGCCGCTGCAGCGGGTCCTTGGCCATCAGCGCCTCCAGCACCGGCGTGAGCGCTCCCGTCCGCTGGGCCTGCGGAAGCGGGTCGGTGACGATCGCCGACAGCGTGGACCACACCGACGTACGGCGGAAGGGAGATGAGCCCTCCACGGCCGCGTACAGCGTCATGCCGAGCGCCCAGATGTCCGACGCGGCACTCGGTTCCCGGCCCTGAGCGCGTTCCGGCGGCAGAAAGTCGAGGGAGCCGACGATCTGACCGCTCTGGGTCAGCTTGGCCAGGGCCTCGTCGCCGGAAGTCTCCATGCTGGCGATCCCGAAGTCGGTGAGCACGACCCGGCCGCCGCGCTCCAGCAGCACGTTGCCGGGCTTGACGTCCCGGTGGAGGACTCCGGCCCGGTGTGCCGCGTCGAGCGCGTCCATCAACTTGGCGCCGATCGCGGCCGCTTCGCGCGGGTCCAGTGGGCCGCGCTCCGCCAGTACGTCGTCGAGGGAAGGCCCGTCGACCAGCTCCATGACGATGACGGGCAGCCCCCGCTCCTCGACCACGTCGTGCACGGTGACCACACCGCTGTGCCGGATACGGGCGGCGGCCTGCGCCTCGCGCTGCATCCGGTCCCGCAGTTCGGCCAGTTCGGCCGGGGAGGCGTCGGTGTAGGCCCGCAGGACCTTGACGGCGACCTCGCGGTTCAGCAACTGGTCCACCGCCCGGGCGACCACACCCATGCCACCGCGCCCGATCATCGCGGTCACGCGGTATCGGCCGCCCAGAACCTCGCCGACCAGCTCCGCGCCGTTGGCCCCCGTCACGTGTCACGCTCCGTTCGTCGCACTGTTCAAAATCCGCTCAAAATCCGCCACGTGGCGGGCCCCAGGGTAGGCGTAATGGTGCGGGCGAGTTCGCGCGGCCCCCGGCCTCAGCGCACAGGCGACCTTCGAACAGCGCTGATCACCCAGGCGGGCGGGGTCAGTGTGTGGCGGAACCGAGGAGGGGGAGTTCCCGCTCGCGCAGCGCCTCCCGTTGCCGCCAGGCTCCAGGGGGTTCGCCGTGGTGGCGGCGGAAGGCGGCGGCGAACGCGTAGGGCGAGCTGTAGCCGATCGTGCGGGCGATGGCCGCCATGCCGAGTTCGCCGCTGCGCAGGTGGTCACGGGCGAGGGCCATGCGCCAGTCGGTCAGGTACTGCATGGGGGTCTGGCCGAGCGCGTCGCGGAAGGTCCGGGCGAAAGCGGCCCGCGACAGGCCACTGATCGCTGCGAGTTCGGGAACCGACCAGTCGCGGCCGACGTTCTCGTGGATGGCCTGCAGCGCGGCGCTCAGGCGGGGGTCGGCCAGGGCCCGGTACCAGCGGGGGGCTGTGGGGCTGCGGCGGAAGTCGCTGCGGATGGCCAGGACGAGGAGGACGTCCAGAAGCCGGTCGAGCACGGTGGGTTGGCCCGGCTCGGGGGTGGCCAGCTCGTGGGAGAGCAGCCCGATCACGTCCCGCAGCGGGTCGCCGACCGCCGCTTGCAGGGTGAGGACCTGGGGCAGTGCCTCCAACAGCCCGTTGCCGATGTCGCCGGTGAACCGGTAGGCGCCGCAGAGGAACACCGTCGCCCGGGGGTTGTCGGCCTGCGCGTCGTGGGCGTGCCGGGCCCGGAACTCCTCCGGTTCGAGGCAGTCGGTGCCCGCCTCGTGCCCGATGTGATGGTCCGGTCCGCCGCGCACCAGCGTCACCTCTCCGGGCACGAGTTCCACCGCGCGGCCCGGATCGTCCAGCCACAGCCATCCCCGGCCGCGCACCACTGTGTGCACGGCCAGCTGGATCGAGCCGGCCAGCCGCAGCCCCCACGGCGGCTCGGCGACCGTCCGGGCGAAGACCGCGCCGCCGGCGCGCGCCCGTGCCAGGTGATCATGCAGTATGTCCACTCACTCAGTATCGACAGGACGACCACACCTGACAACGGAACGATCGTTTGGCATAAAGAGTTGAGTGATTCACACATTGATCCGCTCCATCACTACTCTCACGATGGACTCATGACTGGATCACCACAGACCGCTCTCATCCTCGGCGGCACCGGCCGCACCGGTTCGGGCTTGGCGAAGAAACTCGCCGAAGGCGGCCTGGCCACCCGCACCGCGGCGCGCCACGGCGCCGACGTGCACTTCGACTGGGACGACCCGGCCACCCACCCCGGCGCCCTGACCGGGGTCGACCGCCTCTACCTCGTCACCCCCGTCATGCGTGTCACGTACGCCGACCAGGTCGCCGCCTTCCTCGATCTCGCCGAAGCCGCAGGCGTACGCCACGTCACCTACCTCAGCACCTACGGCGCCGACAAGGCACCGCCCCAGGCCGACATCGGAGCCGTCGAGGCCGACCTCGCCGCCCGCGGCAACGTCACACATTGCGTCCTGCGCCCCGCCTGGGTGATGCAGAACTTCGCCGACGCCCACCTTCCGGTCGTCAACGGGGCCATCACGGTCCCCACCGGCGGCGGCACCGAGGCCTTCGTCGACGCGGACGACATCGCCGCCGTCGCCGCCGAGACGCTGCTCGCCCCCGCCACCCACGCCGGCGCCCACTACGCACCCACCGGCCCGCAGGCCCTCACCGTCGCCGAAGTCGCCGAGACCATCACCGCCGTGACCGGCCGACCCGTCGCGCACCACGACCCCGACCCCGAGCTGTGGATCGAAGGCGCCGTCGCCGCCGGTGTCATCCCCGCCGACTATGCGGTGCTGCTCCGCTGGCTGACCGGCACCATCAGCTCCGGCGACGGCTCCACTCCCAACGCCGACGTCGAGAGGGTCACCGGCCGGCCCCCGACCGCCTTTCTCGACTTCGCCCGACGCGAGGCCCACGCCTGGACGGCGGGCCGGTGACCGGGCCCGTGGGCGACATCACCGACTTCGCGGCGCTGGACCCGTTCTTCCTCATCATCCAAGTGGGGCTGGCGGGCCTGGTCGACGGCGAGCACTTCTTCGACCTCCTGGCCGAGGACGTGGTCGTCGAATACGTGGTCTCTGCCCCCGGCTACCCGCGCCGCGTCCAAGGCCGACGAGCGGTCGCCGACCTGTACCGCGGCTACGGCGACGTCATCGTCCTGCACAGCGCGGACGAACTCGCCGTCCACCACGCCCCCGCGACATCCGTCGTCGTCCTGGAGTACGCCGTGCACGGGCGGGCGGTCCACACCGGACACGCCTACGACAACCACTTCGTCTCCGTGATCACCGTCAAGGACCGGCAGGTAACGCACTGGCGGGACTACCTGGACCCCGTCGCCGTCTTCCGGGCCCTCGGCTGGCCGGCCGAGCCTCGCTAGACAGGGATCTCGTACCTGGCGACAAGCGAGCCCGGCCGCCGGGTCCCGGCCGCTCGGCTCCGTCAGGCCCCCGCCTCGAAGTAGGGGTCTAGCATGAAAGCACGGCTTCACCTCCAGGGCCGCGCATCGGCGCGAGGAGGCCCGCATGGCGTTCGACACGGCCGGCTTCGAGCAGGCCGACAGCTACCGCTACATGCCGATCTCCGAGCACGGCCTGATCGGCGATCTTCGTACGACCGCCCTGGTCGGCACGAACGGCACCATCGACTGGTACTGCTGCCCGCGCTTCGATTCGCCCAGTGTCTTCGGGTCCATCCTCGACGCCGACCGGGGCGGATCGTTCGAGTTGGCCGCCGAGGTCTCGACACGCACCCGGCAGTTCTACTTCCCCGACACGAACGTGCTGATCACGCGGTTCTTCGCCGCGGACGGGGTGGCGGAGATCCAGGACTTCATGCCCGTGGCCGACGAGTCGTCCGAGACAGCCCGGCACCGGCTGATCCGGCGGGTGATCTGCGTCCGGGGAACCCTCCCGTTCAGGGCGCGGATCGCCCCCCGCTTCGGCTACGGCGCAGAAGCGCACACCACGCACCTCGAAGGCCACGCAGCGGTGTTCCGCGCCCCGTCACTGACGCTCGCGCTGACCGCCACCGCTCCCCTGGAAAGCGACGGCCTAGACGTGTGGTCGCACTTCAAGCTCCTTGAGGGCGAGTCCCACGTGTTCGCCCTCGACCAGATCGGCGACAACGTCCCGCCCCGGTCGTGCCCGCGCGCCGAGGCGCATGAGCAGGCCGAGGCGACCGTCCGGTTCTGGCGCCACTGGCTGGCCGGTTCTCAGTACCACGGGCGGTGGCGGGAGATGGTGCACCGCTCCGCGCTGGTGCTGAAGCTCCTCACCTACGCGCCGACCGGTGCGATCGTCGCCGCACCGACCACCAGCCTGCCCGAGCAGATCGGCGGCGGGCGCAACTGGGACTACCGCTACGTCTGGGTCCGCGACGCCGCCTTCTGCGTCTACGCCATGCTGCGCCTCGGGTTCACCTCGGAGGCCGAGGCGTTCATGGGGTTCCTCGGCGAGCGCGGCATCATGCGCGGCACCGGTGCGACCGGCCCGTTGCAGATCATGTACGGCATCGACGGGCGCAGCGAGCTGCCCGAGTACGAGCTCCCGCACCTGGAGGGCTACCTCGGCTCCGCGCCGGTCCGGGTGGGCAACGCCGCCACCGGCCAGCTTCAGCTGGACATCTACGGAGCCCTGATCGACTCCATCTATCTGTACGACAAGTGGGGGCAGCCGATCAGCAGCGCCCGCTGGGACGAGGTCGGCGCGATGGCGGACTGGCTCTGCGAGCACTGGGACCAGCCCGACGAGGGAATCTGGGAGACCCGCGGGGGCCGGAGGGACTTCGTGTACTCGCGGCTGATGTGCTGGGTGGCACTGGAGCGGGCGATGCGCATGGCGAACCGGCGTGGCCTGCCGGCCGACCTGCCACGCTGGCGGGAGTCCCGGGACGCGATCTACCGGCAGATCATGCAGCGCGGCTGGTCGGTCGAGCGGGGCGCGTTCGTCCAGGCTCTGGACGACAGCGTGCTGGACGCCTCGCTGCTGATGATGCCGATGGCCAAGTTCATCTCGCCCACCGACCCCAAGTGGCTCTCCACCCTGGACGCGCTCACCACGGACCTGGTGTCCGACTCGCTGGTCTACCGCTACGACCCGACCGCCAGCCCGGACGGCCTGCACGGCTCCGAGGGCACCTTCTCGATCTGCTCGTTCTGGTACGTGGAGGCGCTGGCCCGTGCAGGACGCCTTGAGGAGGCCCGGCTCGCCTTCGAGAAGATGCTCACCTACGCCAACCACCTGGGTCTGTTCGCCGAGGAGATCGGCCCGACCGGCGAACAACTGGGCAACTTCCCCCAGGCCTTCACCCACCTCTCGCTGATCAGCGCCGCCTTCAACCTCGACCGCGCGCTGGGCTGACGCGGCGTCACCGCCGGGGCGGAGGTGCCCGAAGTGTTGCTGCGGGTCGCCGGCTGTGGGCAGCGACAGCAGGTCAACATCCTGCCCCAGTAGTGTGGCTTCGCATGACCGACGCCGAGATCGAGATCACCGCGAACCTGGTCCGCGACCTGCTGCAGGAACAGCATCCGGACCTCGCAGGACTGGCCATCCGCGAGGTGGCGGGCGGCTGGGGCAACCAAATGTGGCGCCTCGGGGACGAGTTGGCCGTGCGCATGCAGCGCATGGACCCCACCCCAGAGCTCCAGCTCAAGGAGCGGCGGTGGCTACCCGTACTGGCCCCGCGCCTGCCACTCCCGGTGCCGACCCCGGTGCGGTTCGGCGAACCGTCCGAGCGCTTCCCCAAGCACTGGACCATCATGACGTGGGTCCCCGGCGACCCGCTCGACCACACCTCCATCAGCCGCGGCCACCACGCGGCCGACACACTGGCGGGCTTCCTCACAGCGCTCCACGTGGAGGCGCCCGCCGAGGCGCCGATCAGTGAGGACCGCGGCGAACACCCCAAGAAGTGCACGGACGGCTTCGACCACTTCTTCCACGCCGTCGTCCCCGACGACCTCGCCGACGACGTCCGGGCTGTCTGGGACGACGCCGCCGCGGCCCCAGAGTGGGCAGGCCCGCCACTCTGGGTGCACGGCGACCTTCATCCCGCGAACGTCGTCGTCACGGACGGAACACTCTCGGGCATCGTCGACTTCGGTGCCCTGTTCGCCGGCGATCCGGCGTGGGACCTCGCCGCCGCATGGGTACTCCTACCCGCAGGCTGCGCCTCGCGGTTCTTCACCGCGTACGCGCAGGCAGACGCAGGGACCATCCGGCGCGCCCGCGGACTGGCCGCCCTCAAGAGCCTGTTCCTCATGCTCATGGGCCAGAGCGGCGACCGAGGCCTTCCCGGCGGCAAACCGACATGGGGACCCGCAGGCCGGGCAGCACTCGATCGCGTCCTGAGCGACGGTCCGACGTAGGCACGGCGCGACCGAGCCCCATACGACACCCGCCGCCGGAGCCGGGTAGCCGTTGTCCGTCAGGCGGAAGTAATCACCTCCTCATGCGGACGCGTCATGAGCGAGTGCCCGAGCGATGAAGGTCAGGGCCGGATGTGCTTCAACGTGAATTCGGGCAGGGCATACGGGCCGGCTTGCGGAGCTGAGGGGTCGGCAGGCGTGTCGGCGCCGGTGATGTGTGCCGCATAGAGCTCGGCGTTGTCGACGGGCATGTAGTCCAGTTCAGACTCCGCGGGAAGTTGCCAGAAGCGGCGGGTGTTGGCAGAGACGGCGTACACCGTGGCGAACCGGGTGGAGAGCGGAGAGATGAGCGCGGCCCGGCTGAAGCCGACGGCATCACGCGGGCTCAGCCACGTCGCGAGGTGGCGGGGCTCAGTGGGTGTCTCCTCGAAGCTGCCGATGCGCAGGCAGATCACAGAGAGGCCGAACTTGTCGGCATACAGCTGCCCCAGGGCCTCGATGGCTGCCTTGCTCACCCCGTACAGACCGTCCGGGCGCACCGGATCCTGGGGACCGGTGAGGTGGGCCGTGGGGTAGAAACCGGTCACGCGGTTGCTGCTGGCCAGCACCACGCGCGGAACCGCGGTGCGCCGGGCAGCTTCCAAGACGTTGTGGCTACCCAGCACATTGGCTTCCAGGAGGTCGGGCAGCGGCGCCTCGTCCGGCAGCCCGCCCAGGTGGAGCACCGCGTCCGCGCCCGACAGTGCGGCCTCCACAGCGGGCGCATCCCGCAGGTCGACCGTGTGGACCACTTCGTTGGCTGCCTCCTGCTGGATCGCAACCCGATCGAGCAGAACCAACTGGCCCACCTCGCCGCGCAACGCCCGCCGTACAACCCGACCGATACTCCCGGCCGCACCGGTGACAACTACCGTTCCCAACCCCATGGCGTCTCCCCTACCCCATCTCGCCAAGGCCCTGATCCGAGCACGCGGTGATCCTCTCATCGCGGGTCATCGCGATGAAGGGGCGCCGGTTCGCACGGGAGCAGGGTCATGGCAGACGCGGATCCAGTTTCCGTATATGCCGGTGACTGACATACTCTGGTTCCATGACTGACCGTGCGATGCAGGAACCGACCCTGCTTCTCCTCACCGCGCTCGCGGACAAGCCACGTCACGGCTACGCGATCGCGCGTGAGGTGGAGACGATCTCGGGCGGGCGGGTGAAGATGCGGACCGGCACGCTCTACGGGGCGCTGGAGCGCCTGCTTCAGCAGGGCCTGATCGAGGTGCACAAGGAGGAGGTCGTCGACAGCCGACTGCGGCGCACCTACACCTTGACCCCTCCTGGCCGTTCGGCACTGGCTGTCGAGGCCGAGCGGATCGCGGCCACCGCCCGCGAGGCCACCCGGCGCCTGGGAGCCACCGGCAAGGCGGCCACCGCGTGAACCCCGTACTGCTGCACCTGTATCCGGTCGGCTTCCGCCGCGCCTTCGGCGACGAGATCGCCGAGTCCTACCGGGAGGCGACCGAGGGAGCGGGCCGCGGCGCCCGCCTCCGCGAGACGGCCGACATAGTCACGCACGCCCTGCGGCTGCGCCTCGGCGTCGGCTCCGCGCACCCGGGCGGACGGCTTTTCGCGGCCGTCGCCCCCTTCGGCCTGGCTGCGACGGCCACGTACGCCGCCTTCAACCTCATCGGGAGTATCGGCGACTGGTACGTCATGCGCACCGCAGGAACCGCAGGTGACATGGGTCCGCTCGTGACCCTGATGAACGGCTGCTACCTGCTGACCTTGATGGGCGCGGTGGTCGCGCTGGCCGGACGCTACCTGCCCGGGGTGCTGTGCGCGGTCACCGGGGCGGTGGGCAGTTCGGTCGCCTTCCTCTGCCCGGTCTGGCGCATGCCGCCCGACCTGCGATGGGAACTTGTGGGCTTCCTGCTCGCACCGATCCTGATCGCCGCACTCCCCCTCGCCTGCCCGCCCGACCTCCGCCCGGCCCACCGGGTGCGCGGCATGGCAGGAGTGCTCGCGCTGGTGGCGTGGGCCGTCCTTCTGGTGGCCGCGGTCACCGTGATCGACCCGCTCGGCATCGGCCTGCTCCTGCCCTGGAGGTTCGGCGTCCCGATGGCCGCAGCCCTGCTCCTGGCGGGCCGCCGGGCCGTCGCCGGGATCCGCACCACAGCCCAACTCGCCTGCGCCGCCGCACCGTTCCTCGTCATCCTCTACTTCTCCGGATGGGCGCAGAGCGACGACATCCTCACCGCCCTCGGCGCTCTCGCTGTCACCGCCGTCGCCCTGCGACTGCGCCGCCGCAGCGGCTCCGACACGGTGAACCCGGCCTGAACACTGGGGAGTTCGCCCACCGTTGCCAGGCAGAACAGACCGAGGTGCAACGTCGGGCGCGCACACCGGAGTTTCACCCGCCGGGTGATGGCCCCCGTGATGCGGGTTGTGGCTATTCGACTTCGGCGATCGTGAAACAGCCGGGGAAATGACCACATGCGCTGCGCATCGCCGCCCCGGTACAGAGCCGACTCCCCGCCTCGCCGCCCCTGCCGCCGACGACGAGGCGTCAGGCCCCTCCCTTCCCCTTACAGCCAGCCCTTCTTCGACCGGCCGCCTCGTCACAGGAGTTTCCATGCCCGTGTCCGTACGCACCGAAGGCACCGGCAGCCGGCTCCGGCCAGTCCAGGCTGTCGAGCAACGCGTGAACCGTGCTTCAGCCGGGGGCGGGCGTCTGGCCGCAGTCGACGGGCTGCGGATGCTCGCAGCAGCAGCCGTGGCGGCCTACCACTACCTGGGCACCCCGACCCCCCGTTTCTGGGGCGAGGCCCACGACCTCCCGCAGGCTGCACCACTTCTCCACGCGGTCAGCGGATACGGCTGGCTCGGCGTCGAGGCGTTCTTTCTGATCAGCGGCTTCGTCATCTGCATGAGCTGCTGGGGCCGCACCCCGGCGCAGTTCGCCGTCTCCCGTATCTCCCGGCTCTTCCCGCTGTACTGGGCCGTCGTCCTGATCATCGTCGCCACGGGTACCGTCACCGTGCTCGCCGGACAGCGTTCAGGAGCGCCCACGGACCTGCGCACCACCCTCGGCAACCTGACGATGATTCCCAGCCCGCTCGGCCTGGATTTCACCGCCGGCGTCGCCTGGACGCTCTGGGTGGAAGCCCGCTTCTACCTGCTCATGGGCGCGCTGCTGCTGATCGGCCTCACGTACCGGCGTGTCATAGCCTTCGGCTTCCTCTGGCTCGTCCTGGCGTCCATCGGCCGCGAACTGCACTCCACCGTCCTGGACGAGTTCCTGCTCAGCCAGTACGCCGGGCTCTTCGTGGCCGGTATCGCGCTCCACCTGATGCACCGCTTCGGACCCAACCTTCTCCTGTGGCTCCTGGCCGGCTTCGCCTGGTGCTACACCCTCACCGTCCTGGACGACCGTGTCGCCGGACACGCCGGCTCCAACTGGGCGGTCAGCGCGGCCGTCCTCACCGGCTTCCTCCTCCTGCTCGCCCTGGCCGGCCCCGGCCCGCTGCGCCACCTCCAATGGCGAACCCTCGTCTACGCGGGCGCCCTGACCTACCCCTTCTACCTGGTCCACCAAAGCCTCGGCATACCCGTCACCCGCGGCATCCTCAAGACCGCCCCCGGCCTCGGCCTGCTCCCCTCGATCGCCCTCGGGCTCCTCTTCTCCCTCCTCCTGGCCGCCGCGCTGAACCGCCTGGTCGACCGCAAACTCGGCCGCCTGCTCCGCCACCACCTCACCGCAGCCCTCAACCCCACACCGCTCATTGCCGACAGCCCCCACACACCAGCACCCGATGGCGATGCCCCAGAACCCGCCCTCGCCACAGGACCTTTGGCACAGCGCCGTCCATGACGGCGAGAGCGCCGAACGCCATGCCCTGGCTCGCGCGGGTGATGGGGCTGCCGGTGCGTGTCCTCGACGCGGACGACCTGCCGGGCGCGGCCGGACTTCTGGTGCGGTCCGACGATCCGAGCGCACGACATCGGACCCGCCGCCCGCCATCACTACGCCGAGGTTCTGCTGCTCGGCTTCGGCCTGGAGCAGTTCCCCGTGGCACACACATCAGCGATGACCGACGACCGGATCCGCCGGACGTGGCCCATCCTCACCGAACAGCACACGTTGTTGTCTGGACGCACGTCCCCGCCGGTCGCTCCTACTTCAGATCGGCGAGGAGGTCATCCAAGGCCTCCTTGAGCGCTGCGGTGTTGCGGTCGGCGTACGGCGGCGGTCGTCGCGAGGAACGGCGGTGGGAAGCCGTACTCGGCGCACTCGAAAGGACCCGCCCCCGGGGCCCGCCCAGGGTCTAGGCGCGGACTTCGTCGCAGGCGATGCGGAGGTGGCGGGGGCCGCGGAGGACGGCGTTCTGGCGGTAGGGGGGCGGGTCCTCCAGTAGGCGGGGGTTGTGGAGGCGGCGGGCCAGTTCGGTGAGGGCGAGCTGGGCCTCCAGGCGGGCCAGGGGGGCGCCGAAGCAGCTGTGGATGCCGCTGCCGAGGCCCAGGTGCTGGATGTCCGGGCGGTCCGGGTCGAAGCGGTCGGGGTTCTCGAAGCGCTGGGGGTCGCGGTTTCCCGAGGCGAGGATCAGCCACATCGAGGAGCCCTTGGGGATGGTGATGCCACGCACCTCGATGTCGACGAGCGGGGTGCGCTGGGGCAGCAGTTGGACCGGCGGTTCGAACCGCAGCAGCTCCTCCACCAGCGGTGCCGCGAGCGCCGGGTCCCGGCGCAGCCGTTCCAGTACGTCGGGGTTGCGCAGCAGCGTGAGCATCCCGTTCGTGATCAGGTTGACCGTCGTCTCGTGGCCGGCGATCAGCAGCAGCGCGGCGGTGCTGAGCAGTTCCATGGTCGACATGGACTCGTCCTGCCCGTGCCCCGTGGCCAGTTGGGACAGCATGTCGTCTCCGGGCTGCTTGCGCCGCTCCTCGATGAGACCGGCCAGGTACATGCCCAGTTCCATCCGGGAGTCGTGGGTCTTGCGCTGCCTTGCGGCGGGGTCCGCGTCCGGATCGGGGTCCAGGCTCGCGGCGAGGATGTCGGCCCAGACGTGGAAGCGGGGCTCGTCCTCGTGCGGCACCCCCAGCAGCCGGCAGATCATGGTCACGGGGAACGGGTAGGCGAACTGGTCGACCAGGTCAATGCTTCCGGGGTCTCCGAGGTTGTCGATCAGCCCGGTGACGATGGAGCGGAGGTCGTCCCGCATCCCGTCGACGCGGCGCGGGGAGTGCGGCGGCCCGAAGGGCCGGTTGGTCATCCGGCGGAGCCGGTCATGTTCGGGAGGATCCAGCTTGAGGAAGCTCGGCGGCAGGGCCGCGGCCTCCTCCTCGGCGCCCTCGGCCAGCGGATCCTTGGCCGTCGCGGCCAGGTTGCGGGTGTCGGAGCTGAGCCGCGGGTCGTGCAACAGGCTCTGGATCTCGTAGTAGGTGCTGATGACGTACGGCCCGCTCCCGTCGTGGAAGACGGGAGTCTTGCGCAGTTCCTCGTACAGGGGGTACGGGTTCGCGCGGTTGGCGTAGTCCAGGATCTCGCTCAGGATGCCTTGGGTCATTGCGGTCCTCCGGGGGCCTGCGGGTCAGTGCCCGGCGGGGGTGAACGTCATCCGCCGGTCGGCCGGCGAGTATCCGCTGAGGGTGATGGTCGGCCCGTGCGTGGGCACGGACGGGTCGGGGAAGTCGGCGGGGACGGGACGGTGGCCGTCGGAGCGCCGGTCGACCGTCGGGAACGGCACCGGGAAGGGTGCGGTGCTCTCGATCTGCTGCTGGTAGAACGGCAGCCACCGGCAGTTGTCGAAGGTGACGGCCCCGATGACGCGGCCCTGATACCCGTAGACACCGGTGAAGCGGCGCTCCGCGCGCGAACCCTGCGTGATCATGATTTCGGAGCCCATCGACGGAACGCCGACGGATTTGATGTTGACGCCGAACTGCGAGGACCAGAAGGCCGGCACCCAGATGTGCGGGCGCCGGTCGGTGCTCACGCTGAGCATGTTGTGCGCCGCGGTCTCCGCCTGGGAGACGGCATTGCCCCAGTGCTCCAGGGAAAGGAACTGGTACCCGAACAAGGGGTGCGGGGAGCGGGCCACGTCCCCCGCCACGTAGATGTCGTCGGTGACGATGCCCCGGATGTCGAAGGCCCGGCAGCCCGCGTCGCAGGCGATGCCGCGCGGACCCGCGCCGAGCCCCGAGCCCGCCAGCCACTCGGTGTTGCGCTGGGCACCCAACGACACGACCACCACGTCGCAATCCAGCGTGGTGCCGTCGGAGAGGTGCGCGGCCCGTACGCGTCCGGTGGAGTCGCCCTCCAGTGCGGTGACCATGACGCCGGTGCGCAGGTCGACGCCCTGCTCTCGCTGGAGCTCGGCGGCCACGGCCCCGATCACCCCGCCCAGCGCCCCGACCAGGGGCGCGTCGCCGCGTTCGGCGACGGTGACCTCCAGCCCGCGCTCCCGGCACGCCGAGGCGATCTCCGAGCCGGTGAAACCGGCGCCGATCACCAGGACCCGGCGGGGCCCCGCGTCCAGTCGCCCCGCCAGCGCCGCGCCGTCGTCGCGGGTGCGCAGCACGAACACGCCGTCGAGTTCGCCCTCTTCCGCGTTCGGCCAGGGCCGGGCCCGTACGCCGGTGGCGATCAGCAGCCGGTCGTACGGGACCTCGTCCCCGTCGGCCAGCTTGACCCGCCGGGCCGCCATGTCGAGGCCGACGGCCGGTACGCCGAGCCGCCACTCGGCGTCGATGTCGCGGCGGCGGGGCAGCGCGGTGCGCTCGGCCCTCGACTTGCCGAGCAGGACCCCCTTGGAGAGGGGCGGGCGGTCGTAGGGCTCGTACGGCTCGTCGCCGATCATGGTCAGCGAGCCGGTGAAACCCTTGTCGCGGATGGTCTCGGCGGCGCGCAGGCCGGCGAGCGAGGCCCCCACCACGACGATCCGGCCGTCGCGCTTGAGGTGCTCCAGGGTTGCTTCATGCATCGGGAGCCTCCGCGGCGCCCGTCCGGTCCTGGTCCTGTTCGCGGGTCCGGTCGCGGTCCAGGTCGTCCACGAGGATGGCCTGGACGGGGCACGCGGCGGCGGCCTGCGCCAACCGCTCGCGCTGTTCCTCCTCGGCCTGGGGGTCGTAGAGGAGCCCCTCGTCCCCGTGCATCGCGAAGACATCGGGCGCGAGGAAGGCGCACTGCGCGTATCCCTGGCACCGGTTGAGATCGACGACAAGCCTCAGCAACGTGCGGTCCTCTCGGTGACCCCCTCGGCTCCCCGGACCAGCCTGCCCGACGCGCGCCGTTTCGGCCCGTCCACGCGGACATTCGGGGTGACGGCCGCGCCGCCACGGGCCTTCACGGGGCGCGTCGGTCGGCCCACAGCATGTACACGCTGATGAGGAGGGCCCAGGCGGGAAATACCAGCTCGGACCACGGCACGGAGGACCCCACCACCAGGAGGACCAGACCGGCCACCACCCCGGCCAGGCTCAAGCCGCGCGGGAACGTGCCCAGCCTGCGCCCGATGGTGGACGTCGCGAATACGAAGACGGCGGCCATCCGCATGCCGTACGTCGTGAGCAGCTCGTACCCGAAGTGCCGGCCGAAGTCCTGGGGCTGATGGGCGGCGAGCACGGTCCCGGCGGCCGCGGCGGCGGCGAAGAGGGAGGCGACGAAGACCAGTCCGCTGCCCAGGAAGACGGTGGCGACGAACCGGTCCTCGGCCGCACCGGTATGCGCGCGCACGGCGCCCATGAACCAGAGGAAGGCGATGCCGGCGAAGGGGATGAGTTCCACCGCCGTGTTCACCTCGTCGCGCTGTCCCGCGTCGAGCCGCACGGTGGAGCCGCCTGCTCCTTCCGGCAGACCGATCCGGGCCAGCACGATCGCAGCCGCCAGCAGGACCGCGAAGACGATGCCCGCCACCCCCGCCGCCCGCGGGGTCTCCAGGTTCTGTGTCCGGGATGCGCTCGGTGATCGCTCTCTCATCCGTCCAGCAAGCCGAGCACCCGGCCCGGCTGCCAACGGGGTCAGCCAGCCGGGTGAACCGGTGGCAGGGGCCCTGGCGGGGGGGCTTCGTACCCTCAAGTCCCTCCTGCGAGGGAAGCGTGCGGTGACGGTCGGCCAGTCTGGGGTGGGCCGAAAGACATCACAGTGATTCTCACCATGAGCTGAAAGACCACGAGCGGTCCTCGCGGCTGGTCCTGGCATCGTGCAAGGCCTCGCGCAAGGCGAACAGCGCGGTCAGGTCGGCCTCCCGCACGAACTCGTCCAACAGCCTGATGACACAGTGTCCGCGCCCCTCGTCCACGGCCCGGACGATCGCCGCGATCGCTGTGCGCTGGACATCCGAAAGCGAAGCGTTCACCCGCAACTCCCGTTGACAGCCACCCCGCAGGCGGGCTCACACACCCACTCTCCTCTCCTTGCCGCCCGGAGCCGTGGCTGTCCGACCACCATCCCCCGAATGGCGCAGCTCACAGGCCGAGCCCTCCCCCGGCGCCCTCAGCCTCAGAGCGAGCCGGGCTCCAACGACGGACCGGGTCCGGGACAGTGGGCGCAACCTGTGTTCAGGCCGCGCTGCGGAAGACGTACGCCGTCATCGGGGCGGTGACCGGACCCTCGCCCAGGCGGGCCGTCGTCTCCTCCATGATGGCGGCCCGGACGGCGGGCCCGTCGCCGCGCTCCTCGACGGCCGCACGCACCGGCGTCCCCGTGAGGAACCCGGTGGCGACGTCGGCGGCCGACGCGGCCCGGCCCTGAAGCGTCAGCTCCTGCTCCTCCTCGACCGTGAACCCGGCCGCCGCCAGGTCAGCGGCCACGACGGCGGGGTCCGCGTAACCGTGCGGCAACGTCGGCAGGAACCGCGGCGGATCGACCGGGAAGGCCCGCTCCAGGGCCGCCTGCACCGCGGCGTCGAAGCCGTGCGCCTCCAGCGGGCCCCAGGTGTTGAACAGGAATCGGCCGCCTGGGGCCAGCACCCGACGGACTTCGGTGAAGGCCGCGACCCGGTCGGGGAAGAACATCACACCGAACTGGCAGATCACGAGATCGAATGCCCCGTCCGGGAACGAAAGTCGCTGAGCGTCGGCCTGCCGCCACACCGCGCCCGGCACCCGGGCCGACCCGAAATCCACCATGGCCGTGTTCAGGTCGCTCGCTGTCACGACGGCCGACGGTGCCACCGCGAGCAGCTCGGACGTCAACACGCCCGTCCCCGCGGCCAGTTCGAGGATGCGCCGCGGGCGGAGGGCCCCCGCTCGGGCGGCCAGGTCCTCGGCGAAGGGCCGGAAGAGCACCGGCACGAGGTACCGCTCGTACGCCGCCGGCATGGACTCCGACCACCGTCGGCCCGCATCGATACCCGTCACCCTTGAGACGCTAGCGCCACGCCAGGAAACCCCCGCCGCGCCGCGCCGCCCAATACTCTCGACGGCCGTCCGACGTGAGCCCGGAGACACGATGGGTCGGCGGTGGCACCCCCGGCAGTGTCAGCCGACTGCCCCCCGCCGACCGTGCCCGGGCGGGACGTGGTCCAGCGCTGCCTTTCAGGCGGGCAGTGCACGCCCGATCGGTGCGCTGGACGACGCTGCGGTCGGGATGCCGTGCGCGGTGACGAGCCGGGCGTTGCCTTCAGCGAGTTGGTAGGCGAGGCCCACGACGCCGGTGTGGCCTGCGGCGACCTGGTCGGCGAGGACGCGGGAGCGGTCCAGAAGCAGGTCCACGGTGTGCCGTATGTGTGCGTCGATGAAGTCGCTGTCCGAGGTGAGGCCGGCCGCGCGGGCAGCGAGCACGCTCGGGGTGACGCGCTCAACGACATCGCGGACGTATCCCGTGGCGGACAGCCCCTCCTCGACAGCGGCGCGTGCGGCTGCGACGGCACCGCAGGAGTCATGTCCCAGGACGACGACGAGGCGGCAGTCCAGCACGCTCGTGCCGTACTCGATGCTGCCCAGGACCTCCGGCCCGAGGACGTGGCCGGCGGTGCGGACCACGAACAGGTCACCGAGCCCCTGGTCGAAGATGATCTCGGCGGCCAGCCTGGAGTCGGAGCAACCCAGCAGGACCGCGAAGGGCTTCTGGGCAGGCGCGAGCTCGGCCCGCCGCGCGGCGTCCTGGTTGGGATGGTCGGGAGTTCCGGCTACGAAGCGCCGGTTCCCCCTGAGGAGGGCGTCAAGCGCCTGGCCAGGCGCGAGTGTGGTGGATGACATGCCCGCAGCCTACGAGGCGGCTTCCCCCTCCCCGCCACCGGAGACCGCCGGGCCGCGCGCCGTCGCCGACCCGGCGGAGGTGGTGCGGCCGGCCCTCCGCAAGGCGTCAGTCGAGGTTCAGGTAGCCCTCGCGCAGCTCGTCCACCACGTTCTGCCAGAAGTCGTAGTCGTCCAGGTGCAGGCCCAACTCCTCCAGCAGCTCGGTGAATTCGGTCAGCGCCGTCGCGTCGCCGCCGTCGAAGCGCTCCTCGTAAAGGGCCAGCAGCGCGAACGCGGCCAGCGCCTGCGACGCCGAGTCGGCCACGCAGCCCACGTGGCCGGCGGCGTGGTCCCAGCCGTTCGGGTCGTACGCCTCGACCGAGCCCGTGCCTCCGTCGACCATCAGGTGCAGCCCGTTGACGAGCCCACTGTCATGCGTGGATCTCCCCCGGTCAAAGTGGTGCGACGGACCCTATTCAAGCGCGTCGCACGGACGGCGACTGCTGACAGGTCAGCTCCTCCACGACAGGCACGAGTTTCCACCGAGCGCATACCTTCCAGTTGGTATGAGGGCTCATGGCCGCCGCGTGGCAGGGTTGTCAGCCGCACACTCATGGTGCTGCTGATTTCCGGGGCAGGAGGGGGCTGTTCAATGCTCACGTTCAGGGTGCTCGGTCCCTTGGAAGTGACGGGGAACGGCGCGCCCGTCGAAGTGCAGGGACCTCAGCGCCGCATGATGCTCGCACGGCTGCTGGCCGCGCAGGGCCAAGTGGTGTCCGTCGAGAGTCTCATCGACGGGCTCTGGGACGGGGTGCCTCCGCTGCGCGCCACGGGCGTCCTGCGGACCGTCGTCTTCGGTCTGCGCAAGGCTCTGGAGCCGGACCGGCCTCCGCGCACACCACCGCGGCTGCTGATATCCGCCCCCACCGGCTATGCCCTGCGGGTGCCCGAAGAAGCGGTGGACGCCTGGCGTTTCGAGGCTGCGGTGCGGGGGACCCGCGCGAGCGGCACTCCCCCGGAGGCGGTGCTGCGGCAGCTCGACCGCGCGCTGACCATGTGGCGCGGCCCCGCCTACGCCGAGTTCGCCACCGCGCGCTGGGCCGCACGGGAGACGGCCCGGCTCGAAGAGTTCCGCGCACGGGCGGTGGAGCAGCGGGCCCAGGCGCTGATCATGCTCGGCCGTGCCGCCGAACCGCTGCCCGACCTCGAAGCGCAGGTCCTCGACCATCCGCTGCGCGAGGAGAGCTGGCGGCTGCTCGCGCTCGCCCTCTACCAGGCCGGGCGTCAGGGTGACGCGCTTGCGGCGCTTCGCCGCGTCAGGCGCGTGCTGATGAACGACCTCGGAGTGGAGCCCGGCGCGGAACTGCGGCGCCTGGAGGCCGACGTCCTCGCTCAGGCTCCGCGCCTGGAGCCGGCCGCCGTCGCCCGGCCCACCGCGCAGCTCGCCCCCTCGGTCACGCCCGCCACCGCGCAGCTCACGCCCTCGGCGGCGAACCTCGCCGCCCCGCCGTTCGTGGGGCGCGCGAACGAGCTGGGCCGCCTTGAGGAAGCCGCGACGGTGGCCGCCGCCGGGCGGCTGACCCTGGCCCTGGTCACCGGCGAGCCGGGGGTGGGCAAGACGAGGCTGGTCGAGCAGGTCGGCGACGTACTCGCCCGGCGGGGCTGGACCTGTGTGCGGGGGCGTTGCCCGGAGAGCGGTGGCGCACCGGCCGCCTGGCCGTGGACCGAGCTGCTGTCCGAACTCGCGGCCGCCGGGCACGAGCCGCTCCCCGAATCGGCCCGGGTGCTGGCCCCGCTCCTGGAGAGCGCGTCCGCGCACACCTCCCACGACGCGACCGGCGGTCGATTCCGGATGCGTCACGCGGTCGTCAACCACCTCACTGCCACGGCCCGTACGGCCCCGCTGCTCATCGTCATCGAGGACCTGCACCGGGCTGACGAGGAGACACTCGACCTGCTGGCCCACCTCGTCGGCGGTGCCGGCGCGGCGCCCATCATGGTCGTGACGACGCTCCGGCCCCACGAGGAGTCGCCCGGGCTGCGGGACGCGCTCGGCCAACTCGCCCGCTACGCTCCGGTCCGCGTCGATCTTGCGGGACTGTCCGAGGGGGCCGTGGGCGAGCTCCTGCGGTCCGGGGCACCCGACCTGGACGAGGTCACGGTACGGGCGGTCGCCGAGCGGACCGGCGGCAACGCGTTCTTCGTGTGCGAGACCGCGCGGCTGATCAGCGCGGCGGGCGCCGAGGACGCCCTCTCCCAAGTGCCCGCCGGGGTCCACGCGGTGGTCCGGCAGCGCCTCGCCCGGCTGCCCGAGACCGCCCAGGCCCTGCTGAGGCAGGCCACCGTACTCGGCCGCGAAGTCGACCTGGACGTCCTGGCCGCCATGACCGACAGCGACCCCGAGACCGTGGCCACCGCCGTCGAGACGGCCCTGGATGCGGGGCTGCTCGTGGAGGACGGCCCCGACCGGGTTCGCTTCGTGCACATCCTGGTGCGCGACGCCCTCTACGAGGAGGCTCCACAGCTGCGCCGTGCGCGCTGGCACGCCCGGGCCGGCACCGAGATCCAGCGGCTGCGCCCCGCCGAAGTGAGCCTGCTGGCCTACCACTTCCTGGCGGCCGGCGACCGGGCGACCGCCCCGCGCGCCGCACGGTATGCGAAGGCGGCCGCGGAACAGGCGGCCTGGCGGTTCGCCCACCGTGAGGCGGCCCGGCTGTGGCAGGAGGCCCTCGCGGCCCACGACCGCTCGGGGGTCCACGACGAACGGACCCGCCTCGGCCTCGTCATGGGCACGATCAGAGCGCTCGCCCTTGCCGGTGACGTGGTAGCCGCGCGCGAGCGGCGCAACGCGGCCATCGCCGACGCCGAGCGGCTCGGCGACCCCCTGCTCACCGCGGACCTGCTCTCCGCCTTCGACGTGCCGACCGTCTGGACCAACCGCCGTTACGCGGCCAAGGACGAGCAGGTCGTGGCCGCGGCCGAGCGCGTCCTGCGCCTCCTGCCCGCGCACGCCGGGGAAGCGCGCTGCCGCGTGCTCACCACGCTGGCCCTTGAACTCGACGGCACCCAGGACGACCGGGGCCGGCAGGCCGCGCACCAGGCCGAGGCCCTCGCTCGCGGCCTGGACCGGCCGGACCTGCTCGCGCAGGCGCTCAACGCCCGGCACGCGCACGCCTACCACCGCGCGGGGCTCGCCCCCGAACGCCTTGCCATCGGCCGCGAGCTGCTGGCCCTCGGGCTCCGCCACGACCTGGCCGCCGTGGAGGTGCTGGGCCATGTGATCCTCGCCCAGGCGCATGCCGCGCTCGCCGAGCCGGAGACGGCCGATGAACACGCCGACGCGGTCGAGAGGTTGGCGGACCGCTACGACCTGCCGCTGCCGGGGACGCTGCTCGGCTGGTACCGGGCGATGCGGGTGTCGATCGCGGGCCGGTTCGCGGACGCCGACACCGCCTACCGCCGGACCACCGAGCGGCTCGGCGAGTCCTGGATGTGGGGCATCGAACGCGATCTGCTGCACTTCGCCCTGTTCTGCCTCTACATCCAGAACGGCACCCTGCTCGACCTGGCCGGCGAGGCCGACGAGCAGTACCAGCGCTGGGGCTCCAACTACGCCCGCGGCAAGGCCCTGATGCTGCTGGCCGAGGGCCACCCCGCACAGGCGCGCGCCGTCACCTCGGCGGCGCGGGAGCTGCCCCGCGACTATCTCCTTGAGGCGCGCCTCGGTCTCGCAGCCATCCTGGCCGTGTCCCTCGACGACCGTGAGATGGCCTCGTCGGTCTACGAGGAACTCCTGCCCGCCGCCGACTGCTTGGCCGGTGCGGGCAGCGGCGTGGTGACCCTCGGCCCGGTGTCCCACTACCTCGGCGAGCTCGCCCGCTGCCTGGGCCGGCCGGACCAAGCAGCCGCGCACCACCGCCACGCGCTGGCCATCGCCGAACGTACCGGTGCCCCGCACTGGGCCGAGGCCGCCCGGGCGGCCCTCACCCGCGGTGGACACGGCTGACGGCTGTCGAAGGCGCGCGAGCCGACTCCCCCACTCCGGCCGAACTCCGCGTGTTTCCAGTCAACTTGACGACTTCGGGCCTGGACCCCGCGCCCAACTGTTGTCATGTCCGCGATGAACTTGTTTACTGCGGACAACAGCTGAGACTCAAGGAGGCGCAACAGTCTCATGAGGAAGCGAACAGCCGTCCTGGCGGCACTCATCCCGGCCTTGCTGAGCACCACGACCGCCCTCGCTCCGGCCCACTCGGCGCCCCGCGCACCCGCAGCCGTGATCACCCTGACCTACGACGCCGACGCGGCCGGCCCGTGGGCCGACGCGGTCAAGCAGGCCGTTCAGAACTGGAACGACGCGGTGCACAACGTGCGCCTGGAACCGGCGAGCACCCCCGGTTCGGCCGACTACGTCTACGAGGCGACGAGCGGCTGGCCGCAGACCACGCTGGGTCCGATCTTCCCCGGTGGCAGCGGTGACGTGCAGTTGGGCCAGCAAGCGGTGGACGAGGGCTACGACGCGATCCGGATCACGGCGCACGAGACGGGGCACATCCTGGGGCTGCCCGACGACTACAGCGGCCCGTGTTCGGAGCTCATGTCCGGCCACGGCCCCGGCACGTCCTGCACGAACGCCAAGCCCGATGCGGCCGAGGCGGCGCAGGTCGACAGCAACTACGCCGCCGGCGTGGCGGCGCCGCACCGTCAGCGCCACCGGGTGGTCATCGACATCTGGTCCGGCCGGATCCTCACCGGCTCACGCTGAACCGAGACCGATGCCCCCGTGGGCCGGTTGCGGCACGCGCTCCCGCCGGTGTCGTACGAGGGCGCTCCGGCGAACTGCCCACGCCGCCGGGCCGTTGGGGACGGACGGGCGGGGGCAGCCGGGTCAGTCGGCTGTGATCGCGTCCAGTTGGGCCCGCAGGTAGCTGTGCGAGTCGATGCCCCGTACGTCCGTGCCCGGGTCGCACTCGTAGAAGTACACGAGCGACAGCAGCTCTTCCGCCGGGGCGTCGGCGGGCGGCGGCAGCACCCGGTGGCGGCCCGATTTCCAGCGCCCGTCGGTCCAACGCGCCATCAGATCACCGATGTTGACGGTCAGCGCGGCGGGATCGTACGGGGCGTCCTGCCAGCCGTGCCGGTCCGTGAAGATCTGGAGCCCGCCCTTGCCGTGCTGCCGGTCCAGGACCGTCACCGTCCCGAAGTCGGTGTGGGGCCCGATCCGGAACTGGCCCGGCTGCGGGGCGCCGACGGTGTCCGTCCCGGGGTACCAGTTGATGTTGAACCCCCAGGTGGGGTGGCCGGTGTGCCGGGTGAAAAAGTCCTCGGGGCGGCCGAGGGCCACGGCCAAGAGGTCCAGGAGGCGATCGGAGAGCGCCTTCATCCCGGCGAGGTAGTCGTCGAGGAGCGGTCTGAGGTCCGGGACCTCGGCGGGCCAGGTGTTGGGCGCGAACCACTCCGCGTCGACGGCCGCGTCCCCGGTGGGGTGCTCGGCGGCGAAGGACAGCGACTCCTTCAGGTCCGGCGGGGTTTCGGTGCCCTCGGCGTAGCCATTGGCCTCGGCACCCGGGCCCAGCCATCCCCTTCCACCCACCTTCACGGCGTACGGCTGCTTGGCGGGGGCAGCGAGGTGGAAGAAGGCGCGGGCGGTCTCGCGGATGGCGGCGGGCAGCGACGGGTCGATGCCATGGCCGGTGACCAGGAGAAAGCCGGCGCTCTGGAGAGCACGGTCGATCCGGGCCGGGTCAGGGGCGGTCAGATCGACGGTGGGGATGAGGTCCACGAGGGGAGGTCTCCCCCACCCCTCCGCCTCCCGAAACCCGGCCCCGCCGCCCCATCCGGTACGGAACATGTGCCGGCCGCAGGGCAGGCGTCTTGCGGCACCACCAACTGAGCACCCGTCAAGTTGCCACGATCCACGTCGAGATCATCTCGGTGTGATGGATCACTGAGTGACCCAGTACCGACAGGCCCTAACGTTGGTCCATGCCCAGGATGCCGTCACGTGTCGAACTATGCCCGCTCGCCCTCTCCGACCAGGACGAGTTCTGCACGCTCGTGCGGGCCAGCTCCGAGCTGCACCTGCCGTGGATGCGGCTCCCCGCGACCGCGGAGGAGTTCCAGGTCTGGATGCGCCGCTTCGACGACGGCGCCAATCGGGGCTATCTGATCCGGGTCCGGGAGACCGGCGCGGCCGCCGGTACGGTCAACATCAACTCGATCATCCGGGGCCGCTACCAGGGCGCGTCCCTCGGCTATGCGGCCTTCGCCCCGTCCGCAGGGTGCGGGTACATGACCGAAGGGCTCACCGCCATCCTGCGGCACGCGTTCACCGACCTGCGGCTCCACCGCCTGGAGGCCAGCATTCAGCCGTCGAACAAGGCGTCCCTCGCCTTGGTCCAGCGGCTGGGCTTCCGCTACGAAGGGGTTTCGTCCGCCTACCTCTACATCGATGGAGCCTGGCGGGACCACGAACGCTGGGCCATCACCGCACCGACCCCCTGGACGCCCGATCCATCACTTCCCGAGGTCTGAGGGCGCGCGTCCACAGTGGATCGGGGTGGTGAGCGAGGAGGGTCGGCCACGGCCCGGAGCCGGGAAGCCTGCCGCCGACCTCTCACCTTGTGCGGAACGGTTGGTTCAACCGGGCGGTCCACTGCACCCGTTCGGGGCCATCAGCGACGACGCGGTCATATGGTCTTCCCGCGGTCTGCTGTGATGACGCCATCCCGCTGTCGATGCCTGGGAGGGCCGCACCGTGAGACCCCGGGTCAAAAACTGGAGCATGGTGCTCGCCACGGCAGGCGCCATGACCATGGTGGCCGCGGCGACGATGCCCACATCGGCGCTGCCCGCCTCCTCAACAGTGCCCCTCCTCGCGGACACGGCGCTGGAAGCCGTGGCGGGGAAGGAACCGGCGGGCGGGCAGTGCACGACGAGCTGTCCCGTCGGGGCGTGCGGGGCCGCGGGTTCCTGGGGCGACCACCGGCCGCACACGATCGATGACGACGACAAGAGTCAACTGCCCATCCTCCGCGCGGACTTGGACACGGAGTCCGTAATGCCGTTGGCGGATCCCGCCGACTCTCTGACGATCAGGCTGAGGGCGGACGGCCGACTGACGGACGTGAACGTCACCGACGCACAGGGGCGCCACCTCGCGGGCCGGACCAGCGACGACGGTGCTTGCTGGCACAGCACGACACCGCTGCGCGCCGGCACCCGCTACCGCCTGCGAGCCGTGGCCGAGGACCAGGACGGCCTGCCCGGGCAGGCCAGTTGGGACCTGGAGACCGCGCCGTCGCCGCCGGGCAGCAGACTCACCGCCGCCTTCGGTCCCCCACCCGGCGTCTACGGAGTGGGGCAGCCCCTCGTCGCCGAACTGTCCCAGCCGGTCCCGGCAGCCGACCGCCAGGCACGAAAGCTCGTCGAACGGTCCCTGCAAGTGACGTCCCAGCCCGCCGTGGAGGGCTCGTGGCACTGGGTGGACGACAGCACGCTCCACTACCGGCCCAAGACGTACTGGCCCACCCACGCCGCCATCCAGGTCCGCAGCGGCCTAGACGGGATCCACGTCACCGGCAAGCTGTACGGCGGCCCCTCACAGCCGCTCACCCTCACCACTGGGGACCGGATCGAGGCCGTCACCGACGTCGCGGCACACGAGATGACCGTCAAGCGCAACGGCCACCCGGTCAGAACGATCGCGGTGACCACCGGTAAGCCGGGCTTCCGCACCCGCGGGGGCATCAAGGTGGTCCTGGGCAAGGAACTCACCGTACGGATGCGGGGCGACTCCATCGGTATCGCCCGCGGCACCAGCGACTTCTACGACCTGCCCGTCTCCTACGCCACCCGCCTCACCTGGAGCGGCGAGTACGTCCACGCCGCCCCCTGGTCCCTCGAAGCCCAGGGCGCGGAGAACGTCAGCCACGGCTGCACCGGCATGTCCACCGACGACGCCGCCTGGTTCTACGACACCGTCCGCCCCGGCGACATCGTCAACGTGATCGACGGCTACGGCGCCCCCATGACCGTCTTCGACAACGGCTACGGCGACTGGAACCTCACCTGGAAGCAGTGGCGTGCCGGGAGTTCCCTGACCGACGTCCCCCGCTACGCGACCACCACCGCCGCCCGCCTCCGCCCCACGCCCTGATCCCGCCATCCCGCACACCCCAGGACGGGACAACGGGGTCACCGATCCACCCCCCACGCCGATGATGTCCCTCGCACCGGAACAGGCTCATTGCGAGACTGGGTCGTTCCCGGATTCGGCCGGGCGTCAGAAGAGAAGAGGCGATCATGGGTGAACTGGACGGCAGGACCGCGCTGGTGACGGGCGGCTCGCGTGGGATCGGGCGCGCGGTCGCGCTGCGGCTCGCCGCCGACGGGGCGTTGGTCGCGGTCCATTACGGAGACAACGACGCGGCCGCCGCGGAGAGTGTGGCGCGGATCGCCGAGGCCGGCGGGCGGGCGTTCGCGGTGCGGGCCCGGTTCGGCGAGCGCGGTGCGGTGGACCGGCTGTTCGAGGGGCTCGCCGCCGGCCTGGCGGACCACGGCGCGGACGGCCTGGACATCCTGGTCAACAACGCGGGCATCCACTCGACCAGTTCGATCGGGAAGCTCACCGAGGAGGAGTTCGAGCGGCTGCTGGCCATCAACGTGAGCACGCCGATTTTCGTGGTCCAGCGGGCACTGCCGCTGCTGCGCGACGGCGGACGGATCGTCAACATGGGCTCGGCCGCCACCCGGATCGCGAACCCCCTCCAGATCGGCTACACCGTCAGCAAGGCGGCGCTGGCCGCCCTCGGGCCGTCGCTCGCCAACGAGCTGGGCCGACGGGGGATCACCGTGAACACGGTCGAACCCGGGGTGGTGCTGACCGACCTGATCGCCCACTACGCCGCGGTCCCCGAGGCGGTCGCCGGACTTGAGGCGATCACCGCGCTCGGCCGGATCGGCCAGCCGGAGGACGTCGCAGACGTGGTGGGCTTCCTGGCGGGCCCACAGGGTCGCTGGGTGACCGGCCAGACCATAGACGTCTCCGGCGGCACCTACCTCGGACCCATCGCGGCCGGGTGATCCGCCCGGGAACACGGACCGGGGCCCCCGTTATGTAGCGAGGCGTCCAGGGTTCGGATCTCGTCGAGGCACGGTGCGATCAAGCCAGATTCCCTCTGGTTGCGAGTGGCGGGATCACCTGGAGGGGGTGGTTCCTGTTGGGTCTTTCGCCAGAGGTCGTCCATCGCTCCGTGTCTCGCGGGGCGGCGGACGGCTGTCACCGAGAGAGGAACGACCACCGCCGATGAATCTCAGCCGCACCGTCGCGCGGGCCGCGACCGCCGCCGCCCTCGCCGCCGCCCTCAGTACAGTCGCCGTCCACGGAGCCGAAGCAGGGCCCCTGACCGACAGGACGAACAAGGCCCACCTCCTCAACCGGCCTGCGGACGACGGGGGTTGGAGCGGTGAGGGCCTGTCGCTGAAGCCCGCCGACAATGCCGCGGTCAACGCGTTCTACGACCGGGCGACGAAGGCCGAGCAGACCATCAGCCCCCAGGTGCGGACGGCCGCCTGGATCAGCGGCGCCGAACTCATCGGCTTCGACTACCGCCTCAAGTCACCCGACTCGCTCAAGCGCAAGGTCGCCACCTCCCTCAAGGAACACCCCGGCCAGGAGGTCAACGAGGCGCTGGCCGAGATCAAGGACTCCGTGCGCTACACCCTCCAGTGGCCGGACGATCGCTACACCAAGGGCGTGACCGTCGCCTCCGAGGTGCTCTCCGCCTGGGGCAACGAGAGCACCAAATGGTCCAACACCTGGGCCCGCGACAAGGGCTACAAGGCCATCAACTCCGCCTGGCGAGCGCCCAGTTCGCAGCACGTCTTCGAGGTCCAGTTCCACACGCCCGCCAGTAAGAACGCCCAGGAAGTCACCCACAAGCTCTACGAGGAACAGCGCCTGCCCTCCACCAGTCCCGAACGCGCCCGCGACCTCCAGGCCGAGCAGGACGCGATCTTCGCCGCCGTCCCCGTGCCCTCGGGCGCCGACCGCCTGACCGCGCCGGCAGCCGTGCCCGTCGGCTGACGAGGGCCCACCTCGGGGGGGGGACGTGAAGTGAGGTCGTGCGCGGGAGAGGGCACGGGCGCGCGTGCAATCGCGCCCGGGTGCGCCGACCGGGTGTGGGGTGCTTTCGCGCCCCACACCCGCACGAGAGTGCCCCGGGCACCGCGCGATGCGCTGCGTTTTGCGCTCTGCCCGTTGCCGAGTCGGGCTGATCGGCGTTTCCCTGACGTAGCCCTCATATTCAAGGAAGTCCTGATATGCCCCGACCTGCCCACATCGCCATGATCGGCACGCCCATGGTCAGCCACGTGCTGCCCAGCCTGGAGATCATCCGAGAGCTGGTGGCCCGCGGCCATCGCGTGACGTACGCCAACGCCGACCACACCGCCGAACTGATCACCCACACCGGCGCCGAACTCGTCCCCCTGACCTCGACGCTGCCGGTCGCGCACCAGGACTGGCCGCAGGACCCCATCGCCGCCGCCGCCCTCTTCCTCGACGAGGCGATGGCCGTTCTGCCACAACTGCACGCCGCGTACGACGACGACCCCGCCGACCTCTACCTCTACGACACCGGCGCCTACGCGGCCCGCGCGCTGGCCGAGGCGCAGGGTCGCCCCCTCGTTCAGCTGTCACCGATGCATGCGGCCTGGGAGGGGGCCCAGGAGGAGATCAGCGCGGCGCTCGGTGAGCTGCCCGGAGGCCCCGAGCACCGGGCACGGTTCGCCGCCTGGCTGGAGCGATGCGGGGCGGTGACCACGAGCGTGGAAGAGTTCACCGGCCATCCGCGGCGCGTCCTTGCCATGATCCCCCACGCCATGCAGCCACATGCGGACCGGGTCGACACCGAGGCCGTCACGTTCGTCGGCCCGTGCACAGGCGCCGGCGAGGAGCAGGACGGCTGGATGCGGCCGGCCGGCGCCAAGAAGGTGCTGCTGGTGTCGCTGGCCGGCTCGGCGTACCTCGGACCGCAAGAGATCTACCAGCAGTGCGTCGCCGCCTTCGCGGACCTTCCGGGCTGGCACGTGGTGCTCCAGACCACCGGCGACAGCGACCCGTCCGAGCTGACGGAACGGATTCCCGCCAACTTCGAAGTGCGGCCGTGGACAAGCCCGATGACGATCCTTGAGCACGCGGACGCATGCGTGACGCACACCGCGATGGGCAGCAGCAGCGAGTGCCTGTACGCCGGCGTGCCGGCGATCGCGGTGCCGGACGGCGCCGAGCAGGGCATCTACGCCGACCGGCTGGTCGAACTGGGCGTCGCCCGCCGGATCAACACCACCGACCTCACAGCGGCGGCGCTGCGCACGGCCCTGATGGAACTCATCGGAGATCCGCGGATCGCCGCGCGCTCAGCATGGCTGTGGGCCGAGGTGCGCGCCGAGGGCGGCACCCGCCGGGCCGCGGACCTGATCGAGGAGGAACTGGCGAAGGAACGAGTGGGCTGACAGCGAGTCAGCACCGCGCGGGCGAAACCGCTGACCGACAAGCCGGTGAACCGCCTTCGGCCCGGGTCACACGCCCGGCCCGGTGTCGCCGTTGGCGTAGAGCTGCTTGAGTACCGGGGAGCCGACCGTCTGGTCCTCGGCCGCTGGGCTGTCCGGGCCGAGCGGCTTCCCGGACCGCCCCGGGATGGCCCGGACCGCATCGACGACGTGGCCAGGCCGCATTGGCGATGGGATCGGGTGCCTGTGTCGCCGGGCGCTGGGTGTGGGCTCGGGCGCTGGCATGATGGAAGCGGCACGGCCACGGACACTGGCGTGAGGTGTGGAGGATGCGGCGGCCGCGACCGAGCAGCGAAGCGGAGATGATCGCCCTGTTCCTGCGCACCGAGCTGGCTTCCGCCCGCTTCCGGGACGGCCTCCAAGCGCTACTGGCACGCGTCGGCGTGCCCGAGCGGGTCGTCACCGACCCCAACCTCGACGACCGCGACGAGAATCACGCACGTCGGCGGCTACTGACCTGGCACCGCGCATACGGTACCCGGTCCGGGCTGTTCAACGGCTTCCCGGACGACGTCCGCTGGGAGTGGGCGGCCATTGCTCCGGCCGAACTCGCCAGGGTGCGATACATCGACTACAGCTACTGGGTCGAGCTGTCGGGCGGCACCCGCCTGGCCACTGACGCCGCCCCACGCATCCGCGCGGGCGTGGCACCGTTCGGAGTGCGAAGCGACTGGCTGCCGGCCATGACCGCAGCGGTCGCCGACGCCGCACGGTTCCCGCCACTGATTCTGGTCACCGCCGAGCCCCGCTCCGACGCCGACCTGGTGGTGCTGGAGGGCCACGCCCGCCTGACCGCGTTCATGCTGCGCCCCGACCGGCTGCCGCCTGAGCTGGAGGTGTTGGTCGGTTCCTCACCGACGGTGCCGCGTTGGGGACTGTGGTAGTCGGTCGCTCCTGTTGGGCGGAATTCCTTCGAGTGCGGCTGGTCCGAAAATGAAGGATGAGCCCAGGTCAGCGAGGTGACCGGCGCGCTGTGTTCATGCGGCCTCAATGGGGTCGAAGCGGACGGTGAAGCCGAGG
>NZ_LGDD01000258.1 GCF_001279695.1 Streptomyces sp. WM6378
GCCCCGCTCGGCCGCGTAGTACGGGTGCATCAGCTCGGCCTTGTACTCCTTGACCATCCGTGCCCGCATCGCCTCCGAATCGTCGGCCTCCGCGATCTGGCGGCGGAAGATGACATTGGCGGCACCCTCGGCACCCATCACCGCGATCTCGTTCGTCGGCCAGGCGTAGGTCAGGTCGGCGCCGATGGACTGGGAGTCCATGACGATGTAGGCGCCGCCGTAGGCCTTGCGC
>NZ_LGDD01000259.1 GCF_001279695.1 Streptomyces sp. WM6378
CCGGATGATCTCCCGCACCTCGGCCGCCGCCTTGTTCCAGCGCAGCTCCTTGCCGTGGTACTCGTCCGAGACACCATCGGCGGTGAACTCCGCCATCGCGGCCTTCACGGCGCGGTCGCGGTCGGTCAGCACGCGCTCCAAATGGCCGACGATCCCGGCGAGACCGCCCTGCACCTCGGTGGAGGCGCCGGTGTCGTAGCTGAGCCGGTCCAGATTCTGACCCATGATCCTG
>NZ_LGDD01000260.1 GCF_001279695.1 Streptomyces sp. WM6378
GCAGGACATTCTGGGTGGTCAGTCCGGGATGGACACGGCGTTCGGTACGGGTGATCACGAGCAGGAGTCCAACGCCCACCAGAACATGTCGGCGGCCAACTTCGACGCGGCCCGCTTCGGCGGACGTCACTAACACCGGGGGATCAGGATCATGGGTCAGAATCTGGACCGGCTCAGCTACGACACCGGCGCCTCCACCGAGGTGCAGGGCGGTCTCGCCGGGATCGTCGG
>NZ_LGDD01000261.1 GCF_001279695.1 Streptomyces sp. WM6378
ATCAACTCACGCAACTGCAACACATACGTCTGCAACGTCGTCCGCGCCGACCGCGGCGGACGCTCCCCCCACAACTCCTCAACCAACAACCCAACCGGCACCACCCGGTCCACATGCAACGCCAACAACGCCAACACCTTCCGAGGCTTCGGCGCCGACGGCATCACACCCACACCATTCACCCTCACACCCAACGGACCCAGAACATCGATATCCACGCCGTATCCCC
>NZ_LGDD01000262.1 GCF_001279695.1 Streptomyces sp. WM6378
GCGCAAGGCCTACGGCGGCGCCTACATCGTCATGGACTCCCAGTCCATCGGCGCCGACCTGACCTACGCCTGGCCGACGAACGAGATCGCGGTGATGGGCGCGGAGGGCGCGGCGAGCGTGATCTTCCGTCGTCAGATCGCGGAGGCCGACGATTCGGAGGCGATGCGGGCACGGATGGTCAAGGAGTACAAGGCCGAGCTGATGCACCCGTACTACGCGGCCGAGCGG
>NZ_LGDD01000263.1 GCF_001279695.1 Streptomyces sp. WM6378
ACAGCGTGGAGAACGCGGCGCAGGAGCCGTTCGCGGCCCCGATCCGCCGACCGGAGTTCATCGGGGCGAGGGACTTCACTCCGGTGAGGTGAAGCGCTTCCCGGCGTGGGGGTCCGGGGTCCCCCACGCCGGTGAGGTGAAGCGCTTTCCCGGCCGGGGGTTCCCGGTACGCCGAACTGCCCGCGGCCGGAAGCCCCGCCCACAGAGATCGTTGGTACGGTCCCCCC
>NZ_LGDD01000264.1 GCF_001279695.1 Streptomyces sp. WM6378
TCCGCGGCAGCCGGCGCGTCGGTGATCTCGTGGACACGGGCTGCGGTCGGGTCGTGGGTGGAGCCGGGCAGTGCGGGTGAGGCCCACAGCAGGCGGCCGAAGGGATCGGTGAGGACTTGGATGTTCATGCCGTGGCGCTTGTGTTTCCCGGAGTGATACGGGGTGTCTGAGGCGATCTCCCCCAGCCTCCGGCCGGGAGGTGCCCCCAGTCGATCGGCAGCAGGG
>NZ_LGDD01000265.1 GCF_001279695.1 Streptomyces sp. WM6378
AGCGTCCGTTCCTTGAGAACTCAACAGCGTGCCAAAAGTCAACGCCAGATTGACAACCCCGTATCCGCTCCGGCGGATCGAGGTTCCTTTGAAAAGTCCACTCGGCCCCTTCGGGGTGTGGGTGGCGATTACACAGCGAGGACGCTGTGGACGACCGGCCTCATTCCGGCTTGGTCGTCCCGCTCTTACGTGATGTGTGCACCCGATTACGGGTAAACATTC
>NZ_LGDD01000266.1 GCF_001279695.1 Streptomyces sp. WM6378
CGGTGTTCCGCGCTATGCCGGTGGTATGCGGTATGCGCAAGGGGGTGGGCTCAGGGCCTATGAACAGGCCGCCCGTGAACGGGTACGGATGCTGGCGGCTGAGGGCTTTGAGCGGGGCGGGAAGAACACGGTCATCGCGAAGGATCTGCGGGTGAGTGTCCGCTCAGTCGAACGCTGGAGGCGGGACTGGAGGGCTCACGGCAGGGCCGGTTTGCGTAGTT
>NZ_LGDD01000267.1 GCF_001279695.1 Streptomyces sp. WM6378
TGCGGTCTGGGGTGGGTGGTGGTTCGGCTCCGGCCGGTGATGGGTGATCGTTTGGCTGCGGACCGTGCGTGGTTGCTCGCGCAGTTCCCCGCGCCCCTAAGCAGGACCGGGGCTTGGCAGGATGCATTCGCAGCCCGTCCGGTGAGCACGGACGTCTGCCCACCTCCAGTCCGTCATGGGGGTCCCCTGGCCCTTAAGGCCTTGGGGGAGTTTGAGGA
>NZ_LGDD01000268.1 GCF_001279695.1 Streptomyces sp. WM6378
CCCCCGCCTCCCCCCGCAACTGCCACACCAGCTCCGCCGCCTGTGCGAGCCCCGTCGCCCCCAGCGGATGTCCCTTCGAGATCAGGCCGCCGGACGGGTTCACCACCCAGCGCCCGCCGTACGTCGTCGCCCCGGATTCGATCAGCTTCCCGGACTCTCCCGCCCCGCACATCCCCAACGCCTCATACGTCAGAAGCTCGTTGATCGAGAAGCAGTCGTGCAGCTCGATCACATCGACGTCCTCGATGCCCAGGCCCGCCGCGGCGAACGCCTGCCGCCCCGCCGATCGCGACATCGGCGCCCCCACCGCGTCGATACAGCTCCCCGAGGCGAACGACTCCTCCGTGTCCGTCGTCATCGACTGGCCCGCTATCTCAACTGCCTTGCCCCTCAAGCCATTTCGGTCCACGAATCGCTCCGAGACCACGACCGCCGCCGCCGACCCGTCCGACGTCGGCGAGCACTGCAGCTTCGTCAGCGGGCGGTGGATCTCCTTCGCGGCGAGGATCTCCTCCACCGAGTACGCGTCCTGGAACTGCGCGTTGGGGTTGTTCACCGAGTGCCGGTGGTTCTTGGCGCCCACCGCGGCGAGCTGCGCCGCGGTCGTCCCGTACCGCTCCATGTGCTCACGCGCCGCGTTTCCGAAGATCTGCGCGGTGGGCGGCGTCATCTCGAAGCCGTGGCGGGCCGCCATGATGCCGTAGTGGCGGGCCACCGGCGAGGTCGCGAAGTCGCCGCCGTCCGAGCCGCCGCCCAGCGCGCCCCGCTTCATCTTCTCGAAACCCAGTGCCAGTACGCAGTCCGAGATGCCGCCCTCCACGAACTGCCGCGCCAGCATCAGCGCGCTGGACCCCGTCGCGCAGTTGTTGTTGACGTTGTAGACCGGCACGCCCGTCAACCCCAGTTCGTACACCGCCCGTTGGCCCGCGGTCGACGCCTGGAAGCAGTAGCCGACCGGGACCTGTTCCACCGAGCCGTAGTCGATGCCCGCGTCCGCCAGCGCCGCGCTCCCCGCCTCCTTCGCCATGTCCCAGTACTGCCAGTCCCGGGACTCCGGCTTCTCGAACTTGGTCATGCCTACACCGACGATGTAGCTCTTCATGTCAAGGGGGACCCTTCAGTCTCGGGGCAGGCCGAGGATGCGCTCGGCGACGACGTTGAGCTGGACCTGGGTGGTGCCGCCCGCGATGGTCAGGCAGCGCGACATGAGGAAGCCGTGCACGGCCCGCCCTCCGGGGCCCTCGGCGACCGCGCCCTCGGGGCCGAGGAGCTCAAGGGCGAGTTCGGCGATCTTCTGCTGGTGCGGGGTCTGGACGAGCTTGCGGACGCTGGCCCCCGCGCCCGGCTCCAGGCCCAGGGTCTGCTGCATGGTCGTGCGAAGGCCGATGCAGGCCAGCGCGTGCGCCTCGGCGGCCAGCGCGCCGATCCGCGCCCGGTACGCCCCGTCGAGCTCCCCGGCGCGGGCGATCAGCGCTTCGAGGCCGGTGTCGAAGGTCAACTGGTCGGCCATGTGGACGCGTTCGTTGCCCAGGGTGTTGCGGGCGACCCGCCAGCCGCCGTTCACCTCGCCCACGACGGCGTCGGCGGGCAGCAGCGCCCCGTCGAAGTACACCTCGTTGAAGAGGGAGTCCCCGGTGATCTCCTTCAGGGGGCGGATGTCGATCCCGTTCGTTCGCTTCATGTCGACGAGGAAGTACGTGAGGCCCTCGTGTTTGGGGGCGTCGGGGTCGGTGCGGGCCAGCAGGATGCCGTAGTCCGCCCACTGCGCGGCGCTCGTCCACACCTTCTGGCCGGTGATGCGCCAGCCGCCGTCGGGGGTGCGCTCGGCCTTGGTGCGCAGCGAGGCGAGGTCGGAGCCCGCGCCGGGTTCGGAGAACAGCTGGCACCACAGCAGCTCGCCGCGCAGGGTGGGGCCGAGGAAGCGGTCCTGCTGGGGCCCGGTCCCGTACGCGAGGAGGGAGGGGACCACCCAGGTGGCTATCCCCAGGTCGCTCACTTTGACCCCGGATCGCCTCAACTCCTCCTGGATGACGAGTTGTTGGACCGGGCCCGCCCCCAGTCCGTACGGGGCGGGCAGGTGCGGGGCCGCGTATCCGGTGGGTGCGAGAGCTCGCCTCACCGCGCCGGGGTCCAGATGCCGTACGCCCTCGATCACCGCGCGGGCGGGGCCGCGGAAGTTCTCGGCCTCCGGCGGCAGCTCCATCCGCAGCTCCCGGCGGGCGCCGCCGCTCGCGAGGCGGACCGCCCGCAGCCGGTGGGTGTCGCCGGCGCCGAGGAGCTGGCGGGCGACCAGGGCCCGGCGCAGATACAGGTGGGCGTCGTGCTCCCAGGTGAAGCCGATGCCGCCGAGGATCTGGACGCAGTCCTTGGCGCAGGTGCAGGCGGTCTCCACCGCCGTGGCGGCGAGGGAGGCGGCCAGGCCCCGCACTTCGGCGGGCTCGTCCACGGCGCGGGCCGCGTCCCACACCAGGGCGCGGGCCTGTTCGAGGCGTACGAGCATGTCCGCGCACAGGTGCTTGATCGCCTGGAACCGGCCGATGGGGCGGCCGAACTGCTCCCTGACCTTGGCGTGTTCGGCCGCGATGTCCAGGGCGCCGGCCGCCGTGCCGCAGGACTCGGCGGAGAAGAGGACAGCCGCGAGGTCGCGGACCAGCGCGGAGTCCACGTCCAGGACCCGGCCCGCGTCGACCACGACGGCGTCGGCCCGCACCTCCGCGGTGGGGCGGGTCGGGTCGGTGCTCGCGTGGGTGCGGATGCGCAGGTCCTCGGCGTCCACCGCGAGCCACAGCGTCCGGTGATGCGCCTCGGCCGCGAGGACCACCAACTCGGCCTGCCCGGCGGCCAGTACGGGCGGCGCGGTCCCGTCGAGCAGCCAGCCGCCCTCGCAGCCGACGGCGGTGAGCGTGCCCGCGCCGAGCGCCACGGCTGCCGTCCTGCGGCCCTCGGCGATGTCCGCGACCAGCCCCTCGTGCCGCCCGGCACGGCGCAGCAGCTCGGCGGCGAGCGCCCCGGGCAGGTAGGGCCCCGGCAGCAGCCCGCGCCCGGCCTCCTCCAGGACGACGGCCAGCTCGGGAAGGCCGCCCCCGCCGAACTTCTCGCCGAGGTGGATGCCGAGCAGCCCCTGTTCGGCGAGCCCGTCCCAGAACGGCGGGCGGGCCCCGGCCGCTTCGGGCGCGTCCAGGAGCCCCCGCACCTCCTCGACGGGCACAGCCCGCGCCAGCCAGCCGCGTACCGCCTCCGCGAGCTCCCGTTGTTCTTGCGTGATCGCGATGCCCATGGACGCCCTCACCCGTCGCCGGTCCCGGAACGGCGCAAGAGTAGAACACGTTTCAATCTGACGGAAGGTCAGATCGCCGTGACCTTCGGAACCCCGCCCGCCGGGGGCGGCTCCGGCGGCGTACGGCACCATGGACCGCCCACACACGTACGACCCAAAGGAGCCGGGCCGTGGCCACTCCCAAGCCTCAGATCCTGGCCGCCTTCGAGGCGGCCAAGGGCTTCATGCCCGTACGGGAAGGCCTGGCGCTGTACGAGGCGGCGGCCGCGGCCGGCGCGCTCGGACTGCCGCTCCTGGAGGTCGGCACCTACTGCGGGCGCTCCACGATCCTGCTCGCCGAGGCCGCCCGCGAGAGCGGCACGGTCGCGGTCACCGTCGACCACCACCGCGGCAGCGAGGAGCAGCAGGCGGGCTGGGAGTACCACGACCCCACCGTCGTCGACCCGGAGGTGGGGCGGATGGACACGCTGCCCACCTTCCGGCGGACCCTGCACGCGGCGGGTCTGGAGGACCACGTGATCGCGGTGGTCGGGCGCTCGCCGCAGGTGGCGCGGGTGTGGGGCGGGCGGCTCGGCTTCGTGTTCATCGACGGCGGGCACACCGACGAGCACGCCACGGCCGACTACGAGGGCTGGGCACCGAAGCTCGCCGAGGGCGGCACGCTGGTCATCCACGACGTCTTCCCCGACCCGGTGGACGAGTTCACCGGCCAGGCCCCGTACCGCATCTACCTGCGGGCCCTTGAGTCCGGCGCGTTCACCGAGGTCTCGGCGACCGACTCGCTGCGGGTGCTGCGCCGCACGTCCGCCGCGCTGTGACACTTCGGGACGCCGAGTGCCCGGGTCCTGGAGGGGCGCGCGGCTAGCATCGCCTCGTGCCGTACGACAGCGAGTCATCGAATCCGGACAGCCGGTCGCGCCGTGTGCGCGGCCGGGCCCTCGTCGCCCTCGCAGCCCTCGCGCCGACCGCCCTCGCGGGCTGGCTCGTCTGGCAGGCGATGAGCAGCCCGGGCGGCCAGGACAACAAGCCGCCGAAGGTGCTCCCCCTGCCGAGCCACTCGGCACCGTCCGCGCTTCCTGGGGCCGGCGCCGCGACGGTGACCGTGACGGCCTCCTCTCCGCCGAGCGGCGGCCCCGGCACCCCCTCGGCGCCCGCCGCGTCCAAGAGCGGATCCGGCGTCGGACCGCTCACCGGAAAGACCGTCGTCATCGACCCGGGTCACAATCCGAATAATTTCCGGCATACAGAAGAGATCAATGAGCCGGTGGACATCGGAACGAACAAGAAGGAATGCGACACCACCGGCACCGAGACCAACGACGGTTATACGGAAGCCGAGTTCACGCTCGATGTGTCGCACCGAATCAGGGCGATCCTGGAAAAGCAGGGCGCGAAGGTCGTGTTCACCCAGGACGGCGACCGGACATTCGGCCCCTGTGTGGACGAGCGGGCCCGGATCGGGAATCAGGCGAAGGCGGACGCCGTCGTGTCGGTGCACGCGGACGGCGCGGACGAGGGACAGCGCGGCTTCCACGTGATCCTGCCCGCGAAGGTGAAGGGCGGGGCCGCCGACACCGCCCCGATCGTGGGGCCTTCGCGTGAACTCGGTGTGCGGATCGCGGGGAAGTTCGTCCAGGACACGGGCATGAACGCGTCCAACTACGTGGGCGACGGCACCGCCCTGGACGTCCGCAGCGACCTCGGCGGCCTCAACCTGTCGACCGTCCCGAAGGTGTTCATCGAGTGCGGCAACATGCGCGATTCCCGGGATTCGGCACTTCTCAAGAGCGCGGACTGGCACCAGAAGGCGGCCCAGGGGATCGCCGACGGCATTATGGCGTTCCTGGGCGGGTAGGCTCCCGACCCGCCGTACGGCCCACAGGGCCAGACGATAGATTCTTCCGCACAGGGGGAACCACCTAGAGCTTCACGCCGTGTGCACGTACACCGGCGGCAGCGATGACCGCCCCGACGAGACGACATAAAAGAGGACTTTTACGTGAACATCCGCTCCCTCACACGAGGCGACGGCGTGGTGATCGGTGCAGCGGTGGTGCTGTTCATCGCCTCGTTCCTGAATCTCACGTCCGCTCCGAGCTGCTCCGGCCAGTTCTGCCCCAGCGTGGACGCGCCGAACGCCTGGGACTCGCTCTCGCTCCTGATGAGCATGTACCTGGCAGGCATCATCGGTGCGGTGCTTGTGGTCGTGGGCCGCTCGCTGCCGCAGCCGAAGAAGGTCGCGGGTCTGGACCTCACGCAGTTCGGCGTGGCGTTCACGGTCTTCGCCGCGTGGACCGCGTTCTGGACGATCATCGACGCGCACGGCTCCGGCGCCGGCATGATCCTCGGCCTGATCGCCACGCTGGCGCTCGCCGCGGCCGCCGTGGCCTCGCCGCTGGTCGCCGCGCTCAAGGCGCCGCTGATGGGCGCCCCGAGCCCGGCCGCCCCGCAGCCCTACGGCTACCCGGGCGCGGCCCAGCCGGCCGGTGGCTACGGCTACCCCGGCGCCCAGCAGCCGTACGGCGCGCAGCCCGGTGACCCGAGCCTCGGCGGCCAGCCGCAGGCCCAGGCCCAGCCGTTCGGCGCGCAGGCCCCGGCTCCGGCCGCGGACCTGAACAAGGACAGCCAGGCCCCGGCCGCCCCGGCCGGCGACTTCGCCCCGTTCTGGTTCGCGGTGCCCGTCGCCCGCCCGCTGTACGCGGAGGACGGCTCGCCCACCCCGATCGCCGAACTCGCCCCCGGCACCTGGTACCTGGCCGTCGACCAGCGCGGCCCCGGCCTGGTCGCCCAGACGCAGGACGGCCGCCGCGGCGTCCTCCAGGACACCACGGGCATCCAGCGCGGCTGATCCGCCCGGCACTTCAACGGCCCCCCGCCCCCTTCCGGGCGGGGGACCGTTGCCCTACAGTCCCCTGACGGATCGTCAGATCACTGGGAGGGGACGGCACATGCGCCTGGGACTGGCACTCGGCTACTGGGGGCGCGGCCCGAACCCCGGCCACCTGGAACTCGCCCGCGCGGCCGAGGAGTTCGGCTACGACTCGGTGTGGACGGCGGAGGCCTGGGGCTCGGACGCCTTCACCCCGCTGACCTGGATCGCGGCGCACACCTCCCGCATCAGGCTCGGCACCGCGGTCGCGCAGATGGCCGCGCGCACCCCCACCGCCACCGCCATGCACGCCCTCACCCTGGACCACCTCTCGGGCGGCCGGATGATGCTGGGCCTCGGGCTCTCGGGGCCGCAGGTCGTCGAGGGGTGGTACGGCCGCCCGTTCCCCTCCAGCCCGCTCACCGCGACCCGGGAGTACGTCGACGTCATCCGCCAAGTGCTGCGCCGTGAGGCCCCGGTCGAGCTCGACGGCCGCTTCCACGCGCATCCGTACGGCGGCGCGGACGGTACGGGCCTGGGCAAGCCGCTCAAGACCATCACCCATCCCCTGCGCCCGGACATCCCCGTACTGCTGGGCGCCGAGGGCCCCAAGAACATCGCCCAGACGACCCGCATCGCGGACGGCTGGCTCCCGCTGTACTGGTCGCCGACCCGCACCGACGCGTACGCCACCGCGCTGACGGGGCTGCGCGACGACTTCCTGGTCGCCCCCATGGTGCGGGCCCACGTGTGCGACGACGTCGCCGAGGGGCTGCTCCCGGTGAAGGCGATGCTGGGCTTCTACATCGGCGGCATGGGCCACGCCGCCCGCAACTTCCATGCCGATCTGATGGCCCGCATGGGGTACGGGGACGAGGCCCGCCACATCCAGGACCTGTTCCTGGCGGGCCGCCGCGACGAGGCGGTCCTGGCCGTGCCGGACGCCTTCGCCGACGAGATCTCCCTGGTGGGCCCCCGCCAACGCATCGCGGAACGCCTGGAGTTGTGGCGCAAGGGCCCGGTGACGGACCTGCTGGTCACCTCACCGGACCCGAACACGCTGCGCGTACTGGCCGACCTGAACGCCTAGCCGCCGCTGAGCTGACTGGCTGAGGGCACCTGGTCCGTAACCGGCGCGCCCGCTTTCTGGCCCGCGTCCTTGACGCCGCCGATCACGTTCTCGAACTTGCCGACATCGGCGTCACTCGCGTCGCCCTTGCGCAGCTTGCCGCCCAGGTCCTTGAGGGAGTCGATGCCGGAGGACAGTGGCGCGAGGGCCTTGGAGAGCAAGGGGTCGCCCTTGGCGTTCTCGGTGGCGGCCTTCAGGCGGTTGTACGTGAACGCGCCGGCCAGGCCCGCCTTGACGAGGGCGAACGTACGGCCCTTGGCGCCCTTCTTGAACTTGCCGGCCTTGAACGGCTTCACGATCCACTGGTAGGCGGCACCCGCGGCGAGCCCCGCGTTGGCGACGAAGCGCGTCTTGGCGAGCCTCTGCCGCTCGGCCGACGCGGTCGGCGACGCGCTGCTCTGGGCCGCGACCGGGGCGGCGGCCTTCTCAGCGGCGTTCTGGCTGGTGCTCTGGGGGGTTCTGGTCTCTCCTCCGCAGGCGGTCGTCGACACCAGGACGGTGCAGGAAAGGACGACCGCCACGACTATGCGGCGGATGGGGAACGTACTGGGCACGATGACCTCCGGGGGATGTTTCGGCCTCCCCGGCAGCCTCACCCGGCCCGCCGCACTGCGCCACTCGGGCGACTCCGTACGGGTCGTCCTAGCCGCAGCAGTGAGGTGCGAGGCCCCTCGGGAGCCGGTCTCCGCCGAACACCGCCGTCGTCGCCTCGTCCCCGCCCAGTGCCGCCACCGCGAGCAGCAGGGAGCCCGCCGTCCACGTGGTGAGCTCCTCCGGCCACACCGCGCGGTTGCCCTCGAAGACGTAGCCCGTCCAGTACAGGCCGGTCGCCGGGTCGCGCAGGTGCTGGATCGACTGGAGGATCTCCAGGGCCCGGTCGGACTCGCCCATCGCCCAGAGCGCGAGGGCCAGTTCGCAGCTCTCGCCGCCGGTGACCCACGGGTTGGGCAGCACGCAGCGCACCCCGAGGCCCGGCACCACGAAGTCGTCCCACATCGATTCGATGCGGGCCTTGGCGCCGGCTCCGGTGACCGCGCCGCCGAGGACCGGGTAGTACCAGTCCATGGAGTAGCGGGACTTGTCGAGGAAGCGCTCGGGGTGGTGCTGGACGGCGTGGGCGAGCGCGCCGGTCGCCAACTCCCAGTCGGGCTGCGGCTCTTCGCGCTGTTCGGCGATGGCGAGCGCGCAGCGCAGCGCGTGGTGGACGGAGGAGCTGCCGGTGAGCAGCGCGTCGGTGACGGCGCTGCCGTCCTCCTCGCGCTTCCAGCCGATCTGCCCGCCGCTCTGCTGGAGGGCGAGGACCCATTCCACGGCCGCGTAGACCGCGGGCCACATGCGGTCGAGGAAGGTGTCGTCGCCGGTGGCGAGGTAGTGGTGCCAGACGCCGACCGCCATGTAGGCGACGAAGTTGGACTCGCGGCCGCGGTCGGTGACCCGGTCGTGTTCGCCGTCGTGGTAGGCGGCGTACCAGGAGCCGTCCTCGTTCTGGTGCCGGGCGAGCCAGTCGTAGGCGCGCTCGGCGGCGGCGTGTTCGCCCGCCGCGTCAAGCGCCATCGCGGCCTCGGTGTGGTCCCAGGGGTCGAGGTGGTGGCCGCGGAACCAGGGGATGGCGCCGTCGGCACGCTGGGCGCCGAGCAGGGTGGCGACCGTCTGCCCGGCCTGCCCGGCGGTGAGCACCCCGGGCAGCACGAGGTGTTCGGTGCGCTCCGGAGAGGTCACTTGGCGGCGCTCTTTTCCGCGAGCGCGGGAAGGTGCGGCTTGGTCGCGTACGCCACGAAGCTCTTGCCGACGACCGGGTTGAGCGCCCGCTCGGCGAGCCGCGTGACGGTGCTGATGCCGGGCGTCTTCATGATGTCCCAGACCAGGAGCTGGTGGTACGCCTTGACCGGCAGCGCCTTGTCGTTGTCGACGCCGAAGGCACACTTGAGCCACCAGTACGGCGAGTGCAGCGCGTGCGCGTGGTGGGTGCCGTACGGCTTCAGGCCGGCCTGCTTCATCTTGCCGATGAGTTCGTCCGCCTTGTAGATCCGGATGTGGCCGCCCTCGACCTCGTGGTACGCGTCCGAGAGCGCCCAGCACACCTTCTCGGGCCCGTACCGCGGCACGGTGACCGCGATGCGGCCGCCGGGCCTCAGGACGCGGACCATCTCGGCGAGCACGCCCTTGTCGTCGGGGATGTGCTCCATGACCTCGGAGATGATCACGACGTCGAACGACTCGTCGGGGAAGGGCAGGTTGAGCGCGTCGCCCTCCATGGCGGTGGCGGTCGCCCCCTCCGGCGCCTCACCGGCCTCCTTCATCGCGGCGAACCACTTGGCGACCTCGCGGATCTCCTCGCCGTTCTGGTCGAGGGCCACGACCTGGGCGCCGCGCCGGTAGCACTCGAAGGCGTGCCGGCCCGCGCCGCAGCCCAGGTCGAGCACGCGGTCGCCCGGGGCGAGCGGGAAGCGGGAGAAGTCGACGGTCAGCACGGGGTCTGCCCTTTCCGATGGAGATCACCTGTGGCCGCGGAGCGGCCGGTAGTCGTGGGCGCGGGGCGCCCGGTCACCTGGCGGGCTTCCGGGCCGGGACACGGCCCTGGGCCTCGATCGCCTCGCGGTAGAGCTCGGCGGTGCCCTGGGCGGCGCGGGCCCAGGTGAACTTTTCCAGGACCCGTTCGCGGCCCGCCGCGCCGAGCCGCCGGCGCAGCGCCGCGTCACCGAGCAGTCGGGCGAGGCCCGCGGCCAGCGCTCCCGCGTCGCCGGGCGGCACCGCGAGGCAGGTCTCGCCGTCGGTGCCGGCGACCTCCGGGATGGCGCCGCCGGTCGTGGCGAGCAGCGGGGTGCCGGTGGCCATGGCCTCGGCGGCGGGCAGCGAGAAGCCTTCGTACAGCGAAGGGACGCAAGAGATCTGCGCGGACCGTACGAGGTCGACGAGCTCGGCGTCGGTGATGCCCTTGACGAACTCGACGGCGTCGCCGAGCCCGTACTTCCCGATGGCCTGGGCGACCGGGCCGTCCTCGGCGCGCTTGCCGACGACGACGAGGTGGGCGGCCGGATGCTCGGTGCGCAGCTTGGCGAGGGCTTCGACGAGGAAGACCAGGCCCTTGAGCGGCACGTCGGCGCTGGAGGTGGTCACGATGCGTCCTGGCACCTCGGCGACGGCCGGGTCCGGCGACCAGAGGCCGGTGTCGGCGCCGATGTGCACGACCCGGATGCGGTCCTCGCGCACCCCGAGGTGATCGACGATCTCGCCCTTGGAGGTGCCGGAGACGGTGAGTACGGAGGGCAGCCGGCGCGCGACCCGCTTCTGCATCCGCGTGAAGCCGTACCAGCGGCGCACGGAGGCGCGGCGCTTCCAGTCGGGAGCCGCGTCCAGTTCGAGCTGTCGATCGACCGTGATGGGGTGGTGGATCGTGGTGACCAGGGGTGCGCCGACGTCGCCGAGCAGCCCGTACCCGAGGGTCTGGTTGTCGTGGACGACGTCGAACTCGCCCCGCCGGGCGGCCAGGTGGCGCCGGGCGCGCAGCGAGAAGGTCAGCGGCTCGGGGAAGCCGCCGGTGCGCATGGTGGCGACCTCCAGGCGGTCGATCCAGTCCCGGTACTCGTCCTTGGACGGCGTGCGGAACGGATCGGGCGAGCGGTAGAGGTCCATGCTGGCGAGCTCGGTGAGCGGGACGCCCTCGTCGAGCACGGGGTAGGGCTGGGCGCCGATGACCTCGACGCTGTGCCCGAGCCGCGCGAGCTCGCGCGAGAGGTGGCGGACGTAGACGCCCTGGCCGCCGCAGAACGGGTTCCCCTTGTAGGTGAGGAGCGCGATCCGCAGCGGGCGCTCGCCCTCACGGCCGGCGTCCCCGGTGCGGGGGCTTGCCTCTATGGCCTCAGCGGTCACTCGCGGCCCCCTTCATCACTGCGTTTCGCCGGAGCGTAACCGCTCGCGCTAATCTAGAACAAGTTCCAGACTTGATCCTTCTTGAGCGTTCTTTGATCACTCAAGGAGCTTCGAATCTACCGGCAGGTAGCGCGACTGTAAGAGCCGGATCAGGTGATTCGCGCCACGGCGGGGCCCCTGCCATGCTGGGCCGCCGAACACCGTGGCAGAGAACCGGACAAACGGAACGGGACACATGACAGCGGAAGTCAAGGCGGCCACCGCGGCCACCCCTCCCCTGACGGAACGCCAGGAGGCCAGGCGCCGCCGCATCCTGCACGCGAGCGCCCAGCTGGCCAGCCGGGGCGGCTTCGACGCGGTCCAGATGCGCGAGGTGGCCGAGGCCGCGGGCGTCGCGCTCGGCACCCTGTACCGCTACTTCCCGTCCAAGATCCATCTCCTGGTCGCCACGATGCAGGACCAGCTCCAGCACCTGCACTCCACCCTGCGCAAGCACCCGCCGTCCGGCGAGGGCTCCGCGGAGCGGGTGGCCGAAACCCTCATGCGGGCCTTCCGCGCGCTCCAGCGCGAGCCGCACCTGGCGGACGCCATGGTGCGGGCCCTCACCTTCGCGGACCGCTCGGTGAGCCCCGAGGTGGACACGGTCTCTCGGCAGACCACGGCGATCATCCTGGACGCGATGGGGCTCGACCGTCCGACCCCGGAGCAGCTCTCGGCGGTCCGGGTCATCGAGCACACCTGGCACTCGGCCCTGATCACCTGGCTCTCGGGCCGTGCGTCCATCGCCCAGGTCAAGATCGACATCGAAACGGTCTGCAAGCTGATCGACCTGACCGCACCCCCGAAGGCGTAGCACCCCGCGGAAGCCTTTCGCTGCGGGCCGGTGGGGGCCGGTCGCACCACGCACGGTCCGCAGCCGACGAGCCGCACACCCGGGGGTGTCGCGCTACCCGCCGAGGCGCAGGGCCCTAAGGGGCGCGGGGCTGTGACGTTCTGCGGCTCCGCCGCGTGGGCGCGATCAGCCCCCACCGGCCCGCACCCGAAAATCCGCCCGCCTCGCAGAGGGCACGCGCTCCCCCGCCGCGCGAGCCGGGGAAGGCTCAACTCCCTGGCCAGAAGGGGGATTTGGGGGACGACTCGCCCCCCAGGACATGCGCCCCACCAGCGCGCAGCGCGCCCTGCGTGCGCGGGTGCGCGCCCCCAGTGCTCCCCACCGATCCGTTCGCCCGGACCATGACAGGGGTAACCGCCGCCCAGAATCGTTGCGTGCCCAACGAAGGCGCCGGTAGCGGTAAGTCTGGAAGGAGCTGGGAAACGTGATCCGGGTACTTCTCGTGCACGACGCGTGCCTCTTGAGGTCGGCCCTGGCCGAACGACTCGCACGCGAACCCGACCTGGAGGTTCAGCATTCGGCTTGGCGCGGCGCCCCGGCGCTGGCGCGATTATTGAGCCCGGACGTCTGCGCGGCCGACCTGGACTGTTCGGAGTCCTATGGAATCGCACCGCTCGGCGAACTCACCGGCTGCCGTCCCGGCACCGGCAAGTGCCGACTCCTGGTGCTGGCCGACGCTCACCGTCCGGGACCGCTGAAACGGGCCGCCGATGCCAACGCACGCGGCTATGTGGACAAGGGGGGCACACCCGAGCACCTGGTCTTCGCCATCAGACAGGTCGCCGAGGGGAAACGGTTCGTCGACGACTCGCTCGGCTTCAGTTTCCTCAGGGCGGCCGAAATGCCGCTCACCAGGCGAGAGTTGAGCGTTCTCTCACTCGCCGCGGAAGGAGCTTCGGTCTCCGACATCGCGCACCGGCTCCACCTTTCCAACGGCACCGTGCGCAACTACATGGCCGCCATCACCCGCAAGACCGGCGCGCGCAACCGGGTCGACGCGATACGGATTTCCCAGGGGGAGGGGTGGGTGTGAGGGGCCGGCCCCGGTGAGGTCGCGGTAGAACGCGGAGCGGGCCAGGAGTTCCTCGTGGGTGCCGAGTTCGGCGCGGGCCCCGTCCATGAGCAGTACGCGGTCCGCGCGCCGGGCCGATCCGGTGCGGTGGGCCACGACCACGAGGGTGCGTCCGGTGAACGCCCGCTCCGCGCGCGCCTCGGCGGCCGGGTCCAGATGGCAGGTCGCCTCGTCGAGCAGCACCAGGGGCGCGGGCGAGACGTGCGCCCGCGCCAGCGCGATGAGCTGGCGGTCGGCGGCGGAGAGCGCGGCGGGGTCGAGCACGGCGTCGAGCCCGCCGAGCCGCGCCAGGAGCGGCCCCGCCCCGACCGCCTCGGCCGACGCCAACAGGGCCTGGTCCGAAGGCGATTGCGGGCAGACGTAGCCGAGGTTCTCGCGGAGGGTGGCGGTGAAGACGTACGCCTCCTGCGGTACGAGGACTCGGTCGCAGCCCGTCGCGACCTCTCCGGCGTCCGGCCGGAGCACCCCGGCGATCAGCCCGAGCAGGGTGGACTTGCCGATGCCACTGGGCCCGGCCACTGCCAGCCGCTCGCCGGCCGGTACGGCCAGGTCGAGCCGGTCGATGACCGGGGCCGCGCCGGGCCCGTACGCGAAGACGAGCTCGCGCAGCCGCACCGGCCAGGACTCACTCTCGTACCGCACCCGAGCCGGAGGCTCCTCCTCCCCCGCGGTCAGCCTGCGCAGCACGACCGTGAGGCGGGCGCCCGAGGTGCCGAGGCCCTGCACCAGGGCCTGGAGGGCGGGCAGCAGCGACTGGGTGAGGTAGGCGAGCGCGCCCGCCAGGCCGCCCGCCGTGACCCCGTGCCGCAGCAGCCAGGGCGCGGTGACCAGGAGCAGCACCAGGGGCAGCCGCCCGCCGATGCCCACGGCGAAGGTGCGGGCCACGCCCCAGTGGGCGAGCGAGCGCGCCGCGCGGTACTCGTCGTCGATGCGTTCCCCGGCGCTCTTGGCCGCGCGCTCGTGGGCGCCCGATGCCTCGATGTCCCTCAACCCGCTTGCTGTCAGGCCGAGTTCGGCGGCCAGGCGTTCGTCGGCGGCCAGGAACTCCTCCTGGCGGCGGGCGAGCGGGCCGAGCGTCAGGGCGAAGAGCGCGAGCCCCACGAGCAGCGGGCCGCCGACCACCGGGAGCAGGACGGGCGCGAGGGCGAAGAGGCCGAAGAGGGCCCCGGCGGCGGTGAAGACGAAGGTGCGGGCGACGAGCACGAGCCCGGCGAGGGTGTCCCTGGCCAGCTCCACCTGCTGGGTGAGGCGGGAAAGCGCGGCGTCGCCCGCCTCGCGCAGGCCGCGCGTCACCACCGCCCGCACCAGTTCGTCCCGTACGGGCTCGACGAACGCGGCGACCGCCCCGTACACCCGGCGCGTCCCCCAGGCCCCGGCGAACACGGCGACGGCGGCCGCCGCGAGCCAGCCGGTCCCCATGGCGGCGCGGCCCGCGAGGAAGCCGTCGTCCAGGGCGCGGGCGAGGGCGAAGCCGAGGAGGAAGGTCTGGGCGGATTCGAGCAGCGACCATCCGGCGAGGCGCAGCAGCACCCGCTTGCGCCGCCTCAGCAGACTCATCAGCACGACGCGTCGGCCTCCCCGAACACAGCGCGGTAGTCGGCGAGTTGATAGAGATCACGGTGGGGCGCGACCGCGCGCAACCGCCCGTCCTCCAGCCATACGACGAGGTCCGCGCGGGCCGCCGTCGAGGCCCGCAGGGCGATGATCAGGTGGGTGCCGGTGCCGCGCAGCAGCGCCTGGGAGACCTTGAGCTCGGTGGCGGAGTCGAGGCTGGAGGTCGCGTCGTCCAGGATCAGCAGTCGGCCGGGATGCGCGAACGCCCGTGCCAGACCCAGGCGTTGGGCCTCTCCGCCGGACAGCGGGGCGCTCGCGCAGGGCGTGGCGTAGCCGTCGGGCATCGTACGGATGAAGCCGTCGGCGCAGGCGGCGCGGGCGGCGGCGTGCACCCCGGCCTCGCCCGGCTCTTCGGCCCCGTACGCGATGGTGCCGCCCACTGTGCCGCCGAGCAGCACCGGCCGGGCGAAGGCGTAGCCGACGGCGCGGCGCAGCTCGGCCCGCGTGAGGGACGGCAGCGGCACGCCGTCGAGGGCGACGGTTCCCGACTCCGGGTCGGCGAGGCGGCCGGCGACGGCGGCGAGCGCCGACTTGCCACTGCCCGAGCGCCCGACGACGGCGACCACGGCCCCGCCCGGCACCGTCAGATCGACCCCGCGCAGGGGTCCGTGCACAACGCCTCGGAGCGTCAACTCACCATTGCCATTGGGTAGTTCATCGCTTCCGTACGCCGTCGTGCCGCCGCCCAGGACGTCCTGGAGCCGGGCGGCGGCGGTGCGGCCGCGGGTCAGGGTGTTGACCATGCCGACCAGGGCGCCGGTGCCGGTGGCGAGGGCCGCGTACCGCCAGGCGGCGAGGAGGCCGCCGACGCTCAGGTCGCCGCGCGCGACGCGCAGTCCGGCGACCGCGAGGACGGCGAGCTGGAGCAGCGGCAGGAGGATCGCGGCCTGGGCGGTGGAGCGGCCGAGGACCTCCCACATGCGGTGGCCCTGGCGGGAGAGTTCGGGCAGCGGGGCCAGGATGCGGGCCGCGTCGCGCTCGGGGTGTCCGGCGGCGGCGATCGTACGGGCGCCGCGCACCGCTTCGAGGAGGCGGCCCGCGATCTCGCCCTGGGTGCCCAGATACCCGGCGCTGCTGGCGCCGGAGCCGCGGACGAACACCTTCAGGAGCAGGGCGAACAGGGGCATCCCCGCGAGCACCACCAGGGCGGTCCACCAGTCGGTCAGGGCGAGCGCGATCAGGCCGCCGACCGGGGTGACGACGGCCGCGAGGGTGCCCGCGATCGACACCGGTACGGTCGCGGCCTGGACGGCGTTGCCGGTGAGGCGAGCCACCAACTCACCCTCGGAACAAGCCTGTTGAGTGCCGGCGTCCAGTACGTGGCCGAGCACCCGGCGCCGGATCCAGGCGGCGCTGCGGGCGGTGGCGGTCGCGGTGACGGCGGATTCGTAGGCGCCGATCAGGACCGCGAGCACGGTGAGGACGACGCACAGGGTGATCGAGGGTCCTGCTTCGGCCTGCCGTCCGGCCAGGACCAGGTCGAGGGCGCGGCCGAGTGCCGCGGGCAGGGCGAGCCCGGCGCCGGCCGACGCGCAGCTGAGCAGCAGGATCAGGGTGCCGGGGCCGGCGCTCTGCCGGACGGTCTCACGCAACAGCAAGGCGGCCTCCCGCATGCGGCGGCCCCGGCCGGCGAGCGGTGCCGGGCGGGGCCGCGTCGTTCACTGCATCACCTGATCACGCGGTGAATTACAGGCAGAGCGTCAGGCTGGCGACGCTGTCACAGAGCAGCAGGCTGAGCGAGCTTCCGCCGCCGTGGCCGCCGCCGTCGCCCTCGTCGATGTCGAGCTCAACGTCGAGGTTCTGCAGGTCGAGAAGGGACATTGCATTCTCCTTTGTCGGCGATGTGCGATGCCGTCCGTGGGGGACGGGGTTTCAGCCCCGGGTGGGGCCGTCTGTGGGGCCGCCCGGTGGGGCGGCGGGGGTGGGGGCCAGGAAGGGCAGTCCGACGGGCCGGTCGGCGAGGGCCGCGCCGAGCGCCAGGAGGCAGCCCGCCGTGCCGGTCGCGAGGTCCATGGAGAGCCGCATCATCTGGTCGCCGGGGAAGGCGAGTCGGCCTTGGTAGGGCAGGGCGTACCAGGCGAGGCCGTCGATCTGCTCGGCGAGCCAGGCGGGCGGCGCCCCGGTCCTGGCCAGGTGGAGGACCATCCCGGCGCGCCCGTTGAACAGGCCGGACTGGCCGTAGTACCGGGAGCGCGCGGCAGGCAGGATCTTGTCCCGCGCCTCGCGGAACGCCTCGTCGGGGCGGTGCGCCAGGAAGTCGTCGAGCACGGCGGCGATGCCGACGCTGCCTCCGCCCAGATAGGGCAGGGTGCGCGTGCTGTCGTTGACGACGAGGGTGCCGGCCGGGTTGGTGACGCAACGGTCGAGGTCGCGGCGCAGCTCCTCGGCGGCCCGGTCGAGCAGCGCGGGGTCGCCGGTGGACTCGTACAGGCGGAGCAGGAACAGGGCGGGGCCGGTGGCGCCGTGCAGGAGCCCGGCCCGGCGGCCGCCGTCGGTGCGGGCGGCGAGCAGCTCGGCCGCCTTCAACGCCTGTTCCTTGAAGCCGAGTTGATCGAGCACGAGGCCCAATCCGGCTATTCCGCCGTGCAGTTCGGGGGCCAAGCGCTGCCAGTTCTCGGCCAGGACGGACTCGATGAGCTCGTGGGCCCGTTCGGTGTGGCCGAGCCGGTCGAGGACGAAGGCGACTCCGGCGAGCCCGTCGTACAGGCCGAGCGGAGTGCCCGACGGCGGCGGCGCGGTGTGCGCGAGCAGCCACTCCTCGCCCTCGGGGTAGCGGGCGGCGCCGGTCTCGGCGAGCGCGTAGAGGACTCCGGCGGCGCCGTGCGCGAGGCCGAGCCCGCCGCCGTCGGCGAACTGGGCGACGTCGCCGGGGAAGAGCCGGTCGTCGCGCTCGGGGGTCGCGGAGGCGAGGACGGCGGCGGCCATGGAGTCGCGGCTCGCGGGCCAGTCGCCCGGCTCGACGGGCACGCACCCGCCCATCGGCGCGCTCTCCCCCTCGATGACCCGGACCGCCTCGTCGAGGCAGCCGGCGGGCAGGCCGGGGAACTGGGAGGCGGCGATCTCGGCGAGGTGGGCGGCCTTGGACCGGTCGATCACCAGGAGGCTCGTCATCGGCACGAACAGCGCGAGCCGCAGACAGGCCAACGCGTAGCGGTCCACGTCGAAGCCCTTGCGGTCCAGGGGCGCGATGAAGCCGGGATGCGCCATGGACTGGCCGCGGTGGTCGTCGACGGGCAGCGCGGCCTCGAAGTCGAGGAGCCGTACGCCCTGTTCGTCGGGGTCGACCATGATGTTGAACATGTGCAGGTCGTTGAAGACGATGCCCCGCTCGTGCACGGCGGCCACCGCGTCCTCGACGGCCCCGAGGACGCGCAGCGCCCACTGGGTGTACTCGGCGACCGCGTCCGGGTCCGGCTCGACGCCGATGAGCGGGTGGCGGTGCGCGAAGAAGGAGTTGAGGGTGCGTCCTTCGAGGAAGTCCATGACGAGGAAGCGGTGCTCGCCGAGGGTGAACCAGTCGCGTACGGCGGGTGCGACGCCGAGCCCGTCGACCTGTTCCAGGGCGGCCTTCTCGCGCTCCAGGCGGGTCACCGCGTCGGCGCCGTCCGCGGCGAGCCCGGCGTGGGGCCTGGCCTCCTTGAGGACGACCTTCTCGCCGGTGCGGGTGTCGGTCCCGGCGTAGACGCCGCCGCCGTTGGAGAAGTGCAGGGCGCGCTCGATGCGGTAGGGCAGGTCGCCAGTGGTGGTCGCGTTGCGGGCGGCGAGGTGCGGCGCCAGGAACTCGGGCAGGGCGACCCAGTCGGGCAGATGGAAGACGGGGTCGCGGCGGTCGGGCACGAGCACCCCGTCGCCGTTCTCGATCGCGGTCACCAGGGTGCCGTTGGCATCGACGCAGTGCCGCTTGGTGAACCCGCCGTAGCGGACGTAGAGCGGACCCTGGCCCCAGCGCAGATCACTGAGGATGTACGGCCCCGGCTCCCCCGCGAGCAGGGCGCCCAACTCCTCCAGTATCAACCGGAATTCGGCCTCGTCCGCCGGGTAGATCGTGGCGAACTTGCCGCTGGAGCCGCGGCCCGCGTACTTGGAGTTGCGCAGGTGCAGCGGCCGGCGTCCGGGCACGAACTTGAAGGGTATGGCGCGCGCCACGCAGTAGTCCCACACGTACGACGCCGTCTTCTCGGCGTTGTCCAGACAGGCCGAGACGTGGATCTTCCAGCCCTGCTGCGGCCGCACTCTGCGCCCCGGTATGCCGTCGGGGCTGAAGTGCAGCCAGTCTCCTGCGAGTTGGGCCGTCCAGCCCTCGGGGACGGTGCGCTGCGCGGCCTCGAAGAGCGGCACCCGGCCGCTGCTGGCGCCGTCGACAGTGCTGCCGTCGCCGGTGCTGCCGTCGGTGCGCGAGGAGGACAAGCGGTCCGGGGTCTCGTAGAAATACCTGTCCGCCAGACAGAAGACCTCGTACCGCTTGTCCATGGTGCCTCCCCCTCGACGTCATGACATCGAGTTGGCGCTCCCCCCCTCGACGGCGTGGACGACTTTTCCACGCCGCCGACGGGCCCGGACAGTCACGCCTGTCATGAGGTCGCCGTGCGCTACGCATGGATCAACCTGTGTTCGCAGGGGATCGAACGGGAGGGGGCAAACAGGACTGTTCCGGGGCTATTCCTCGGGCGGGAACACCGTTTCGCGGGAGTCGTGCAGGGTGATCAGGATGGCCTCGACGGGGCAGCCCTCGGCGGCGGCCAGGATCTGTTCGTTGGCGTCGGTGTCGGGGGTGCGGGGGTGGGACTGACGTGCGGTGTCGAGTTCGAAGCCGGCCGGGGCGTGGTTGACGCACATGCCGGAGCCGATGCACACGCTCCGGTCGACCTCGACGTGCCAGCGGTCGCCCATCACTCGCCTCCGTGCCCGGCGGGCAGGTGGATCATCTTGTGCTCCAGATACTCACTGAAGCCCTCGGGCCCGAACTCCCGCCCCAGACCGGAGGACTTGTAGCCGCCGAACGGCCCGAGCATGTCGAGGCTGAAGGTGTTGACGTTGAAGGTCCCGGTACGAACCTTGCGACCAAAGTCAATCCCGTGCTCGACGTCGCCGGTCCACACGCTGCCGCTGAGCCCGTACTCGGAGTCATTGGCGATCCTGAGCGCCTCGGCCTCGTCCCCGTACGGCAGCAGGCAGATGACCGGGCCGAAGATCTCCTCGCGGGCGATGCGCATCGTGTTGTCGACCCCGCCGAAGAGGGTCGGCTCGACGTACCAGCCCCGGTCGAGCCCGGCCGGACGGCCGCCGCCGGTGAGGATCTTGGCGCCTTCCTCCTGTCCGATCCGGATGTAGTCGAGCGAGCGCTGCTGCTGCCGCTTGGCGACCAGCGGCCCGACCTGGGTGGCGGCATCCAGCGGATCCCCGACGACGAGCGCGCCGGCCGCTGCCGCGAACGCCTCGGCGATCTCGTCGTAACGGCTCCGCGGCGCCAGGATGCGGGTCTGGGCCACGCACGCCTGGCCGTTGTTCATCCAGGCGGCCGGGACGACGCCCGCGACGGTCGCCGCCAGGTCCGCGTCGGGCAGGATCACCGCGGCCGACTTGCCGCCGAGCTCCAGGGTGACGCGGGTGAGGTTGCGCGCGGCGACCTCCATCACGCGCTTGCCGGCCGCGACGGACCCGGTGAAGGACACCTTGTCGATGCCGGGGTGCCCGACGAGGTACTCGCTGACCTCGCGGTCCGCGGGCAGGATCGAGAGGACGCCCTCCGGGAGCCCGGCCTCGGCCGCTATCTCGCCGAGGATGTACGAGTCCAGGGGCGACTCGGGAGACGGCTTGAGGATCACCGAGCAGCCGGTGAGCAGCGCGGGCCCGAGCTTGGCCGCGGCCACGAACTGCGGGACGTTCCACGGCACGACGGCCGCCACCACGCCGACCGGTTCGCGCCGCACGAGGATCGGACCGAGGGCCCCGGATCGCCTTTCCTCGTAAGGGAATTGGCGGGCGACGGTGATGGCGGAGTCCCACACCATCATCGCGCCGAGCGCCTGCGCGAGCACGCTCCAGGAGTACGGGGAGCCGTTCTGCGAGCTGATCGATTTGGCGATCTCCTCGTGCCGGACCAGGATCGCGTCCTTGATCCGCGTCACGACCTCGATGCGCTCCTCGGGCGTGGCCCGCGCCCAGGGTCCTTCGTCGAACGACTTGCGCGCGGCGGCCACGGCCCGGTCCACATCCGCCCGGGACGCATGCGGGACGCGGCCGATGACCTGCTCGGTGTGGGGCGAGATCACCTCGATGACGTCGGAGCCGAGGGGGTCGGTCAACTCCCCGCCGATGAAAAGCTGTCCGTGTTCCACGAGCTCGGTCATGCCTGGTGCCTCCTGCGGGGCTTTTCCTGACGGCTGCCTGACTTCGTTCGCCTGCTTTGGTTACCTGACTCTGTTTCAGAACTGATACCAGTTCTAGTTGCAGGAGTCCACGGACCGAGCAACGTAGTGGTACCACCGGTTGGGCCGTGTCCGATTACTGGAAACTGGTTGACCCAGCCAACCACTGAAACCAGTTCTAGTTATAGTGAGGGGGAAGCGTGCCGCCGGGCGTGCACCCAGAGGGATTCCGTGCGCCCAGCGGGACTCCCGGAGAGACGAGGACTCCATGCCGCAGGAGCCAGCCGCGCCTCAGGTGACCGACCACGGTGGCGGCGTCCACTCCATCAAGGTGCCCATCCCGGACAACCCGCTGGGCCACACCCTGGTCCACCTCGTCGACACCGACCGGGGCCCGGTGCTCGTCGACACCGGGTGGGACGACCCGGCCTCCTGGGACACCCTGGCCGCCGGCCTTCGCGCGCTCGGCACGGACGTCTCGGCCGTCCACGGCGTGGTCATCACCCACCACCACCCCGACCACCACGGGCTCTCCGGCCAGGTCCGCGAGGCCTCCGGCGCGTGGATCGCGATGCACGCCGCCGACACCGCCGTCGTACGCCGCACCCGCGAGGCCGAACCGGGCGTCTGGCTGGACTACTTGTGCGCCAAGCTGGCCGGGGTCGGCGCGCCCGAGGAACACATCGCCCCGCTGCGCGAGGCCCGTGCCTCGGGCCGGATGCGGACCCTGCCGGGGCTGCGGGCCGCGCTGCCCGACCGCGAGATCGTGCCCGGCGACCTGCTGCCGCTCGCCGGGCGCCGGCTCCGCGCGATCTGGACGCCGGGGCACACGCCGGGCCACGTCTGCCTCCACCTGGAGGAGGCCCACCCCTCCCAACTCCCGGGAAACGGGCGCCTGTTCAGCGGCGACCACCTGCTGCCCGGCATCACTCCGCACATCGGCCTGTACGAGGACCCCGACGAGGCCGGGGGTACCCCCTCCTCGACCGGAGTTGAGAGCTTGGGGGAGGCAGCCGACCCCCTCGGCGACTATCTCGACTCCCTCGAACGCATCGGCCGCCTCGGAGTCGCCGAGGTGCTCCCGGCCCACCAGCACGCCTTCACCGAGCCGGCCTCGCGGGTGAGGGAGCTCCTGGCCCACCACGAGGACCGCCTGAAGGGCCTGCTGGCCCTCCTCTCCACCCCCCTCACCCCCTGGCAACTCGCGGAACGCATGGAGTGGAACCGGCCGTGGTCCCAGATCCCGTACGGGTCGCGCACGATCGCGGTGTCGGAGGCGGAGGCGCATGTGCGGCGCCTGGAGAAGCTGGGGCGGGCGGAGCGGGTGGTGGGGGGCGGAGTGGTGCGGTACCGGGCGGTTTAGGGGGCCTTTCCCCCACCCCGCCCCTTCCCGAGACCCTCCGGGGGTGAGATGTCCGGGTGCGGCCCGGTGGTCGCCCCTGGGGCTCCGCCCCAGACCCCGTTCGCGCCTGAAGGGCGCTCGTCCTCAAACGCCGGACGGGCTGAAATGCTCCGGTGCGGGCCAGGGTCAACCCTGCTGAGGGGCGCGGGGAACTGCGCGACCAGCCACGCACGGTCCGCAGCCGAAAACCGTCCCACCCTGCGCAGGGGTCCGGGGGTGCCCCCCAACAAACAGACCCCACCCCACCCCTCACCCCCGGAGGGTTTCGGGAAGGGGTGGAGTGGGGCCCCAACGGGGTCTGGGGCGGAGCCCCAGTGCATCCCGCCGGGCCGCATCACCACCCGGGGTGGGGGAAGGCCCCGCAGGGCGCCCGACCCCCGCCCGGTAGGGTGGTCGCGTCGTCGTCATGCCCGTACGGGGGGGGGAAGCCGGTGCAAACCCGGCGCTGACCCGCAGCCGTGAAGCCGCCAGGCCAAGCCGGAATGCCCCGTCACCGCATGACCGGCTCACACGTCACCCGCACACCGCAGGTGACCGGCACCGTCGAGGCATACGGAGCCGGAGCCGGGTGCCAGCGCGCGCCCGTGCCCGCGCTCCCCCGCAGGAGAGGCACCGCCCGCCATGACCGTACGCCGCTGCGCCGCAGCGCTCGCCGCCGCCACCGCCGTCCTTGGCGGTGCCGCCCCGGCGGCATTCGCCGACGGCACGCCGTCCCCCGCGGCGGTCCCGCCGGGCCTGTACGGCACGAAGGACCCCCAGTACGACGGTGTCTTCCGGCAGTCCCTCGCCTTCCTCGCCCAGGAGAAGGCGAACGTCAAGCCCGCCGAGCAGGCCGTGGCCTGGCTCGCCGGCCAGCAGTGCGCCGACGGCTCCTTCATGTCGTTCCGCGCGGACACCGCCAAGGCCTGCGACGCGACGAAGCTGGACACCAACGCCACCTCCGCCGCCGTGCAGGCCCTCGTCGCGGTCGGCGGTCACACCGACGCCGTCAAGAAGGGCATCACCTGGCTGAAGTCGGTGCAGCAGGACGACGGCGGCTGGCCGTACACCCCGGGCATGGGCGGCAGCGACGCCAACTCCACCGGCATCGTGATCGGCGCACTCGCCGCCGCCGGCGAGAAGCCCGCCGACGTGAAGTCCGCGAAGGGCGGCAAGTCCCCCTTCGACGCGCTGCTCACCTTCGCGCTGCCCTGCGACGACCCCGCCGGCGCCGGCGCCTTCGCCTTCCAGCCGGACCCCAAGACTCAGAAGCTGTACGCCAACGCCGATGCGACCGCCGCCGCCGTGACCGGCGCGCTCGGCAAGGGCCTCACCGCCACCGCCGGCCAGGCCGACACTAAGGGCACCGCCTGCGAGAAGGCCACCACCTCCGAGCAGGCCGCGCACAACGGCGCCGCCTACCTCGCCAAGACGCTGGCCCCGACCGGGTTCCTGAAGTCCACGATGCCGGGCGCCGCCGACCAGCCCGACTTCGGCAACACCGCGGACGCGGTCGTCGCCCTGGCCGCCGACGGCATGGCCCAGCAGGCCAAGGCCTCCGCCGACTGGCTGTCGAAGAACGCCGCCGCCTGGGCCAAGGAGAACGGCCCCGCCGCCTACGCCCAGCTCGTCTTCGCCGCCGACGCCACCGGCGCGGACCCGAAGAACTTCGGCGGCACGAACCTGATCCAGTCCCTGAACGCCACGGGCCCGGCCCCCCAGGCGGCCCCGTCATCGGCCCCCGCCGCGGAGTCCAAGGAAAAGAAGAACGACGGAATCTCCGTCTGGTGGATCGTCGGCGTCGGCCTGGTCGCCGGTATCGGCGTCGGCTTCCTGATCAGCGGCCGCAAGAAGAACCAGCAGCTGTGATGCGGACGCGACTCGCTTCGTTCGCGGCCCTGCTCCTCACGCTGGTGGCGCTCGCCGCCGGTACGGGGTCGGCGCAGGCGGCCGGGTACCGGTACTGGTCCTTCTGGGACCTGACCGGTGACAACTGGACGTACGCCACCCAGGGCCCGGCGTCCGCGCACCCCGGCGACGGCTCGGTCCAGGGCTTCCGCTTCGCGGTGAGCGCGGACTCCAAGGACGCGTCCCAGCCGCGTACGACGCCGTCCTTCGAGGCGGTGTGCGGTGCGACGCCGACCAAGGACGGCACGAAGCGGGTCGCGCTGGTCATCGACTTCGGCACGCCCCAGGACGCCGACCAGGGCGAGACCCCGCCCACCCCGCGCACCGCCTGCGCCCAGGTGTCCCCCGACGCCACCAGCGCCGACGCCCTGGCCGCCGTGGCCAAGCCGCTCCGCTACAACAGCGCGGCCCTGCTGTGCGCGATCGCCGACTACCCGCGCACGGGCTGCGGCGAGCAGGTGGCCGACCCGTCGGCGGCCAAGCCCGCCGAGCCCGCGAAGACCACCCACAACAGCGGCCCCTCGGTGGGCCTCCTGGCAGGAGTGGCAGCGGTCGTGGCCCTGGGCGCGGCAGCGATCTGGCAATCCCGCCGCCGTAAGAACTGACCCGGGGATGCCCGACGAGAAGCCCCTCCCGCCTAGCCCGACCCCGGCGAACGCGGAACCCGACGCGGCCGCGAGCCCCCTGGCCAGCCCCCACGATCGGCAGCCGCCGACGGCGGGAACCTCCCGCGGGGAGGCCTGCACGTATCCACTCAGTAGTACGGGTGGTGCGGGTGGGAAAGACGGCCCGGCCGCAGGCCGGGCGCACCCCCGCCGGCCCGGGGCCGAAACCCGCGCCCCCCGGCCCGGGGCCACCCCCCGAACCCCGAGCCGGAGGCTGACCGCCCCCGAGGCCAGCCGGAGCAACGCCGTGCACCCCGGCGCCTGGTGGCTCTGGGCGCTGGGCCTCGCCACAGCCGCGTCGAGGACGAACAACCCCCTCCTGCTCGGCCTCCTCGTCGGCGTCGCCGGATACGTCGTGGCGGCTCGCAAGACGGACGCCCCCTGGGCCCGCTCGTACACCGCTTTCATCAAGATCGGCCTGTTCGTCGTCGGCCTGCGCCTCGCCTTCAACCTGGTCCTCGGCTCCCCGATCCCCGGCAGCCACACGCTGCTCACGCTCCCCGAACTCCCGCTCCCCGACTGGGCGAAGGGTATCCGCGTCGGCGGCCGGGTCACCGCGGAGGGCATGCTCTTCGCCCTGTACGACGGGGCGCGCCTCGCCACGCTGCTGATCTGCGTGGGCGCGGCGAACGCCCTCGCCAACCCGGCCCGGCTCCTCAAGTCCCTGCCCGGCGCCCTGTACGAGGCCGGGGTCGCGGTCGTCGTCGCGATGACCTTCGCGCCGAACATGGTCGCCGACGTCGTACGGCTGCGTACCGCGCGGAGGCTGCGCGGCCGCCCCACCGGCGGCATCAGGGCGATCGCCCAGATCGGCCTGCCGGTGCTCGAAGGCGCCCTGGAGCGCTCGGTCGCCGTGGCCGCCTCGATGGACGCGCGCGGCTACGGCCGCACCGCCCAGGTCCCCGCCCCCGTACGCCTCACCACCACCGTCCTCACCCTCGGCGGACTCCTGGGAGTCTGCGCGGGAACGTACGGACTGCTCGCCTCCGAAGGCGCCGCGTACGGCCTTCCCGTCCTCGCCGCGGGCCTGCTCGCCTCGCTCGCCGGGCTCCGCCTCGGCGGCCGCCGCCAGATCCGTACCCGCTACCGCCCCGACCGCTGGGGCCTCCGCTCCTGGCTGGTGGCCGGCTCCGGCGCGGCGGTCGCGGCGCTGATGGTCTGGGCGGGTACGTACGCTCCACAGGCCCTCACGCTCGGGGTCGTCCCGCTGACCGCGCCGGGCCTGCCGCTGTGGCCCGCGCTGTCCCTGCTCGCCGGTCTGCTCCCGGCGTTCGTCGCACCCGTTCCACCGAAGGAGTCCCCGTGATCCGGTTCGAGAACGTGTCGGTCACGTACGACTCCGCTGAGGAGCCGACCGTGCGGGGCGTCGAACTCACCGTCCCCGAGGGGGAGTTGGTCCTTCTGGTCGGCCCGTCCGGGGTGGGCAAGTCGACGCTGCTCGGTACGGTCTCCGGGCTCGTCCCGCATTTCACCGGCGGCACCCTGCGCGGCCGGGTCACCGTGGACGGCCGCGACACCCGCACCCACAAGCCGCGCGAACTCGCCGACCTGGTCGGCACGGTGGGCCAGGACCCCCTCGCCCACTTCGTCACCGACACCGTCGAGGACGAACTCGCCTACGGAATGGAGTCGTTGGGCCTGGCTCCGGCGGTGATGCGCCGCCGCGTCGAGGAGACCCTGGACCTGCTCGGCCTGGCAGAACTGCGCGACCGCCCGATCGCCACGCTCTCCGGCGGCCAGCAGCAGCGCGTCGCGATCGGCTCGGTCCTCACCCCGCACCCGAAGGTCCTGGTCCTGGACGAGCCGACCTCGGCCCTTGATCCCGCCGCGGCGGAGGACGTCCTCTCTGTCCTCCAGCGCCTGGTGCACGACCTGGGCACGACGGTCCTGCTGGCGGAACACCGCCTGGAAAGGGTGGTCCAGTACGCGGACCAGGTCATCCTCCTCCCCGCCCCTGGCGCGCCCCCGGCGATGGGAACCCCGGCGGACATCATGAAGATCTCCCCCGTCCGCCCCCCGGTGGTGGCCCTGGGCCACCTGGCCGGCTGGGATCCGCTCCCCTTGTCAGTACGAGACGCCCGCCGAAGAGCCACCACCCTGCGCAACCAACTGGCCACCCACACCCCGCGACCCCCGCAGCCGCCCCACACCAACGGTGACACCCCGCAGCCGCCTCCCCACCACGGCCATGCGGGTGGGAAAGACGACCCGGCCGCAGGCCGGGTGCCCGCCCACCGGCCCGCAGCCGCAAAACGCACCCTGGCCAACCTGTTCCGCCGCCCCCCGGGCACCCCCAGCCCGCCCACCACAGCGACCGCCACCGCCCTGGGCGTACGCCGCGGCCGTGTGGAGGCGCTGCGCCGCGTGGACCTCAAGGTCACCCCGGGCGAGACCATCGCCCTGATGGGCCGCAACGGCGCCGGAAAGTCGACCCTGCTGGGCACCCTCGTGGGGATGATCGAGCCGACCCAGGGCAGCGTCACCGTGGGCGGCCGCACCCCCCACCGCACCCCACCGAGCGAACTGATCCGCGAGGTCGGCCTCGTACCGCAGGAACCAAGGGACCTGCTGTACGCGAACACCGTCGCCGCGGAGTGCACCGCCGCGGACGAGGACGCCGGGGCGACCCCGGGAAGCTGCCGCGACCTGGTGACCGCGCTGCTCCCGGGCGTACGGGACGACACGCACCCCCGCGACCTCTCCGAGGGCCAGCGCCTGGCGCTCGCGCTGGCGATCGTCCTGACCGGCTGCCCTCCCCTGCTCCTCCTGGACGAGCCGACCCGCGGCCTGGACTACGCGGCGAAGGCCCGCCTGGTCGAGGTGCTGCGGGCGCTCGCCGCCGAGGGCCATGCCATCGTGCTCGCGACCCACGACGTGGAGCTGGCCGCAGAGCTCGCGCACCGTGTCGTGATCCTCGCGGGCGGTGAGGTCGTGGCGGACGGCCCGACGGCCGAGGTCGTCGTCTCCTCCCCCGCCTTCGCCCCGCAGGTCGCCAAGATCCTCGCCCCGCAGCACTGGCTCACCGTCCCGCAAGTACGCGAGGCCCTGTCGGGAAGCCTGTCATGACCCCTGTCGTGAAGGGGAGCGCACGACCTGTCCGCCTGGGCCCGCGCGCGGTGATCGCCCTCTCCCTCATCACCCTCATCGGCATCGCGGCCTTCGGCTGGCCGCTGCTCGCCGACGCGGACTCCGGCCTCGCGCACGCCCAGGACGCCCCCTGGCTCTTCGCCGCCCTGCTCCCCCTCCTCGTGGGTGTGGTGATCGCCACGATCGCCGACGACGGCATGGACGCCAAGGCCGTCGCGATGCTCGGCGTGCTCGCCGCGGTGGGCGCCGCGCTGCGCCCACTGGGCGCGGGCACGGCGGGCCTGGAGCCGATGTTCTTCCTGATGGTGCTGAGCGGCCGCGTGCTCGGCCCGGGCTTCGGCTTCGTACTCGGCTCGGTGACGATGTTCGCCTCGGCCCTGCTGACCGGCGGGGTCGGGCCGTGGATGCCGTTCCAGATGCTCGCGATGGGCTGGTTCACGATGGGCGCGGGCCTGCTGCCGGGCCCGCACCGCCTGCGCGGCCGGGCCGAACTGGCCCTGCTCGCGCTCTACGGGGCGCTGGCCTCACTCGCGTACGGCACGGTCATGAACCTCCAGGGCTGGACCTTCATCGGCGGCATGGCCTCGGGCATCTCCTTCCACCCCGGCGACGCACTCCACGAGAACCTGATCCGCTTCTTCGCCTACTGCGCGGCCACCTCGCTCGGCTGGGACCTGGGCCGGGCGGCGCTCACGGTCGTACTGACCCTCACTCTCGGCGCCACTGCGCTCAAGGCGTTGAGGCGTGCGACGAGGCGCGCCGCCTTCGAGGCCCAGGTCACATTCGAGGCCTGAAAAGGGTCCCGCCGGGGTGAGGCCGCCCACAGGACCTTGGTCCTCTACGAGGCGGGATAGTGGCCCCAGAACGTGATCCACAGGGCCTCTCACGCCCGCACTGACCTGCATTTATCCGTCCCTTACACCCCCAGGGACGTTTCACCTGTCGTGCGACTCCCACTAGTAAACGGGGTCATTGCGGCCGCCCATCGAGCCAGTTACAACTGTTCGAGTCGCCGGAACCGCCCGGTCCGCTCGCCGGGCTGATTCATTACGGGTTCCCTCGCCGTGGAGGTCTTCGAACCTCCGGCGGAGCGCGACGGCCAATGTCCCCGAAGTTAGGTATCGCCTTGTCTTTCGCCGCCCGTTTCACCGCTCGTAAGAAGTCCATTGCCGCCGCCGGCGCCACGCTGCTCGCCGCTGCCGGTGTCGCCATGGCCGCCGTCCCGGCCCAGGCCGCACCGACGAGCGCCCAGGCGATTGCAAAGCAGATGATGCCGGACGCGCAGTTCCAGTGCTTCAGCAAGATCGTGAACCACGAGTCCGGCTGGAACCCGTCCGCCACCAACGCCTCCTCCGGCGCGTACGGCCTGGTCCAGGCCCTGCCCGGCAACAAGATGGCCTCGGCCGGCGCCGACTGGCAGACCAACCCGGCCACCCAGATCAAGTGGGGCCTGGGCTACATGAACGAGCGTTACGGCAGCCCGTGTGGCGCCTGGAACTTCTGGCAGCAGAACAGCTGGTACTAAGCCGTACCGGCAATGGAGTCGAAGAGCCGCACGATCTGCGGCCCCGACTTCTTGAAGGCCCCGTTGTGGTCGACCGCTCCCTGGTCGACGACCGGGGCCTTCTTTCCGTGTGCGGCCAGTTGCCGGGCGCAGCTGAGCGTGTTGGCGATCGGCACGTCGGTGTCCCCGGTGGCGGTGTAGAGCCGCACCGGCACGGCGGGCTTCCAGTCACAGGTGTGATCGTTGTCCCGCATGGCGTCGAGGAGGGCGCCGCGCGGATGCTGGAGCCGCGCGTAGAAAGCGGGCGTGAGCAGGTCCTTCACATTGCCCGGCAACGCGCCCAGGATCTCCTCCTCGGTGTGGGTCCCGTCGAGCAGCCCGTCGACGACCCGCGCGTAGGGCGCGCGGAAGGCTTCCCCGGGCTCCTTGTAGAGGGGGCGGAGCCGATTCTGGGCAGTGAGCCAGTAGGACATGTAAAGCACCCCACTGGTGTCATTGACCCGGCCGTCGAAGAGGGCAGGCACCTCTTGCCCCGCTAGGTCGTACGGTCCGGAGACCGGCGCCAGTGCCTTCAGCCGGAAATGGGCATCGGCCCCCTGGCTGAGCGCCTTGCCTAGCGCCATGGCGACCTGCCCGCCCTGCGAGAACCCGGTGCCGTACACGTCCCCGGTCAGCGGCCGGCCCAGCTCGCGGGCGGCGGTACGGGTGGCCCGCAGCATGTCGAGCGAGGCGGACACGGACGAGGCGGTGTCCATGTACGGGTGCCGGCCGGGGCCCTTCCCGAGCCCCAGGTAGTCGGGCGCGGCGACGGCTCGCCCGTCGGAGGCGTGCAGATACGGCGAGAGCCGGCCGTCGTCCTCGCCGACGGAGGGCGCGTAGTCCCGGTCGACCATGGTGCCGTGGGTGTCCGCGACGAGATCGAGCCGCCCGCGCCGGCCGTCGACGGGCAGCACGAGCAGGCCGGTGGCGGTCGTGGGGCGCCCCTGCGGGGTGATGGTCCGGTACGTGACCCGGTACCCCCGCACGCCGTAGCGGACCGTGGCGCTGTCGACACCGGCGTCCTTGAGGAAGCCGGAGACCTGGGCGGGGGTGAGGTCGGAGACGGGCGTGAGGGACAGGAGGTCGCCGCGGTGTTCCTGGGTGCGGGCCTGGGCGAGCGGCGCGGCTGCCCCAACTGTGCTGACCAGCAAGGCAGTTGCAACGGCGGCCCGAGCGATTGACTTCGTCATACGCAAACCCTGGCCGGTCCCACCCACCCGGGACCATCCGACCAGCCCCCGCACCGGAAGGGTGCCTAGGCCCACCATGGGGAGGCCCCTTCCCCCACCCCGACCCCCCTACCGGGCCGGCCGGCGATCCCGTGGGCGCCCCAACTCGCCATGCAGAGAGGCGAGTTCAACCCATGGGACGGCCAATGGTCCGGCTTCGCAGGCTCCGCTCAGACCCAGAGCCGAGCCCGAGCCCCACCACTCCAACCGCGCTAGGAGCGGCGGGGCTTCCCGCCGCACTCCGCCAGGGACAACCCCCCCAGGGGCGCGGGGAACCGCGCGACCAGCCACAGACGATCCGCAGTCGAAAGCGGACCACACTCAGCCCCTCCGGCGCCTGAGGAGCGGGGGTTGTCCGGGGGCAGCGCCCCCGGTAACGAACCTCAGCCCATCTCAACCCCCCGGAGGGTCTCGGGAAGGGGCGGGGTGGGGAGAACTACAGCCGCTGAATGATCGTCCCCGTAGCCAACGCCCCACCCGCACACATAGTCACCAGCGCGAACTCCTTGTCCCGCCGCTCAAGCTCATGCAACGCCGTTGCGATCAGCCGAGCCCCGGTCGCCCCCACCGGGTGCCCCAGAGCGATCGCACCCCCGTTCACGTTCACCTTCTCCAGGTCCTGCTCGAAGACCTGCGCCCAGCTCAACACCACCGACGCGAACGCCTCGTTGATCTCGACGAGGTCGATGTCCCGCAGCGACATGCCCGCCTTGCCGAGCACCGCCCGCGTCGCGTCGATCGGGCCGTCGAGGTGGAAGTGCGGGTCGGCCCCCACCAGTGCCTGGGCGACGATCCGCGCCCGGGGCTTGAGCTTCAGGGCGCGGGCCATCCGCTTGGAGGCCCACATGATCGCCGCCGAACCGTCCGAGATCTGCGAGGAGTTGCCCGCCGTGTGCACCGCCGTCGGCATGACCGGCTTGAGCCGGCCGAGCGCCTCCAGGGACGTATCGCGGAGCCCCTCGTCCCGGTCGACGAGCCGCCACATGCCCTGCCCGGCCGCCTGCTCCTCCTCCGTCGTGGGCACCTGAACCGCGAACGTCTCCCGCTTGAAGCGTTCCTCGCCCCACGCCACCGCCGCCCGCTCCTGCGACAACAGGCCCAGCGCGTCGACGCGTTCGCGCGTCAGGCCCCGGTTGCGGGCGATCCGCTCCGCCGCCTCGAACTGGTTCGGCAGGTCCACGTTCCACTCGTCCGGCCAGGGCTTGCCCGGGCCGTGCTTGGATCCCGACCCGAGCGGCACCCGCGACATCGCCTCGACCCCGCAGCTGATCCCTACGTCGATGACGCCCGCCGCGATCATGTTGGCGACCATGTGGCTGGCCTGCTGCGAAGATCCGCACTGGCAGTCCACGGTGGTCGCGGCGGTCTCGTACGGCAGCCCCACCGCGAGCCAGGCGTTGCGCGCCGGGTTCATGGACTGTTCGCCGGCGTGCGTGACCGTACCGCCGACGATCTGCTCGACGCAGTCGGCGTGGATGCCGGTGCGGCCGAGGAGTTCGCGGTAGGTCTCGCCCAGCAGGTAGGCGGGGTGCAGATTGGCGAGCGCGCCTCCGCGCTTGCCGATGGGCGTGCGTACGGCTTCGACGATGACGGGTTCCGCGGCCATGAGCTCGTCCTCTCCTGACACAGCCGCTGGGTGTCCCGGCACCGCACGGCCACGAACTGATACGCGTTCTAGTTCTGAGTGCAGTCTTATGAGAGCTACCCCGGGTACGCAAGGGTTGTGCACGTCCCGCGTAGGGAGTTCAGTGCGCAACAGATGCTGCCGCGACCCTTGCCTCTTGTAGAACCCGTTACTACCTTTCGGACAACTTCTGATGGACCGTCAGACATGGAGTGGCCAATGCGTTGCCCCCACCTGCCCGACGGGTTCGACTTCACCGACCCCGACCTGCTCCAATCCCGCGTGCCGCACCCGGAGTTCGCCGAGCTGCGGAAGACAGCCCCGGTGTGGTGGTGCGCCCAGCCGGCCGGCATCGCCGGCTTCCAGGACGACGGCTACTGGGCGGTGACGCGGCACGCCGACGTCAAATACGTGTCCACGCACCCGGAGTTGTTCTCCTCCAACACCAACACCGCGGTCATCCGCTTCAACGAGTCGATCAGCCGCGAGCAGATCGACGTCCAGAAGCTGATCATGCTGAACATGGACCCGCCCGAGCACACCCGGGTCCGCCAGATCGTCCAGCGCGGCTTCACTCCGCGCGCGATCCGCTCCCTGGAGGGGGCCCTGCGCGACCGCGCCCGCAGCATCGTGGACGCGGCACTATCGGAAGCCAACAAGAACAACGGCACCTTCGACTTCGTCACCAACATCGCCGTCGAGCTCCCCCTCCAAGCCATCGCCGAACTGATCGGCGTCCCCCAGGAGGACCGGACCAAGATCTTCGACTGGTCCAACAAGATGGCGGCGTACGACGATCCCGAGTACGCGATCACCGAGGAGATCGGCGCCGAGGCCGCGATGGAGCTGGTCTCGTACGCGATGAACCTGGCGGCGGCGCGCAAGGAGTGCCCGGCGAAGGACATCGTCTCGACCCTGGTCGCGGCCGAGGGCGAGGGCAACCTGCTCTCGGACGAGTTCGGCTTCTTCGTCATCCTGCTCGCGGTGGCGGGCAACGAGACGACCCGCAACGCCATCAGCCACGGCATGCACGCGTTCCTGACCCACCCCGATCAGTGGGAACTCTACAAACGCGAGCGCCCCGACACCGCGGCCGAGGAGATCGTGCGGTGGGCGACCCCGGTCGTCTCCTTCCAGCGGACGGCGACCCAGGACACCGAACTCGGCGGCCAGAAGATCAAGGCCGGCGACCGCGTCGGCATCTTCTACTCCTCCGCCAACAACGACCCCGAGGTCTTCGAGGACCCCGAGCGCTTCGACATCACCCGGGACCCCAACCCCCACCTCGGCTTCGGCGGCGGGGGCCCGCACTTCTGCCTCGGCAAGTCCCTGGCGGTCCTCGAAATCAACCTGATCTTCAACGCGGTGGCCGACGTCCTGCCCGACCTGCGCCTGGCCGGCGACCCCCGCCGGCTCCGCTCGGCCTGGCTGAACGGCATCAAGGGGCTTCAGGTAACCCGGAGTTGACCCACCCAGAACCGGGAGGCAGGGGCCATCCCCCCTACGCCCCGCCCCTGTCTCCTCCCGGGCGCCCCGTTACGCTCGTCCCATGATCAACGGGGTGGACGACACAGATCAGGGCTGGGGCGCGACCCGGCTGTGGGCGGAGAAGAGCCTGGGCGCGCGCATCGAGCACGCGGTCGCGCTGCGCGGCGGGTGGACCTCCGAGATGCGGCGCCTGTACGTCGCCGGGGAGCGGCCCCGCTCGGCCGTGCTCCGCTCCTTCGTCAAGGAGTTCTACGTACGGCACGCCCCCGGGCTGCTCACGCGCGAGGCCGCCGTCCTGACCCTGCTCGCCCGTACCGGCGTACCGGCCGCCGAGCTCATCGCCGTCGACCCGGAGGGCGCGCACTGCGACCACCCGTCGCTGCTCATGTCGCTACTCCCGGGCGAGGTACGCCTCGACGCGTCCGGGGCCGACGAGCGCGCTCCGCTGCTCGCCCGCCAGCTCCTCGACATCCACCGCGTCGAGGTCGGCGCGTCCGAGCGGCCCCGGGACTACGAGGCCTGGACCTCCGCCGACGAAGTCGAGGCACCCGAAGACACCCGCCGACCCGACGTCTGGCGGCGCGCCGTCGACGTCATCCGGCGCCAACCACCCACATATCAGCCGGTGTTCCTGCACCGCGACTTCCATCCCGGCAACGTCCTGTTCACCGGCGCCGGCCCCGAGCTGGGCGTCAGCGGCGTGGTCGACTGGGTCGAGACGTCCTGGGGTCCGGCCGACCTCGACGTGGCGCACTGCTCGACCAACCTCGCGCTGCTCCACGGCGCCCCGGCCGGGCTCGCCTTCGCCGAGCAGTACGTCGCGGCGGGCGGACAGCTCGCACCCGACCCGTACGACCGCCTGTACTGGCGCCTCCTCGACGCCCTCGCCTTCGCCCCGGACGCCGAGAAGGTCGCCGACCCGTGGCGCGCCCTCGGCCGCACGGACCTCACCCCGGACCTCGTCAAGGAGCGCCTGGAGACGTACCTCCAGGCCGTGCTCGACCTCTGCACACGGGAGGCCAACGCCTCTTGATGACCGCCCTTCCTGCTGAAACAGTTGATCTGGAGCACTCACGCAACTGAATCGGCAGGAAAATGGACATAGAGCGACCGGATCAACACAATCAGCCGACACCGGTGGAACTGGCCGTCACCGAGCGGACCCGGCACCGGCGGCTGCGTGACCAGGGCAGTACCCGGGTCGCGGATCTCGACGCGATCCTGAGGGCCGGGTTCGTGTGCCACCTCGGGGTCGTCGTCGACGGCACGCCCATGGTGGTGCCCACGGCGTACGGCGTGGACTTCGAGAGCCGGACGCTGTTCGTGCACGGCTCGGTCGCCAGCCGCAGCATCGTTCAGGCGCCGGCGGCGACGGTCTGCGTGAGCGTCACGCACATCGACGGGCTCGTGCTCGCCCGCTCGGTCTTCGAGCACGGGGTGAACTACCGCAGCGCGATGGTCTACGCCGTGCCCCGGCTCATCACCGGCGGGGACGAGCTCCTGCACGGGCTCAGGGTCGTCACCGAGCACTGCGCGCCGGGCCAGTGGGACTACGCGCGGCGGCCCAACTCCCGTGAACTGGCGGCCACTTCACTGCTCGCCCTTTCCCTGGAGGAGGCGTCCGTGAAGGTGGCCGCGGGCCCGCCCGACGACGGGGACGGGCCCGACGCGGAACTCGGCCTGTGGGCCGGGGTGGTGCCGCTGCGGAGCTACTTCGGGGCGCCCGAGGCCGATCCCGCGCTTCCCGTCGGCATCGCCGTGCCCGACCATGTCGCGGCTCTGGGCGACGGCAGCCCGGGGAGCTGAATGCGGCGCGGGCCTGCGAGGACGTACACGAGCCCGAAGCCGGCCGCGACGACCGCCGCGCCGCCGACCGCGTCGAGCACCCAGTGGTTGGCGGTGGCGAGGATCGCGCAGACCGTGAACAGCGGGTGCAGCACGCCGAGCAGCTTCATCCACGGCTTGGGCGCGCACAGCACGATGACGACGCCGCACCACAGCGCCCAGCCGAAGTGCAGCGAGGGCATCGCCGCGTACTGGTTCGTCACGTCCGTCATCACGCCGTAGTCGGGCTTGCCGAAGTCCTGCGGGCCGTGCACCGTGTCGACGAAGCCGAGGCCCGGCATCAGGCGCGGCGGGGCGAGCGGGAAGAACCAGAAGCCGACCAGGCCGAGCAGCGTGGCGAAGCCGAGCGCGGCGCGGGCCCAGCGGTAGTCGGCGGGGCGGCGCACGTACAGCACCGCGAGGATGGCCAGCGGGATCACGAAGTGGAACGACTCGTAGTAGAAGTCGAAGAAGTTCTTCAGCCAACTCGCTTGCCGTAAGCCCGAGTTGGCCCAGTGCTCGATGTTGATGCCCAGGGTGCGTTCCAGGCGTACGACCGCGTGGCCGTGGGCCTCGGCGGTCGCGCGGCTGCCGTCGACGGCGGACCTGATGGACGAGTAGCCGGAGTAGCCGACCCGGATCACCACGAGTTCGAGGATCAGGTTGGGGCGGGTCAGCGCGCGGTGCCAGAACGGCAGCAGCGGGAGCCGCGCCCAGCGGGCCGGGACGGGCCTCACGTACGTCGCGGGGACCGGGGTGCGGAAGCGCTCGTCGGCGCGCGGCACGAACGGCACCGCGCAGGCCGCGGCGAGCGCGACGATGAGCAGCAGGTTGTCGCGCAGCGGCTGGAGGACCGTCATGTACGGCAGGATCACGTCGGCGGGCAGCGTCAGGGTGAGGATCACCAGGGCGGGCCAGACCTTGCGGTCGGCGGCCCGGCGCCCGGCCCGGCCGACGGCGGCGAGCAGCACCCAGAGGAGCTGGTGCTGCCAGGCGGTCGGCGAGACGGCGACGGCGACGCAGCCGGTGAGGGCGACGGCGAGCAGGAGCTGGCCGTCGCGCGCGTAGCGGACCGCGCGGCGCACGCCGAGCGTGATCACGGCCGCGGCGAGGGCGAGGAAGAGGACGATCTCCAGCGGGCCGTGCACGCCGAGGCGCAGGAGCGCCCCGTGCAGCGACTGGTTGGCGAGGCTGTCGGCCGGGCCGCCGAGCCCGGCCCCGGCCACGTGGTGCACCCAGTACGTCCACGAGTCGTGCGCGAGGGCGGCCCAGGCGAGCGCGGTGGCGGCGGCGAAGGCGGCGAGGGTGGCGGCGCCCGCGCGCCTGCGGCCGGTCAGCCAGAGCAGCGGGACGAAGAGCAGCACCGTGGGCTGGAGGGCGGCGGCGAGGCCGACGAGCACTCCGCAGAAGCGTTCGCCGCGTACGACGAACAGGCCGAGCAGCACGAGCAGGACCGGGATGATGCCGGTCTGGCCGAGGTGGAAGGCGTTGCGCACCGGCAGCGACACCATGAGCAGGCTGACCGTGACGGGCGCGGCGAGCAGCGAGCTGCGGCGCGGGACCGGGCCGGGCAGGGCGCGGGCCACGACCAGGCCGAGGACGACGACGAGCAGCAGCGTGCCGAACGTCCAGCCGACGCCGAGCGCCTGCTCGGCGGCGTGCGCGAGCGGCTTGAGCACGAGTCCGGCGAAGGGCGTGCCGGTGAAGTGATCGGTGCCGGCTCCGTAGAGGGAGCCCTTCGCCTGGAGGGCGCCGCCCGCGCGGGTCCAGGTCTCCAGGTCGGTCAGCCGTTCGCCGGGTGACCGGCTCAGTACGGCGGCGATCTGTCTTGCCGCGAGCACACCCGCGAGGAGCCACAGGACCACGCGGGCCGTTCGGATTCCCGGGTCCACCGTGCCGGTGTCCACCGCGCTGTCACGTCCGCCGCCGTGCTCCGCATTCGCCACGCCCCGCCGAACCTCCCACCGAACCGTTGGGTTGTTTCCCCACCTTGGCACCGCCCGGGAATGAAGACTCCGTCAACCGCCTCTTCGCCTGACTGTCACGCGGATGTGGCCGGAACGGGCAACGTACCGGAACCGAAGACCCCGCAACGCCGTCGTAGCTCCCGTCGATCGATCAACACGGGGGTACGCGGAGATGCGGGACGGCCACAGACACTGGCGGCGGGCGCTGCTGGTGGCATTGGCGCTGGTGGCACTGCAATTGGGCTCGCTGGTGGCGCCCGCGTACGCCTGTGGCTGCGGGGCGATGGTGCCGCAGAGCGGGCGGCAGTTGAGCGTGAAGCAGGAGACGTCGGCGGTGCGCTGGGACGGGCACACCGAGCAGATCGTCATGCGGCTCACCGTCGACGGGAACGCGCCGAAGGCGGCGTGGATCATGCCGGTGCCGAGCCGGGCGACGGTGAAGCTCGGCGACCGCCACCTCTTCGATCAGCTGGAGGAGCTCTCGGAGCCGGTGCACCGCACCCGCTCGCACTTCTGGCCCAGGGACGGCGACTGGCCGTTCGCCAAGACCCGCAGCGTGGGCGACGGAGCCCCGAACGCGGCGGCGAAGCCTCCCGTCGAAGTGGTCGGCAGGGAGCGCCTCGGCCCGTTCGACGTGGCCCGCCTCACCGCCACCGATCCGACGGCCCTGCGCGACTGGCTGACCCGCAACGGCTTCCAGCTCCCGCCCGCGCTGGCCACCGAGTTGCGCCCGTACGTCGAGCAGAAGTGGGAGTACGTGGCGATCCGCCTGGCCCCCGACCAGCCGGGCCAGACCCTGGGCGGCCCCCTGGACCCCCTGAGCCTCACCTTCACCAGCGACCACCTGGTCTACCCGATGCGCCTGTCCCGCCTGGCGAAGACCCCGCAGACCCTGAACCTGTACGTACTGGCGGCCCACCGCATGGAAACGGCGTCACCGATCGGCGGCGCCGCCCCGGAGACCCTGTTCGCCGGCCGGATCGAGCACCCCTCGGGCTCCCTGGCCGACCTGGTGGGCCGCACCAACCCGGTCTACCTGACGACGCTGACCCAGTACTTCCCGCACCCGCCCGAAATCACCGGCGACCACGAGCTGAGGGCAGCACCGGACGACACTCCCTTCCAACGGGCTTGGTACACCGATGAGTTGACGACGGTGGGCGGGGTACCGGCTTGGCTTTTGACGGCGGGGGGTGTGCTGGCGGCGCTGGGGGCCGGGGGTGGCCTCACGATTCGGGCGCGGAGGACTGCCAGGCGGTGAAGAGGGGGACCTCGCCGGTGGCATCGAGGACGACGATCCCGAAGGGGCGGTCGAAGGCGATCCGCTCGATGCGGCGGGGCTCCTCGTCCGCCCCCATCCAGTCCATGGCGGCGACCGTGACCGCGGCGGCCTCGATGCCCTCCTCGGCGACCTTGACGACGGCCTCCTGCACCACCTGGCCGACCCGCAACGGCTCGGGCGACATCCCGGAGAAGTCGGCCAGTTCGTCGTCGGTCGCGAACTCCACGCCCAGGGCGGTCAATTGGCGGACGACGTCCAGACGCGTGCGCAGGTCGAGGCGGGGCAGGGCGAGGCGTATCTCGTCGGCGCCCAGGGGTTCGCGCTCCTCGGCCCACCCGGCGGGCAGCACATCGCGGGCTTCGACGCCGGGCGGCCCGAGCAGGAACCGCACCCGGGCGCCGGTTCGTACGCCGGTCCCTGCGGTGCGCAGTTCGACGACGCGTACGCCGCCCGGCGCCCGCCATGCGTCCGCCGGCTCGACCGCGCCGTGCATGGTCGCCACCTCGTGTTCGACACCCCGGGCATCGGTGAACGGGCACGGCCGCGTGCTCCACGCCAGGAACGGCCGCTCCCAACGCGCCTTCAGCGCGAGGACGTTGACAACGGCGAGGGCGGTATCCGCGTCGAGCGTGACGGGCAGGGCCTCGATGAGCCCGCCGGTCGCCTCCCGTACCCAGGCGTCGCACTCCCGCTGGTCCGGGACGCGGCCGAAGACGATGCCGGGCAGCGACTCCCGGTAGGCGCGGTACAGCGGCACACGGGCCCACGCCCGGGTCGCCACGACGAGCGCGTCCGTGGCCGCGAGATACCGGGCGGAGGCGGTGACCGCGTCGGCGGCCTCGTCCCCGGCGACGCCGAGCAGCGCACGGAGTTCGTCCGCGGTCTCGGTGCGCGCGCCGGCCGCGACCACACCGAGGGCGAGCCACAGACCGGCGGGCGAGCACACGAAGTCTCCCTCGCGGAGGTGAGGCAACCAGCACCCTGCCAGCTCGCGTACGGCCGCTCCGTGCCTGGTCAGCCCTTCAACGCCGGTCAACTCAACCTCCCGTGTCGCCCCGCCGCACCCAAAGGGAAGCTGTGTAGCACACTGATCGCACAAGGACGAGGCGAAGGCCCCCGCCCCCGGCGGCCTTCTGACGAGAGGTGTCGCGTGCCCAGCGTCGTAAAGATCAACGTACTGACCGTGCCGGAAGAGCAGCGGGAGGTGCTGGAGAAGCGGTTCGCCTCTCGGGCCGGGTCGGTGGAGAACTCGGACGGGTTCGAGTGGTTCGAGCTGCTTCGGCCGGCCGAGGGCACCGACCAGTACCTCGTCTACACCCGCTGGCGCAGCGAGGAGGACTTCCAGAACTGGATGGCCACCTCCATGCGGGGCGCGCACGGCGGCGCCCAGGGCGAGGGCGGCGAGCGGCCCAAGCCCGCCGCCTCCGGATCCGAGCTGTGGTCCTTCGAGGTCGTGCAGCAGGCCGCGCCCAAGGCCTGAAGCCCGGCGGCCCGCTTAATTCGGTGGCCAAGGCCGCCGCACCCGGGATAGGTAGTGGCCATGAGTTGGATCATGGCTACCGAGCGGCCCGACACCCCCGACGCGAGCCTGCTGCGGCGCGACTACTACGACGAGGTGGCGAGCCGGTGGTACGGCCGGCCCGCCACCGTCGAGGAGATCGAGCAGGGGCTCACCGATGACGGGGCCGATCAACTGCGGCCGCCCACCGGGGACTTCGTGGTCGGGCGGTACGAGGGGCGGCCTGCGGCGTGCGGGGGTGTGCTGCTCTGTGGCGAGGCGCCCGTCATCGACGGGACCGCCCCGGCCACGGCCGAGCTCACCCGCGTGTTCGTCCGCCCCTTCGCGCGCGGCACCGGCGGCGGCGCGGCGCTGCTCTCCGCCCTTGAGGACGCGGCCCGCCGCCTCGGCGCCCGGCGGCTCGCCCTCGACACCCGGCACGACCTCGTCGAGGCCCGCGGGCTCTACGCCAAGCACGGCTATCGCGAGGTGGCCGCGTACAGCGAGGGCCCGTACAGCGAGCGGTGGTTCGCGAAGGAGCTGTGAGCCCACCGTCGCCCCCGCGGGCTCACGCCGCGTGGTCCCTCGGAGCCGGGGGCCCCGTGGGCTGTTCCCCGTCCGAGCCCGACAGCTCCGACGACAGTTCCGCCACCAGCTTCTCCAGGTCCCTGGGGCGGTTCGGGCCCCACCAGTCGCCGAGCAGTTCGGCGAAGGACTCCTCCCGCGCCGTCGCCAGGCGGAGCGCGACCTCGTGGCCCTGGTCCGTGAGGACCAGCGGCATGCCGTCCCGCCGGGCGAGCCCGCGCTCCTCGACCTGGCGGGCCGCCTCGGTGATCACGTGCAGCGGAACGGTGACGCGCTCGGCGAGCACCCCGGGGTCGGCGGACCCGTACTTCTTGATGCGCAGGAGCAGCCAGCTCGCGGCCGGGAGGAGGTCCAGGTCCGCCTTGGCCGTGATCGTCTCGTAGATCTTGCGGCGGCCCTCGCGCGTGCCCAGGGCCGAGAGGGCCCGCGCGCACTCGTCGTACGACGACCGCTGGACGGGGTTCGAGGCGAGGGTCTCGCTGGTGTCGGGCGCGGTGACCGCACCCCGCAGCTTGTCCTCCTTCAGGAACCACGCCGTCACGAAGGCGATGAGGACGACCGGCGCCGCGTACAGGAAGACGTCGGTGATTGAGGACGCGTACGCGTGCAGCACGGGCTGCCGTGCGGTGGGCGGGAGTTGGCCGATCGCGCGGGGGTCGGCGGCGATGGTGCCGGGGCCGACGCCGGGCGGCAGCTGCTGTCCGGCCAGCGCGTCGGCGAGCTTGCCGGTGAGCCGGTTGGTGAAGATCGTGCCGAAGATGGCGACGCCGAACGAGGCTCCGATGGAGCGGAAGAAGGTGGCGCCGGAGGTCGCGACGCCCAGGTCCGCGTAGTCGACCGCGTTCTGGACGACCAGGACGAGGACCTGCATGACCAGGCCGAGGCCCGCGCCGAAGACGAAGAAGTAGACGCTCATCTCCCAGGTGGGGCTCGTCTCGGTGAGCCGGTGCAGGAGCAGCAGGCCGATCGTCGTGACGCCCGTACCCGCGATGGGGAACACCTTCCAGCGGCCCGTGCGCGACACGATCTGGCCGGACGCCGTCGAGGTCAGCAGCATGCCGAGGACCATCGGCAGCATGTGCACGCCGGACATCGTCGGCGAGATGCCCTGTACGACCTGGAGGAACGTCGGCAGGTACGTCATCGCGCCGAACATCGCGAAGCCCACGATGAAGCTGATGACCGCGACGAGGGTGAAGGTGCGGATCCGGAACAGCTTCAGCGGAAGCACCGGCTCGACCGCCTTGCGCTCGACGGCTATGAAGGCCGCGAGCAGCACCACGCCGAGCACCGCGAGCCCGATGATCTGCGCCGATCCCCAGGCCCAGGTCGTACCGCCGAGGGACGCGACCAGGACCAGGCAGGTGGCGACGGAGGCGATGAGGAAGGTGCCCAGGTAGTCGATGGTGTGCCGGGTTCCGCGCGCCGGGATGTGCAGCACGGCGGCGATGACGAGGAGGGCGATCGCCCCGATGGGCAGGTTGATGTAGAACACCCAGCGCCAGCTGAGCTGTTCGGTGAAGAACCCGCCGAGCAGCGGGCCGAGCACGCTGGTCGCGCCGAAGACCGCGCCGAACAGGCCCTGGTACTTGCCGCGTTCGCGCGGCGAGACGATGTCGCCGACGATCGCCATGGACAGCACCATCAGGCCGCCGCCACCGAGCCCCTGGAGCGCACGGAAGCCGATCAGCTCCCCCATGTTCTGCGCCAGGCCGCACAGCGCCGAGCCGATGAGGAAGATGACGATCGCGCCCTGGAACAGCTTCTTGCGGCCGTACTGGTCGCCGAGCTTGCCCCAGAGCGGTGTCGCGGCGGTCGCGGCCAGCATGTAGGCCGTGACGACCCACGACAGGTGCTCCATTCCGCCCAGGTCGCTGACGATGGTCGGCAGCGCGGTCGAGACGATGGTCTGGTCGAGCGCGGCGATCAGCATGCCGAGCAGCAGCGCGCCGATGGCGACCCGTACGGTCCGCCGATCCTGCCCCGCGCCGGGGGCGACGGTGGCGGGAGCGATTCCCTGAGCCATGGCCACGTCCCATCCGTGTGTGTGCTCCGACTCGCTCCCACCATCTTGATCGGAATGTACGGAAATGGCCTGCCGGAGTCGTCCGCGCACCCTGAGTGCCCGCGGGCCGCCGGGCATAATCGCTCGCAGTCCATGGGGAGGGGACCCGACGATGACCGGACACGGCTGTCCTGAATGCGGTGCGGAACGCGGGGTGGACGGCAGACCCGGCTGCGCCTGCGCCGAGCGCGCCGCCGAGACCCTGCACGCGGAACGCGCCGCCGAGGCCGCCGCAGCGGAGGACTTCGACCCGCTGCGGATCCGGCCGTACGTGATGCTGCCGAACTCCGCGGACGGACCGCCCCACGCCCCCGAGGCCGTCTCCGAGCAGACCATGCGGCTCGGGGCGGTCCCGGCGGAGGAAGCCCCGGCCGCGGATCCGGAGCCCCCGGGCCCCGCGCAGGCGCCTCGCAAACGGCGCCGCCTCGCCGCGCTGGCCATCGGCGCCGCTGCCGCGGTCGTCATCGGTACGGCGGCGTTCGCGAGCACCCTGTTCGCGGGGGACGCGACGCCGAAGCAGGCGCTGCCCGACGTCGCGGACAGCGGCGTCCCGTACAGCGGCACCGACAGCGCTTCCGCCGAGGCCCCCTCGGCCGTTCCTTCCCGTACGAGGAAGGCGGCCCCGAGCCGTTCCCCCTCCGCACGGCCCTCGCCGACGCCGTCCGCGTCCAAGCCGGCGCCGCCGGCCCCGCCGAAGCCCGCGCCCACTCCCTCGGCTCCCGCATCCGGGCAGCCCTCGAACTCCCCCGACGGCCATCCGCTCGCGCCGCCGCCGAGCACGACGCTGCGGCGCGGCGACAGCGGGCCTGCGGTGCTCGAACTCCAGGAAAGACTGGGCCAGTTGGGGCTCTACACCGGCACCCCGGACGGCGGCTTCGGGTCCCGTACGGAGCGTGCGGTGCGCGACTTCCAGTCGTACACGGGCGTCGACGGCGACCCCGCCGGCGTCTACGGCCCGGCGACCCGCCGCGCCCTGGAGTCGATGACGGACCGGCCGTAGGCGGCTTCCGCTCCCGGCCGGGGGAACGGTCACCCCGAACGCCTCGCGCCGGCCCCCGACCGACCCCCGCCCGGGCGACAAAAGGGGGCCGGGTGGCACAACCCCCTCCGCGTTTTGTATCGTGGTGGAACAAAGTGATCCCTGCCTGTACTCCCTGACCGGCGGGCGGGGATCACCTTTGTGTTTCTGTGCCCCCGCTCCCGCGCCCTGGAGTCCGCCGATGTCGGCCAGCACCACGACCACCACCGTCCTGACCGCCCGCGCCTTCCTCCTGGACATGGACGGCACGATCGTGAACTCCGACGCAGTCGTCGAGCGCTGCTGGCGCCGCTGGGCCGAGCGCAACGGCCTCGACCCGGAGGCGGCGCTCAAGGTCGTCCACGGCCGCCAGGGCTACGCCACGATGGCCGTGCTGCTCCCGGACCGGCCGGTGGAGCAGAACCACGCCGACAACAAGGTGATGCTGGCCGAGGAGACCGCGGACACCGACGGTGTCGTGCCGGTTGCCGGGGCGCCCGCCTTCATGGCCGCCCTCGCCGGCCTGCCGCACGCCCTGGTGACCTCGGCCGACGCCGCGCTCGCCCGGGCCCGCATGACGGCCGCGGACCTGCCGATGCCCGAGGTGCGGGTCACCGCCGAGAGCGTGGGCGCGAGCAAGCCGGACCCGGAGGGCTTCCTCAAGGGCGCGGCCGAGCTGGGCTTCGCCCCGGCGGACTGCATCGTCTTCGAGGACTCGGAGGCCGGCATCGCGGCGGGCAAGGCCGCGGGGATGCGCGTCGTCGGCGTCGGCCCGCGCGCCAACGCCCACGAGCCCACCGCGTACGTCCCCGACCTCACGCACCTCACGGTCACCGCCCAGGCGGACGGCACCCTCCGCCTGGAGATCAACGGCTGACCCACCCGCCTGGCGCAGCCCCATGAACAAACGGCCCCCGTCCTACCACGGGGGCCGTTTTCACATCCGCATGCCTACGAGAGGAACCTCAGCCCGCGATCGCCTCGAACAGGCTGAAGCCCGCGAGCGCCAGCATCAGGCAGGCCGCCACCTTGGTGATCAGGCGCAGCGGCACGCGCTTCATCAGGGCCTTGCCGCCCACGATGCCGAGCCCGGCGACGGCCCACAGGCCGAGCACCGCGCCGAGGCCGACGGAGAGCGGGTTGTCGTAGCGCGCGGCCAGGTTGGCCGTCATGATCTGGGTCAGATCGCCGAACTCGGCGACCAGGATGAGCATGAAGCCCGCCCCCGACACCTTCCAGAACGACTGGTCGGCGGGCGCCTTCACTTCCTCGTCGTCCTCGCCCTTCTTGAAGAGCAGCATCGCCGCGCCCGCGAGGAAGAGCACGCCGACGATCGCCTGGAGCAGCCGGTGCGGCAGCAGGGTGAGGACGCTGCCCGCCGCGATGGCGAGGACGACGTGGACGGCGAAGGCGGCCGCTACGCCGACGAAGACGTACGAGGCCTTGTAGCGGGTGCCGAGCATCAGGCCCGCGAGCGCGGTCTTGTCGGGGAGTTCGGCGAGGAAGATCACACCGAAGGTGATCGCCATGATCGTGAAGCTGAGCACGGAAGGAGTTCCTCAATCGGTCGGGCACGGCCGCACCGAGAGCAGATCGGACAGAATCCGGGGTCGCTTCGGCACGGCAGCGCCATGAATGGTCATGTCACTGCGGCCGAAGGTCTCGCTGGCGGGTCCCTCGCGGGCACTCGCCTCCGGGCGCCGGCCAAGAACCCCTGAGGGACTCGGCAGTATGTCGACGTTCCGGCGAAGAGCTACTCCCCTTCTGCGCCCTCAAGGGTACGGCATGCCGTACGCACCCCATCAGGGACTTTGGTCCCGTACGTCCCGGTGCACCTTGCCGCGCGCGACCAGTTCGAGCACGACCGACACCGCGACCGCCTGTACGGCCATGAGTGCGACCAGGACGAAGAGCTGGACCGCGCCCGCCTGCACGGGGGAGGCGCCGCCCAGCAGCATGCCGACGAACGCGCCCGGGAGGGTGACCAGGCCCACCGTCCTGGTCTGGTCGAGGCCGGGCAGCAGCGCGTCGGAGGCGGCGGGCCGGGCGATCTCCAGGCGGGCGTCCCGGTCGAGCAGGCCGAGCGCCATGCCCGCCTCCACCTCGCCGCGCCGCGCGGTCAGCTCGTCGAGCGCCCGGCGGCCGCCGAGCACGGTCGCGGTGAGCGCGCCGCCGATGAGGATGCCGGTGACCGGGATCAGCGCGATGCCCTTGACGGGGACGAGCCCGGTCAGCAGCAGCGCCGCGACCACCGGGACGACACCGGCCGCGATGGGCGCGGCCGCCCACCACCAGGTGGTGTTGGCGGTCATGCGGCGCCCCGCGGTGCGAACGGCGACGGCGTACATCAGGGCCAGGAATCCGAGCAGCAGCGGCACCGAGCCGACCACCCAGTGGATCGCGAGGGCGACCACGGCGAGCTGAACGGCCGCCCGGACCCCGGCGATCAGGATCTCGCGGTGCCGCCCCAGGTGCGCGGCCGCGGCGACGCCCGCGGCGACGAGGAGCAGGGCGACGAGGACGACCCCGAGCGTGACATTCACCGGCAGCAGCACGCGCCAACCGTACGACGGACGCCTCGCCGGGACGTCACCCCTCGCGGGGGCGGTGCGGCCCGGCAGGACGCCGTCGCGCGAACGGACCGTCAGTTCCCTTTCCTTCCGGTGCCGTCCGGACTCTTGATCTGACGTGCCCATGTCGCCACGCTGTTACCTGGCGCCCACCCGAAGGAAACCTGGCGCCGTCACGCTGGCCGGGCCGCCCATCCCGTTGCCGGTCAAGTTCCCCCCACTTCAAGGGAGTTCGCATGTCAGCCGCCACAGGAAACCGTACGCCCCGCGTCTACGCGCGTCGCACGGCCGTCCTCGCTGCCGCTGCCGCGCTCGCCGCGGGCGCCGCCCTCATCACCGCCCCGGCCGCCGTGGCCTCGCCGCCCACCCCGGTCGACGCCGCCACCGCCCGCACCTACCTCGGCCAGCTGACCGTGCGGGCGGAGGGCTCGCTGACCGGCTACAGCCGCGACAAGTTCCCGCACTGGATCACCCAGTCCGGCACCTGCAACACCCGCGAGGTCGTCCTCAAGCGGGACGGCGTGAACGTCAAGACCGACTCCAGCTGCGCGGCCACCAGCGGCAGTTGGTACTCCGAGTACGACGGCGCCACCTGGACCGCCGCCTCCGACGTGGACATCGACCACCTCGTGCCGCTCGCCGAGGCCTGGCGCTCGGGCGCCAACAACTGGACCACCCCCCAGCGCCAGGGCTTCGCCAACGACCTGACCCGCCCCCAGCTGATCGCGGTCACCGACAACGTCAACCAGGCCAAGGGCGACAAGGACCCGGCCAAGTGGCTGCCCTCGGTGACCTCCTACCGCTGCACGTACGCCCGGATGTGGGTCGACGTGAAGCACTACCACAACCTCACCGTCGACTCCGCCGAGAAGTCCGCGCTGCAGGGCATCCTCAACGGCTGCTGACAGCCTGACCCCAACTGCCCTGAATTGGGCGGCTGTTGAAACCTGTCGCCCCCCTCCGTCGTTCCGTACCGTACGAACGACCGGCGACGGAGGGGGCACCACATGGCCGGGCTTCGCCTGGGGCCGCTGCTGCGGTACGTGGATCAGCGAGGGGCCGCCACGGTCTGGGTCGAGGCCGACCGGCCCTGCACGGCCCGGGTGCGCTGCGCGGACGGCACCGAGGGCTCCTCGCGTACGTTCCAGATCGCCGGGCACCACTACGCCCTGGTCCCGCTGGCCGGCCTGACGCCGGGCACGGCCACCGCGTACGAGGTGCTGCTCGACGGGCGGCCGGTCTGGCCACCGCCGGATTCCCGCTTCCCGACCAGCACGATCCCGGTCCCGGGCCCCGCGCGGCTCCGCGTCACCTTCGGCTCGTGCCGGCGCGCGCCCGAGCCCGGGGGCACGGACGCGCTGGACGCGCTCGCGGCGGGCCTGGCGGCCGACCCGGAGGCCGAGCGGCCGGACGTGCTGCTGCTCCTCGGCGACCAGGTGTACGCGGACAGCGTCTCGGCGCGGACCCGCCGCTGGCTCGGCGCGCGCCGGGACCTGCGGGACGCGCCGGGCGCCCAGGTCGCGGACTACGAGGAGTACACCCGGCTGTACTACGAGTCCTGGTTCGACCCCGAGGTGCGCTGGCTCCTGTCGACCGTCCCGAGCTGCCACATCTTCGACGACCACGACGTGATCGACGACTGGAACACCAGCGCCGCCTGGCTCGCCGAGATGCGCGCCACGCCCTGGTGGCAGGAGCGGGTGATCAGCGGCCTCATGTCGTACTGGGTCCACCAGCACCTGGGCAACCTGTCCCCCGCCGAGCTCGCCGCCGACCCGCTGTACGCGGCGGTGCGGGGCACGCCGGACGGCACGGAGGCGCTGCGCGCGTTCGCCGCGCTGGCCGACGCGGACCCGGCGGCCGTGCGCTGGAGCTACCGGCGCGACTTCGGCCGCACCCGGCTGCTGATGGTGGACACCCGGGCGGCCCGCGTCCTGGACGAGGAGCGGCGGGCGATGCTCGACGAGGGCGAGGCGCGGTGGCTCCGGGCGCAGCTGCCGGCGCCGGGCGGCTGCGACCACCTCCTGATCGGGACTTCGCTGCCGTGGCTGCTCCCGCCGCTCATCCACGACGCGGAGGGCTGGGACGCGGCGCTGTGCGCGGGCTCGCGCGGCCCGCGCTGGGCGCGGATCGGCGAGAAGCTGCGGCGCCGGGCCGATCTGGAGCACTGGGCCGCGTTCCCCGCCTCGTTCGAGTTCCTCACCGAGCTGATCGTCCGCGCGGGCTCGGATCCCGGCGCGCCCGCCACCATCAGCGTCCTGTCGGGTGATGTGCACCACGCATACGTGGCGGAGCCCTTCTGGCCAAATTCCGTGCCCCAACTCACCGCGCGTATCGCCCAGTTGACCTGTTCGCCGGTCCACAACTCCGTTCCGGCCCCCGTGCGGGCCGGATTCCGCTTCGGCTGGAGCCGTTTCGGCCGCCGGCTCGGGCGCGCCCTGGCCCGGCACGGGCGGGTGGTTCGGCCGCCGCTCGACTGGCGCAGGACCGGTGGACCATGGTTCGGCAATCAGCTCATGACCCTTACGCTGCACGGCCGCTCGGCACGCCTGCGGCTCGACCGGGCGCGCCGCGCGAGAGGCCTGCGGATTGGTCCAGTCCAACTGAAAACCATCTTGGACCGGCCACTGACCCCCGACACCACAGCTGGCTCAATTCACCCGACTGAAACAAGACATTAAGAATGTTGAACTTGCAAGCACTACTGAGGGCTGCCTAACCTGTGGACCCCATCGGTCACGTCCCCAACCGAAGGAGCCCCCCATGGCTTCCCCCACGCTCGACGCCGAGCGCGCGCGCCCCTACGCGCTCGCCCTGTTCCGCATCGTCATCGGCCTCCTCTTCGCCTGCCACGGCGCCGCGTCCCTGTTCGGCGTCTTCGGCGGCGCGATGGGCGGCGGCTCGATCCCCGCGGGCACCTGGCCCGGCTGGTACGCCGCGGTGATCCAGCTCGTCGGCGGCGTCCTGGTCCTGACCGGCCTGTTCACCCGCCCGGCGGCCCTCGTCTCGTCCGGCTCGATGGCGTACGCCTACTTCAGCGTCCACCAGTCCAACGCGCTGCTCCCGCTGCAGAACGGCGGCGAGGCCTCCGCGATGTACTGCTGGGCGTTCCTGCTGCTCGTCTTCACCGGTCCCGGCGCGCTCGCCCTCGACCAGTTCCTCGGCGCCCGCCGCTCCGCCCGGCCGGCCGCCGACGCCCAGCGCGAGACCGTCACCGCCTGAGCGGACCGACGGCCACCGCCCGAGCGGGCACCCCTGAGGCTCATGCCCCAACGCCCGCTCCACTGCCCGGAGTTCAGCCGCCGAACTCCGGGCAGCGGCATGCCGTCACCCGTCGGCTTCCCGGTCGCCGCTCCTGGCGATCATGACTCGCTCGACTCCCCCTGTGCTGTGCCACCACCCACCCCTGAAAGAAACGCACAGGGGCCCGGGCGTACGCTGTACGGCTGTACCGCTGCCCCTGCCGCTTCCCCGCGACACCGCGGTATTCCGGGTCCCGGGGAACCGACGAAGCCGCAGAGGAGCGAACGTGCTGGAGAGTGTGGGGGCGCTGACGTCCAGCCCCTGGATCTACGCCGTGGTCACGCTCTCCGTGCTGCTCGACGTGTTCCTTCCCGTGCTGCCCAGCGGCGTGCTCGTGATCACGGCGGCGACCACGGCGGCCGGGTCCGCCGGGGCCGGCGCCGCCACTCAGACCGGGCACGCCGATCTGTTCGCCCTCGCCGCGTGCGCCGCGACCGCCTCCGTCCTCGGCGACCTCATCGCATACCGTCTCGCGCGGCGCGGCGGCGCCCGCCTGGAGCGCGCCATCGCCCGCTCCCGCCGCCTGACCCGGGCGCAGGAACGACTCGGCATCGCACTCAGCCGGGGCGGCGGCGGCCTCGTCGTCATCGCGCGCTTCGCCCCCGCCGGGCGCTCGGTCGTCTCGCTGAGCGCGGGCGCCGCGCACCGCAAGGTCCGCGAGTTCCTGCCCTGGTCGGCGCTGGCGGGCGTGGCCTGGGCGACGTACAGCGTGGGGCTCGGCTACTTCGGCGGGCAGTGGCTGGGCGCGACCTGGCTGGGCACGGCGGTGTCGGTGCTCGCCCTGTTCGCGGCGGGCGGCCTCGCGGCGTACGTCATGAAGCGCCCGGCCCCGGCGGCGGCCTCGGCGTCCTGACGAGGGCGCGCGCCACACCTTCAGGCACCCCGGTTACGGGCCCTCGGCAGCGTTACGCGGGCCTCCTCGCGGCGGCTCCCCGCACCTCAAGCCCGGCGAGGAGCTCACGCGTCGCCTCGGCTATCTCGTCCACCGCGCGCTCGAACACTTCCCGGTTGTGCGCGGCGGGCACCCGGAAGCCGGACACCTTGCGTACGTACTGGAGGGCGGCGGCCCTGATGTCGTCGTCGGTGGCCTCCTCCGGCATGGCCGGCGGCCTGAGCGTCTTGATGCTTCTGCACATGCCCCCAGTGTGACCGACACCACTGACAACGACCCCGGGCTCCTGGGAGCCGCCCGCTCCCCCGTGGTCCGCGTCCGAAATGCGCGAGGTTCCGCCAGGGCATCCGTCTAAAGTCGAAGGCATGGCGGAACAGGCGAACGGCACAGGCACCAGCACCGGCCCCGTACGCGTCGACAGCTGGATCTGGTCGGTCCGGCTCACCAAGACGCGCTCCCAGGCGGGCACGGCCTGCCGGGCCGGTCACGTCCAGGTCAACGGCGAGCGCGTGAAGGCCGCCCACCAGGTCAAGGTGGGCGACGAGGTGCGGCTGCGCATGGACGGCCGGGAGCGGATCGTCAAGGTCGTCACGCTGCTGCGCAAGCGCGTCGGCGCCCCGGTCGCGGTCGAGGCGTACATCGACAACAGCCCGCCGCCGCCCGCCCGCGCGGACGTGCTCGCGGCCGGCGTTCGGGACCGGGGTCTCGGCCGGCCGACCAAGCGCGACCGGCGCGAGATGGAGCGCCTGCGCGGCCTCGCGGAGAGCCGCCGCACGGCGGGCTGAGGGCACCGGCCGGAGTTCCGCGCCGATTAACTCAGGGGCCAACTTCCCCTGTTGCGGAGTAGCTTGGTGGCTTGAACCGGGGGCCAGGGGAAGCCCCCGATCCGTCCCTCAAGGACCCACCATGATCCTCTGGATGATCCTTCTCGCTCTGATCCTGTACGGATTCGGCCTCAGCCTCGGCAGCATCATCTTCTGGGTGGCCGTCGTGGCCGTACTGCTCACCGTCCTGCGCCGCCCGGGCGGCGGCCCGGCCTCCGGCTCGGGCGGCGGAGGCGGAGGCGGCGGGGCCGGCCGCATGGACGCCGACTACCGCGCCTACCGCGCCCGCCGGGACCGAATGGACCGCTGGGAGCGCCGATACCGGCGCGAACGCCAGGGCCTGTTCTCCCGCCACCGCAACTGACCGAGCGGCGCGACGGCTGACTGACTAAAGCCAGCCGTTGCGCCGGAACCCCCGATGAATGACGAAACAGGCCGCCGCCATGAGCCCGAGCGCCATGAAGTAGCCGTACCGCCAGTGCAGTTCGGGCATGTTCTCGAAGTTCATGCCGTAGATGCCGCACACCATGGTCGGCACGGCGACGATGGCCGCCCACGCGGTGATCTTCCGCATGTCCTCGTTCTGGGCCACCGTGACCTGGGCGAGGTGGGCCTGGAGGATGGAGTCGAGCAGCCCGTCGAAGGCGGCGATCTGTTCGGTGGTACGGAGCAGATGGTCGGCGACGTCGCGGAAGTACGGCCTGACCTCCGGGGCGACCGAAGGCATCGCTTCACCGGCGAGCTTCTGCAGCGGCCGGTCCAGCGGAGCCACCGCCCGCTTCAGTTCGAGCAGTTCGCGCTTGAGCTGGTAGATCCGGCCCGCGTCGCCGCGTCCGGCGTTCTCGGCGAACACGGCCGTCTCGACCGCGTCCATGTCGCTCTGCATGGCGTCGACGACGGCGAGGTACTCGTCGACGACGTGGTCGGCGATGGCGTGCAACACCGCGGAGGGCCCCTTGGCGAGCCGCTCGCGCTCCTGCTCCAGCTCCTCCCGCAGCGGGCCGAGCGAACCGTGCATGCCGTGCCGCACGGTGATGGCGAAGTCGGATCCGGTGAACACCATCAGCTCGCCGGTGTCCACCACCTCGCTGCTGGCGGTGAGCTCCTCGTGCTCGACGTACCGGCACGTCTTGAAGACGGAGAACAGGATGTCGTCGTACGGCACGACCTTGGGGCGCTGGTGCGCGGTCACCGCGTCCTCGACGGCCAGCGGGTGCAGCCCGAACAGCTCGGCGAGCCCGGCGAACTCCTCCTGGGTCGGCTCGTGCAGCCCGATCCAGACGAAGGCCCCGTCGCCCAGTTTGCGCACCCGGCGCAGCGCCTCGTCGACGGGGCAGTCGTCCTTCTGCCGCACTCCGTCGACGTACACCGCACAGTTGACGACGGCGCTCCCCAGGGGCGAGCGCGCCGGATGGCTGAGGTCGACGGTCCGCCGGTAGGCGCGGCGCACCGCCCTCCGCAGATTCCGCATCATCGCCACGACCAGCTTCCCTTCCCGTCACCGAACGAGCGGCCAGTGTGCCACCGTCTCCTGTACGCACCACATCGGGAGGCGCCTTGGCCGGGAGACACTTCGCCCGGGAGACGCCTTGGCCGGGAGACACCCCGGCCAGGAGGGGCCCACCTGGCAGGCGCCCTCCTTGGGAGACGAGGCGGGCCCCGCCTACGTTCCCCGGCGGACGCCGGCCGCCACCGACACGAGATAGCGCCGGGTGGCCAGGTCCTGGAGCAGCCGCGTGAGGGGCCCGCCGAGGCGGGAGTACCAGCGAGCGGGCCGCGAGAAAGCAGTGACTTCGAACCAGACAAGCCCATCGGGCTCGCGCCCCACGACGAACGACTCCTCGCCGCACTCGGGGTGCCCGGGCAGGGTGCCGTAGGCGAATCCGATGCGTTCGGCGGCGCGTACGGTCCATACGACGCGGCACGGGATGACGAGGCGCGGGAACGGCAGCCCCGGCAGCCGCAGGACGACGAGCGCGGTCGCGCCGGGCACGGCGGGAGCGGCGGGCCACACCCCGAACCCGGCGCCGCGCTGCGCGCCCCAGGCCAGCACGTGCGCCCCGGCCCGCTCGAAGGTGTCCTGCCCGTACCCGACGAGGATCCGCCGCCGGAAGGTCCGGTATCCGCCGGGCAGCACGAGGCCTTCCGTCGCGCCGACCTCGGCGTAACCGGGCTCCGTAGCGAGGGCACGGCGGTAGGCCCTTCGCAGACTCCGCTTCACGCCGGCCATGTGCTCACCCCGCACCACATTCCATCCCGAAACCACACGGCACCGCACCCGAACCACCAAGCCCCCGGGACCCCATGAATCCGCCGGACCCCACCCTGCACAGGGGTTACGTTTCAGCCAACCACAGGCGTAATCTCAGCCATCCGGCGGAGTCCTCCCCGCTCTTGACCCGCCGGAATTCCGGCGCCGAGCGCATCCCCGAGCGCGCTGTGGCCCCGGCCGAGAAGCCCCGTCCGCACCCCGGCGGGGCTTCCCGCTGAACGCGGCGCGCCCCCATTTTGTCGCTGGACGGAGCGGGTCGCCATGGCCGCCCCCGCCGCCCCCAGATTGCGCGCAACCGGCCCCCGGGAGCCTCCGCTTCGCAATCTGCCGCAATCGCTGAGCGGGGCGGGGGTGGTCCGTCGCATCCTGGCTTACCAACCAGCCCGGATGGAAGGCAGCAACATGACGCTCCGGTTCATGGGCACCACCAGTGACGACGGCGAGTGCCCCACGCTGTACGAGGTCGAAGGGACCGACAACGTCCTGGTCCAAGGAGAGCGGGTGACCGACCCGGAGCAGTTGGCGCGGCTGCGCGACGTGAAGGAGTCCGAGACCTTCGTCGTCGTCCCCCGGAACCTCCTCACCCGCTATGCCCCGCGGGAGGCAGTAGCCGACCTGGTGCCCTTCACCGAAGTGACCCACCTCTTCAAGGACTTCAAGCACACGGCATGGCGCCTTGAGACGCGCCGCGGGTACGCATCCGATCGCAAGGGCGCCAAGTGGCAGCGCTGGCAGGCGGGCGAGGACATCGCCGCCGAGCCGTTCGACGACTGGCGCACCAACGTCCGCGAGCAGACCGAGCAGGGGAAGCGGTTCGAGCGAGTACGCCTTGGTCGACGACCCGCCGACGGAAGGACAGCGGTACCTCCTGGCCTCAGGTCTCGGCAATGTCCTCGCCGGCGAGGACATCCGCAACCTAGCCCGGGTGGACGCCGAGAAGCTCGGCCTGCCCGACTGGGACTTCTGGCTCTTCGACTCCCGCACCCTGGTCCGCTTCGTCTTCGACGACCAGGACACCACCCTGGGCGTCATCGTCAGCGAAGACCCCACCGAAGTCCTCGCCGCCTGCCAGGCCCGCGACAAGGCCTGGCATCACGCGGTACGTACCGAGGAGTTCCAGCGGCGGGTACGTTCCACGATGTGACCACGGATTTCCAGAGCGCAAGGCACGCCCTCGGTGCGCGACTGCGCGAACTGCGCACCGAGGCAGGCCTGAGCGGTAAAGGGATCGCCGAACGGCTCGGCTGGCAGCGCTCCAAGGTGTCCCGCCTGGAACTCGGGAAGCAGACGCCAACCACGAGCGACCTGAACTCCTGGGCGCACGCGGTTGGCCGACCGGACCTGGCAGGCGAGCTGACCGGTCGGTTGTCCGGGATCGAGACGAAGTACCGCTCGTGGCGCAGGCAGTTGGCGACAGGGCACCGCGCCAGGCAGGAACTCGCCATCGCCGAGACCGCGGACACCAAGACAATCCGCGGGCTGGAAGTCGCGCGTATCCCCGGCCTGTTCCAGACGCCGGACTACGCCCGGGCCACCTTTGCGGCCAACTCCGAATTCCGGCAGATCGCAAAGGACATTGACGACGCGGTGCGCACGCGCATGCGCCGCCAACAAGCGCTCTACGAGCCGGGCAAGAGGTTTCGGTTCCTGGTGTGGGAGGCAGCCCTGTACGTGCGGATGTGCTCCGCCGAGGTTCATGCCGCGCAGCTGGACCGGCTCATCAGCCTGATCGGCCTGGACACCATCGAGCTTGGGATCGTGCCCCTGGGCGCACAGTTGCGGCGTACTCCGGCCCATGGCTTCTGGATCTATGACCGCCGTCTCGTCATCGTGGAAACAATCGACACAGAGATGTGGATCGGTGACGAGGACTCGATCCAGCTGTACGAACGAGCGTGGGACTGGCTGGCCGAGTCAGCCGTGTACGGCCCGCACGCGCACAGGATCATCGCGCGAGCCCGAGCGTCCCCCAACACCATGTGAGCAATCGCGGCGAACCTGCTGCCTGCCGTACGCAATCGCACGCAATCGCCCAGCCGACGCCCCGGGGTTCTTCCTACGTTGCTGGTCACGGCGCGCCCGCGCCTCTTCGAGCACCCCACGACGGAGGCACCCCATGACCGTTCCCGGCCCATCACCAGCAACTCCCCTCACCGAGTCCAAGTCGGACAGGGAAGCCGTTTCCCGCTGGCTGGCGGGCAGCCTCAACCGCCCGGCCAACGCCCACCAGGAGTGGGCGGACACCGGCATCGCGATCCTCGCCCTGGGTCGTCGCCTCTCCGCCGTACGCATCGCGGAAGACCTGGTGTACGCCGTCACCGCCACCACGGTCCCGGCCACCGTGGCCCGCGTCCTGCGCGAGGTCCTGCACGGGCCCGTGATCCACGACCCGCGCGGACAGCGCTTCTACGCCCTGGTACCGGCGTCGCCTTCGAGCGGCCGCCTCGGCCCGTACGCGACCTACCTCGGCCTCGGCCACTTCGTCGGCGTGCCCCGCGTCGAGAGCACGGCGCCGAGCCGATTCGTGACGAGCTACTGGGCAGCGCCCATGCTCCGCCCCGGCGACCTCTGCGACCCGATCCGGCTGGCCAGCATGCTCGCGGTCGGATCGGACGCGCTGGCGAGCAGGGACGAGTCATGACCGGTACGAGCCCCGGGTACGTACGTGACCCCGAGTGCCGCGAGGCCCGCAACCTCCGCCGGGCGGGAGGCTCTCCGTCCTCGGGCTGCTGCGCCGTCACCTGCGCTGATGGTCGCTGACATCCACGGTCTTTCATGGCTGTCCGTCGTCGTTGTCACGCGGTTGGACACCCAGCGTGCTTCCTCAATGCAGGTCCGGAAGCTCGGCCCGGAGACGCGTGCATACCTCTTCGACTGCTGCCACGCTCGGCACCCGATTGGCCTGGGACATCGCCAATTGCAGTACCGGCCCGTACGCGTTGTGCTGGATCATGTCGTCTCTGCACGCGGGCTGCACCACAAAGTGAAGGTGGCCAGGAATCGCGTCAGCGTGAGACCACAGGCAGACGTAGACCTGTTCCGGATTCATAGTGGCGTGCACCGCTGCACTTGTTCGCTGCAACAGGGGGCCAAGTTCCGTGGATTCGCCATCAGTCAGGTCTGATACATGAACAACGTGCCTTATGGGCATGACCGCCAGCGTGCCGAGGCCTAGTGGGCCCTTCGAGTGCTGGACGACCCACTTTGCCGTCCTGAGGAGCGTTCCCCCTGGGATCGGCTCATGCCCCTGGATGAACCTGCATGCTGCGCACTCGGCGTCTGTCATCTGCCCGCCCTCCCCAATGCTGTTGGGACCGTGAGCTCCACTGTTGCGGTTGCTGTACTTCCCTGCTGTACAACCGGCCCCCCAAAGGCCGTCAGGAACCAGATCGCGCAAGATACACAGTCATGGTGGACGATCGCGTCTCAACGAGGCCGCTCCCGATGCCGCTCAGTCCGAGAGCGGCCCATTTCGTCGCCCTGATCCGTGCCGGAGCCCGCTTCGAGCGCGGCCACCTCGTCGAAGGCTCCGAGAGCCGCGCGGCCTGAACGACCGCAATTGATCCACGGGTCATGACTCCTGCCCCCTCAACCCGGCAGGTCGGCGCGCCGGGCCGATGAGTTTGCCGGTTGCCTGAAGTCTTCCCTGTGACGAGCCCGCCCCGCCTGCGGATCAGGAATCGCCGGATCCCGGTGTCATGGAGGAGAGACGGAGGCCAGGATGCACAATCCGATTCGGCTGTACATGTCGATGTCAGTCGACGGCTATATCGCCGGCCCGGACGATCGGCCAGGGCAGGAGCTCGGATGCGGCGGTGGGCGGCTCTTCAACTGGCTCGACGACCGGGAGTCCGACGGTCCGAGCGGCCAGGTCTACCGCGAAGCGCTGGCGACCGGCGCGGTGATCTCCGGCCATCGGACGCACCTCCGCTACCGGGTGCGTCGACCTGAGGAGGCCGCGTGAAGACGCTCTTCGTCTCCTACCGCGTCACCGACCTGGACCGCTCGCTCGGTTTCTACACCGCCTTGGGCTACGTCGAACTCGGCAGGGTCGAGATCGGCGACGGGGCTCGCCTCGTGATCCTCAAGTTCCCCGACGAACCGGCGGCCTCGCTCGAACTGGTCCACCGCCCCGGCGACGGACCGGTCGACGTGGGCAGCGGTTTCGACCACCTCGCGATCCAGGTGGAAACGCTCGCCACGACCCTGGAGACGCTGACCGAAGCCGGCCTGGAGCCCGAACCCCTCCAGTACCCGGGCGGCCCGCGCGGCCCGAAGACGTCATGGCTCACGGACCCGGACGGGTACCGGATCGAGTTGGTGGAGTGGCCGTCCGGACATCCCGACGGCATCACCGCAGCAGACTTCGCCTGAGGCGGCCACGGTCTGTGGAGTGACCGCCTCACACCCTCGCCGTCCCCCGTGCTCCACCTCGGGTCGGCCCGCTCACCATGGGCTACCTCACCGCCCTGGACCACGTCTTCGAGACAGCCATCCCACTGGAGGTGCCCGGCACAGCGCGGCGACCGTTCTGGCGGGTGGGCGAGGCCGCGCCTCGGTGATACGAGGGAGGGATGCCGAAGGCCCCCCGCCAAGATCGGCGAGGGGCCTTCGCAAAACTTCTGGTGGGCGTGGACGGTTTCGAACCGCCGACATCTGCTTTGTAAGAGCAGCGCTCTACCCCTGAGCTACACACCCGTGGATGAGGGAACAGCGTACATGGCTCACGGGGTGCCGCCGCAAACCCGATCTCGGGGGTGGGGTTGGCACCACCCCCGATTCGGTAGCAGGCTCCAGCGCGCGAAGGCGGTGCCGGTTCGTACCGTGGCGGCACGGCCGTCGCCACGTAACGGGGGAAGATCACCATGGCATTTCGCTGTCGCACCGCGCTGTTCGCCGCCGCCGGGGCCGGGGTCCTCTGCTTCGCGCTCTCGGGGTGCGGGAGTTCGGACCCGGGGGACGCGCCCGTCGAGCACAAGGACTTCGCCTTCGGCGGGAAGGCGCTGACCATCGACGCCGGGAACTCCACCCTCGTCGTTGCGCCCGCCGACGTGAAGGACGTCCAGGTCTCGCGGCAGGTCAACGGGTGGGTCGCCTTCGGCAACGGGCCCGACGCCAGCTGGGAGCTCAGCAACAGCACGCTTAGTCTCGGCGTGAAGTGCAGCGGGATGATCAAGAATTGCGGTGCCCGGCACGAGGTGAAGGTCCCGCGCGGGGTCGCGGTCACCGTGCACAACGACGACGGGCGCGTCGAGGCGAGCGGGTTCGACACCCCGCTGGTCATCGCCTCCGACAACGGGCGGATCAGCGTCAAGGACTCCTCCGGGCCGCTGGACCTCACCTCCCGGGACGGGCGCATCGACGGGCAGGGGATCCGGGCCAAGAGCGTGCGGGCCAGTTCTGACAACGGGCGGGTGGCGCTCACCTTCGCGGTCGTGCCGGACAGCGTGGTGGCCACCAGCAACGACGGCCGGGTCGATCTGGGCGTACCCAAGAACACGTACAAGGTCGCCGCCCGCGCCGACGACGGTCGCGTCGATGTCACCGTGGGCCGCTCCGATTCCAGTACGCACGTGATCACCGCGCGCAGCGACAACGGCCGGGTCGGCGTCCACGACTCCTGAACGACGACATCCGGGATGCGCCGACCGCCCGCGCGGCACCCGCCTGGTCGGCGTCCACAACAGCCGACCGCGAGCCGGACGAGCACGTCCGCGCACGACGGCGTGAGAAGCGAGGGAACCGAGGGAGAAGCATGAACTAACCGGGCCGTGTGTTCGTCCTTACCTGGTGGGAGAATGGACCAGCAGGGCGACACAGCACGGGAGAGGGATGTGACGGCGACACACGCGCGGCCGTACAGCAGAGCGGGTGCCACCGTCCGGGACGTGCTGGTGCTCATCGCGTTCCCCGTGGTGCTCGGCGCCGCGGTGCTGCCCGGCGCCTTCGCCGGAGGCGGGACGCGCCGTTGGTTCGGCGGGCGCGGCGAGAGCCTGCGCGCCGATGCCCAGGCGGCCAAGGACGCCGCGGCGGCCGCCTTCTACGAACTCGACACCGCCCAGCGCGACCTGCGGATCTCCATCGAGACGATCACGGCCGTGGACAGTTCGCCCGGCGCCCGCCGAGCCATCGACGACTTCGCGGCCCTCGGGCGCCGCATCGACGAGGTCTCCAACCAGTACATCAACGCAGTCGACGCCCACGACCTGGACCGGGACGACCTCGACGCCTCCGTCGCCTCGCGGGCGCGGGCCGAACTGACCGCCGCCAAGGACGAACTCGTCCGTGTGAAGGGCGAACTCGACCGCTTCGAGCAGAATCTGCGGCCGCTCCTCGACACCGCCGAGACGCAGCTCGCCCGGCTCGCCCCCGCCGTCGAGCGCGCCCGGCACGCGCTGCTCGGCGCCAGTACCGCGCTGGATGCCGTACGGGCCTCCGGCCTGCGCGCCGACGAGCTCGCGGCGCGGCTCGCCTCGCTCGGGCCGGAGCTCACCAAGCTCAACCAGGGTGCCGGTCAGCACGGCGTGCCCGAGACGCTCCAGCGCGCCGACCGGGTGCTGCGCGACGCCGAGGCGGTACGGGCCGAGGCCGAGCAGCTGCCCGCGAAGGCCGCCGAGATCGACCGCAGGCTCGTTTCTCTGCGGACCCGTGCGCAGGCCCTCACCACCCGGGCCGGCGGGGTCGACCCGGTGCTCAGCGAGCTGCGCCGCCGCTTCGCCGCCGCCTGCTGGCAGGACCTCCAGCAGGTGCCCGAGCAGGCCGCCGTCTCCGTGCGGCAGGCGGAGGAGAAGCTCAAGGAGGCGGCCAAGGCGCGCGATGAGCAGCGCTGGGCGGACGCGACGTCCCGTCTCAGTACGGTGCGGGCGCTGCTCAACTCCACGGACGAGGCCGTCTCCGCCGCCGGCGACCGGCTCCAGCGGCTCAACGCCGTGGCGAAGGACCCGCAGCAGGAGATCCAGCGCACCCGGTTCGCGATCCGCGACGCCCAGCGCCTGGCGATGTCCGGCCGCAACACCCCCGATCCCCGGCACGCCAGGCCTCTGGACGATTCGGTGGCCCGCCTTGACCGGGCGATCGCCACGCTGGAGGGCAGGCACCCGGACTACTGGCACTTCCTGACGGAGACCGAGGCGGTGCGCCGGACCGTGGCGGATGTGGTGTCCCGCATCCGCGAGGAGCTCGGCCACGGAGCGTGAGCGCTCCGTCGGCGGGGGCGAGATTCGGGTGCGGGCCGGTCGTGGCCGGCCGCTGAGTTGATGCGGGCCATAACCCGGCGGATGCTGGAGTACGTACGCCCTGCGTGCCCAGCGATAGGGATGAGGAGGGCCCCATGGCCACCCACACGATCTCGCAGCGCCTCAATCACAGCCGGGTCTCGCTCAACGAACATCTGCCGGTCGACCACCGCCTCAACCGCGTCTACCGCTTCGGCGCCGGCGCCATGGGGGTCGTACTGCTGGTCTTCGGCATCCTCGGACTTGTCCATCAGATCGGGTTCTTCGACACCGGCGGCGACCGGGTCGTCGGGCTCAACACCAACGGCGCGCTGAGCGTGATCTCCATCGTCGTCGGTCTGCTGCTCCTGTACGGGATGGTCAAGGGCGGCAACTTCGCCTCGACGCTCAACATCGTGCTCGGCGTCCTGTTCCTGATCAGCGGGTTCGTGAACCTCGCGCTGCTCGACACCTCGCGCAACTTCCTGGCCTTCAAGATGCAGAACGTGCTGTTCAGCTTCGTGGTCGGGCTGCTCCTGATGGTGTTCGGGATGTACGGGCGGGTCACCGGCTTCCTGCCGCACGACAACCCGTACTGGAAGGCGCGCCACGAGCACGCCGGCGACCATTGACCTGATTGCGGTGCGGCCCTGCCCGGGATGCCCGAGGCTCCCGGGCGCGGTCATGTCAGGCGCGCGATTAATTGGTAATTAATCAGCACTTGTGGAACTCTTTACTCTGCCAAGGGTAAACGTTGACCATCGTCAAGGTCGGGCCGAGCGAGGGAGCGCGCCACGTGAGCGAGGCCGCCTACGTCGGGCGCGGGGTCCATCGGACCGCCGTCGAAAGCCTGGCCCGCAAGATCTTCGACGGTACGTACGACGAGGGCGACACCCTCGAACTGCCCGCGCTCCTGGCCGAGTTGGGGGTGAGCCAGACCGTGCTGCGCGAGGCCGTCAAGGTGCTCACCGCCAAGGGGCTGCTCGACGCGCGCCAGAAGCGGGGCACGTTCGTGCGGCCGCGCGCCGACTGGAACCTGCTCGACAGCGACGTCCTGCGCTGGAAGCTGGCCGCGGGGGCGCCGCACGACTTCTTCGCCGACGTCCTGGAGCTGCGCCGCGCCATCGAGCCGGCCGCCGCCTCCCTCGCCGCCGAGCACCGTACGGAAGAGGATCTGGCTGCCCTGGCCGGCGCGCTCGACGCCATGCGGGCGGCCGGGAGCGATCCGGTGCTCGCCGTGCGGGCCGACACCTCGTTCCACACCGCGCTCCTGAGCGCCTCGCACAACCGGTTCTTCATCCAGTTGCGCCGGGTGATCGTGCCCGCGCTCGTGGCGCGGGGCCGCCACGGGCGCGCCGACGGGCACGAGGACCCGGTACCGGCGCACGCCGCGGTCGTCCGCTCGGTACGGGATGGCGATGTGGACGGCGCATACATGGCCGTGCTCGAACTCCTCGACCTGTCCCTGCGCGACCATCCCTGATCCCACGAGCCCGAGAGGAACCCCCATGGACTGCGAGGCGGGCCGCGCCTGAGCGTCTTCACCTTCGGCGAGACGGCGATCGCGCTGCGCGGCAGCGGGCCGCTCCGGCTCGGCGGCTCCATGGGCGTCTCGATCGCCGGGGCCGAGTCCAATGTGGCCATCGGCCTGGCCCGGCTCGGGCACGAGGTGCGCTGGGTGGGCGCGGTCGGCGACGACGAGGCGGGCGAACTCGTGCTGCGTACGCTGCGGGCCGAGGGCGTCGACGTCTCCGCCGCCTCCCGCGACTCCGGGGCGGCGACCGGCCTGGCCCTCTTCGAACCCAGGCTGCCCGAGCTGACCCGGGTGCACCACTACCGGGCTGGCTCGGCAGGCTCCCGCATCACCGCGTGCGCGGTCGCCGAGGCCTTCTCTGCCGCCCGGCCCAAGGTGCTGCACCTGACCGGGATCACCCCGGCGCTCAGCCGCACCGCCCGCTCGGCCGCGTGCCTCGCGCTCCAACTGGCCGCCGAACACTCGATGTTGGTCTGCCTGGACGTCAACTACCGCTCCCAGCTGTGGAGTTCGGGTGAGACTGCGGAGGTGATGCGGGAGTGGGCGCCGAAGGCGGACGTTCTCATCGCCTCGGACGACGAGCTCGCGCTCTGCCTGAGGGCGCCCCGACCCGGGCGGAACTGGCCCCGCTCGGCGCGGGGATGCGCTGAGGCGCCTTTGGGGCCCCTCCGGGTCGGGCCGCGGCGGTGGCCCGGCCCGGAGGGGCGCCCCTGGGGCCGGAGGCGGACGGGCCTCCGGCCCCAGGTACCGCATACGCTGGGGCCATGCCTCGCTATGAATACCGCTGCCGCCCCTGCGACGACACGTTCGAGCTCAGCCGCCCGATGGCCGAGTCCTCCGCCCCGGCAACCTGCCCGGCGGGCCACGCCGACACGGTGAAGCTGCTCTCCACGGTGGCCGTGGGAGGCTCCGCCAAGTCGGCCGCGGCCCCGTCCGCCGGTGGCGGCGGGTGCTGCGGGGGCGGCTGCTGCGGCTGAGCCCGGCTAGATCTTGCGGGACAGCGTCAGACCGTCCGCGACGGTCAGCATCACGCTGTCCATCCGCTCGTCCGCCGCGACGTGCTCGTTGAACGCCCGGATCGCGGCGGCCGCCCCCGTCGCCTCCGGGTCCAGCACCCGCCCGTGGAACAGCACGTTGTCCGTGGCGATGACCCCGCCGGGCCGGAGCCGCGGCACCAATTCCTCCCAGTACGCGACATAGTTGCCCTTGTCCGCGTCCAGATACGCGAAGTCGATGTGCGGCTCGGCCGGCATCGCTCGCAGGGTGTCGAGGGCGGGCGCGATCCGCAGTTCGATGCGGTCGGCGACGCCCGCCTTCGCCCAGGCCTCCTTGCCGTACGCCGTCCACTCCTCGGAGACGTCGCAGGCGATCAGCTTTCCGTCGGCCGGCAGTGCCTGCGCCATGGCCAGCGCCGAGAACCCGGTGAAGGTGCCCACCTCGACGACATGGCGGGCGTTCACCAGACGTACCAGGAAGGCGAGGAGCGGGCCCTGCTCCTCGGCCGACTGCATGCCCGCGAAGTCCGGGAGGCGCTCGTACGTCGTCTTCACCAGGCCCTGCTGCACCGCGTCGAGCGGCGGGTTGTGGGCCAGCATGTACGCGTACAACTCGTCAGTGATTTTGGTGCTGTTTCCCTTGGTCATGCGGCGACCGTACCCAATCCCGGGCATCGAGGAAGCGGCGCAGGATCTCCTCGCCCGCAAGGACGCCGCACTCGGCCAGGGCCTCGGTGCGCGGGCCCTGCCAGCCGGCCTCTGCGAGTTCGCCGTGGCCCGGGCGCCAGCCCCGGTCGGCGGCGAGCAGGAGGTCGGCGTCGAGGAGCGAGTCCCCGGCAGCCAGGGTGAGTTCGGCTCCGGTGCGGCGGGCGACCTCCCGGACCGCCGCGCTCTTGGTGAGCGGCTTCGGCACGGCGTAGATCTTGCGGCCCTGGAGCGAGACCGTCCAGCCGCGCGGCTCGGCCCAGGCGGCGAGCTCCTTGACCCACTCCTCGGGCAGCAGCTCCCGCTCGACGACGAGGTACGCGAAGAGGTCCTCGGCGATCCGCTCCTTGCGGAGCCACCGCGGGTCGGCGACGGCCCTCAAGTGGGCCCGCACCTCGTCGAGGGGGACGCACTCGGCGGCGATGCGGCCGGTCACCTCACCCGCCCAGTCCGGGTCGGACACGCCGTTCACGAGCAGGTGCCCGCCGTTGGCGCAGATCGCGAACTCCGAGGCGGGGCCCGGGAGTCGGATGCGCTGGTACTGCTTGCGGGTGCGGGTGGTGGTGGGCACGAACACGGCGGCCGACTTCAGCTCGGCGAGCAGCAGGGCCGCGTTTTCGGTGACGTAAGAGAGGGGCTTGTGCTCGTGCACCTCGACGCAGAGCAGCCGGGGGGCGCGATGGTCGGGCATGGTGAGGGCGAGGGCCGCGGCCGAGTAGATCAGGGTGCGATCGAGGTCGCTGGCGACCAGGATGGTGCTCACTTGGCCGCCACCGCCTTGCCGTCGGCGCCGGTGGCGCCCCGGGTGTACTGCGGGTGGATCAGGCCGACGCAGCTGTACGGCAGGCCGTCCACCTCCTCGACCGGCACGCCGCGCTGTTCGGCGAGCAGCCTCACATGGTCGAGGTCGGCCCCGGCGCCCCGCCCGGCGAGGATCTTCCACGGGACCCGGCGAAGGAGCACCCGGGTGGTCTCGCCGACGCCGGGCTTGACCAGGTTGACGTCCTGGATGCCGTACTCCTCGCTGATCCGCTCGACGGCCGCCCAGCCCTCCCAGCTCGGCGTGCGGTCCGCGTCCCGCAGGGCCTTGGCCTCGCGGTCCACGTCGGATGCGACCTCGTCGAAGCGGGCGGCGACGGCGTCGAGGAAGTCGCCCGAGACGTCGGCTCCGGCAAGGTCGCGGTAGAACTTGGCGCCGTGGAAGTCGCCGGGACCGATGAGGTCCTGGCGAAGGACGGTGCGCGAAATCAGCCCGGACACGGTCGAGTTGAGGCAGGCCGACGGGATCAGGAAGTCCTCGCGGGTGCCGTACGTCCGCACACAGGACCCGGGGTCGGCGAGCACCGCGATCTCCGGGTCGAAGCCCGCGAACTCGGGGAACTCCCGTACGGCTGCGGCCAGTTCACGGGTGATGGCGCCCTTGCCCGTCCAACCGTCGACGAACACGACGTCGGCGGGGTCGTGGTGGGCGGCGAGCCAGCGCAGCGCGTTCGGGTCGATGCCCCGGCCGCGCACGATGGACACCGCGTAGTGCGGCAGGTCGAGGCCGTGGCGGTGCTTGGCCCAGCGGCGCATCAGGACGCCGACGGGCGTTCCGGCGCGGGCCAGCGAGACCAGCACCGGGCGCGGCGACCTCTCGGCGAGGACGGTCTCGGTGACCACGCCGACGGCCTGCGCGATCCGAGCGGCCGAGGTGTCGAGCGCGGCGCGGAACAGCTCCTGGTACTGCGGGCTCGGCTGGTACTCGACCGGCAGCGACTCCGCGTAGTGCGCCCCGCCGCTCTGGATGGCCTCCTCACGCTCCTCGGTGGGGGCTTCGAGCTCGACGCCGGAGAGGTCCTTGAGCAGCCAGCCGACCTCGTCGGGCGCGTAGGAGGAGAAGGCGGGTCCCCTGAGGGGTTCGGGCAGCGGCTCGGGCATGGGGGCACCTTCGGGTACGTACGAGGGCAGCACGGCGAGCACGACGTGCGGTATGTGGGCGGCGAGCTGGGCCAACAGTCCGTCGGGGGCGTGCAGTTGGGGGGTGTCGGCGGCCGAGTCGACGACGGCTATGACCGCGTCGAAGCCGTTGCCCGCGACGTTGTACGCGTACCGCTCGCCGGGCCCGTCGGCCGGGTCGTCGTGCGCGGGGAAGGCGAGGCGGGTGCGGATCGCGTACCCGGGGTCGTCCACGGCGAGCACGGGCGAGCGGGTGGTGGTCGAGTAGCGCACCTCGGCGCCGCCGAGCTCTTCGAGGGCGACGGCGAGGCGGAGCGGCGCGTACATCAACTCCTCGAAGCCGAGGACGAGTACGCGGGGCCTGCCGGGGGCGGTGGCGCCCACCGCGTCGGCCAGCCGGGCCGCCATCTCCGGCAGGGCCGCTTCCAGCTCGGCCCGGTGGGCCGGGGTGAAGCCGTGCCGCCCGCCGTCGGGAAGGCCCGCGGGCCAGGGGAGGTCGACGCGGTGTGCGTAAGCCGTCCCCCCGTGAGCACCGCTGCTGTGGAGCGGCGACTCGGACCTCGCCGCCTCGAACTCCTCGACCAGCGCCCGCCCCTTCTCAAGGACCCCGTCCGGCAGCCGTACCGTGCCCGACGCCGAGGCGATCAGGTCGACGCGGGCGCCGATCTCCGTCGCGAAAGCGGTGAGGCGGTCGCGGTCCTCCGGGGAGCGCATGTCGACCAGCGCGACGATCACGTAGTGGTCGCGCGGATAACGGGCGTGCAGGTCGCGGATGGTGTTGAGGACCGTGTTGCCGGTCGAGAACTCGTCGTCGACCAGGACCAAGGGGCCCTGCCCTGACAGGAGTTGGGGGTCCTCGGGCAGCAGCAGGTGGGAGGTGGCGTGGGAGTGGGACTCCTCGAAACCGCCCGCCGCCGCCACGCCGTCGACCGGGCGGCGGGTGGAGTGCAGGCACGGGGCGAGCGCGAGGCCGTCGGCGACCGAGTGGCCGAGGCCCGTCGCGGTCTCGGCGTACCCGAGCACCACGGCGCGCGCGGCCGCCCGCGCGCCGAGCAACTCCCGTACGCACAGGCCGAGTTCGTATCCGGCGCGCCACACGACCGAGGGGCTCTGCGGCACGTGCTTGCCCAGCACGTTCGAGACGAGGAGATGGGCGCGCTTCGGGTTGCGGCGCAGGGCGAGCCCGAGCAGGCCACTGAGGTCCTCGTCCCCGACGAGCTCGACTCCCAGCCGCTTCGCGACCCACGTTCCCGACCACTCAACCACGTTGCTGTGTCCCTCTGTTCGTTCGCACTGATCGTCCGTACTCGTCGTTCGTAGTCGTCGTTCGTGCCGGTGGTTCGTACCTCAGCCGGCCAGGCCGGCCGTGAGCAGGTCCACGAAGCCGACGTCCTCGGCGGCGACGCCGAACACCTCGGCCCGCAGCAGGGTGCGCTCGGCCCAGGCCCGGTGCGGCTTCACCTCGTTCATCTTGTTCGTGTACGCCGAGCGCAGCACCCCGCCGCCGCCCCGCTCGGGCCGCAGGATGTCCTGGGCGTCGCTGAACTCCTCGTGGCTGACCACCGACAGGGCGTGCACGGGCACCACGTGCGAGGGGTGGATGCAGGTCTTGCCGAGCAAGCCGTTGGCCCGGTCGAGCTCGATCTCGCGGAGCAGCCCGTCCAGGTCGTGCTCGATCAGCGCGGTGCGCAGTTCCTCGGCGCGGCCTTCCAGGAAGGGGCTGCGGCGCAGCTGGGGCTTGAACATCCGCTCCTGAACCCGGAAGTACTCCCACACCGGGCCGGTGATGGTGAAGCCGCTGCCGTCGGCCCGGCCGAGCACGTTCACCACGTCCCCGATGACTCCGGCCACGATCTGCACGTCGTACGCCGTCATGTCGGGCGAGCGGCGCAGTCCGTAGGTGGAGCAGAAGTCGGTGACGCCGAGGCGCAGGGCGAGGACGCGCTCGCGGTACTTCTCCACCGTGCGCGCGATTCCGGCCAGGGTCTCGGCCCGCGTCTCCAGGTGGAGCAGTTGGGGCGATTCGAGGACGGGCATGGCGAAGAGGCGGCGGCCGCTCGCGGACTCGGCGGCGGTGAGCGCCTCCAGGAAGTCGATGCCGCGCTCCTCGGTGAACTTCGGCAGGACGAAGCCGCAGAGCAGGCGCGCGGAGTCGCCGAGGCGGTGCACCAGGTCGGGAATCTGGAGGGGCTCGCGGACCCGCACGAAGAGCAGCGGGACCTCCTCGCCGCGGGCGTCGAGATCGGCGAACTGGCGGACCAGATTGGCTTCGGCGGCCGCCACCTCGGCGTCGTCGATCGAGTCCTCCAGGCACAGCACCATGGACACGACACCTCGGCCGGCCTGTTTCAGGACGTCGTCGGCGAGGGCGGGCCGGGTCGCCGGGCTGTACAGGGTGGCGCCGAGGGCGGCCGACAGCACGCGCGCGGACGAGCCCGCGGTGAACTCACAGGGCTCCCGATGGAAGAGGTTCTTCCGCGCAGCCGGCGGGACGTGCCCGAAATGCCGCATATACATCCCCCGTACTGCCGGACGGCCGAGAATTTGGGTGGCCGGTAATAGTACGTAGGAACACGTGTCAAGAGTTCCCCAAGTGCGTGAAATCCAGGTAACTCGTCTGCATCATTCGGCCCGTGCACACTCCGCGAGTACGTCGCGGGACGTACCCGGCCGGGCCCCGCGTTGTCCACGGGCCCTGCGGGAAGGCAGGATGACGGGCATGACGCACGCGATGCTGAAGGGATCGAACGTCCCGCTGGAGGCCCCGGCCGTACGGGCCGTGCTCCGCTGGTCGCCCGGCGCCGACGTCCCGGACGTGGACGCCTCGGCGCTGCTGCTCGCCGCCGACGGCCGGGTGCGCTCGGATGAGGACTTCGTCTTCTACAACCAGCCGCGCCACCCCTCGGGCCTGGTGCGCCGGCTCCCCAAGAAGCGTGTCGCGGAAGGCCTCACCGACACCGTCGAGGCCGATCTGGCCGCCCTCGACCGCTCCGTGGACCGGGTGCTGATCACCGCCTCGTCGGACGGCGCGACCTTCCGTGCCGTCCGCGATCTGCGGATCCTGCTGTTCGACGCGGCGGTCTCGGGGGCCGAACCGGTCGCCCTGTTCGACGTGAAGCCGGAGACCGGCGAGGAGACGGCGATCATCTGCGGCGAGCTGTACCGCCGCGGCGACGGCTGGAAGTTCCGCGCGGTGGGCCAGGGTTACCCGACCGGCCTGGTCGGCCTCGCCACCGAGTACGGCATCTCCGTGGACGACGGCGAGGGCACCGACAGCGCGCGGAGTGCGCCCAGTGCGCCGTCCGTGCCCCAGCCGCTGCCGCAGCACGCGGCCGCGCCCTCCTACGGCTATCCGCATCCCGCGCCTCCCGCCCAGCCGCCCCCCGCGCAGCCGTCCTACGGATATCCGCAGCCGGCCTCGCCGCAGCCCGCCTACGGCTACCCCCAGCCCGCGGCGCCCGCGCCCGACCCCACGTTCGTACTGCCGCCCATGGGGCCGCAGTTCATCCGCCAGTAGACCGCCCGGCGGAACACGGACGGCGGCGGCTCAGGCCTTGGTCTTGTAGCCGCGGCCCCATTGCAGGCCCCAGCCGTACAGGCGGTCCAGCTCGGCCTGGAAGCCGTACACGAACTTCACCTCGCGCCGCACCACCATGTCGCCCTTGATGTTCTCGATGGAGACCACGGCGCAGGAGCGGGCCTCGGGGGCGCGCTCGTCGAGCTCGATCTCGATGCGCGGCCCGTTGCTCGGGTAGAGCGTCACCTTGGCGTGGGTGCGGTCGAAGGCCGGGGTCTGGTCGTAGATGTAGACGAAGACGAGAAGGCGCTTTATCTCGTCGCGGTGGTCCAGGTTGACGAAGATCGTCTCGCCGGACGCCGAGCCGAAGCGGTCGTCGCCGCTGCATTCCACGAAGGGCGCCTTGTTGGTGGCGCCGAAGAAGTTGCCCAGCGGCTGGACGACGCCCTTGGTGCCGTCCTGGAGCTCGTACAGGCAGCCCAGGTCGAGGTCGACGTTGACCATGGACTGGGTGTGGCCCTGGACCATCTCCGGCTTGAAGAACTTCAGCGGGTGGCGCAGCAGCTGCCCGCTCTGGTCGGGCTTGCCCCCGAAGTCCGAGGTGCGCATCCGCCAGGACAGGTTGACCCGCAGGCTGCCGGTGTTGGCGCCCTGCTTCCCGAGCGAGACCGTGTTGTGCCGTCGGGTCAGCTCGATCGTGTTGGTCGCCGCGCTGCCCGAGTCGAACTGTGAGGCCCTGCCCCGCCACACACCGTCCCAGAACGCCATTGCCCCCACCCCATAGGTCCGTGAACTGTCCCCGCACACAAAGCTCTGCGGGGCGGCCGGCGAGGCCGAGGCCTCGTGACCGCCCCGCAGAGAGCGTTCCTCAATCCAAGGCGGATCACACGCCCGAGGGCGTGCTCTCCGGAAGCACCGGGGTCACACCCCGGAGCCGACTTCGGCCGGTTCGGTGGAATCCTCGCCGCCGTCCGCCGCGAGGCGCCGGTTGCGGCGCACGGAGGACCAGAAGGACCAGGCGATCAGGATCACGCCGACGAGGCCGGTGATGACCTCGTTGATCTCGTACTGGATGGTGACCAGGAGGATCACGGCAAGGGCACCGATCGCGTAGTGCGCGCCGTGCTCCAGGTAGACGTAGTCGTCGAGGGTGCCCTGGCGGACCAGGTAGACGGTCAGCGACCGCACGTACATCGCGCCGATGCCGAGGCCGAGCGCCATCAGGACGATGTCGTTGGTGATGGCGAAGGCGCCGATGACGCCGTCGAAGGAGAACGACGCGTCCAGGACCTCAAGGTAGAGGAACATGAAGAACGCGGCCTTGCCGGCCATGACGACCGCAGAAACCTTGCTGCCGGTGCGCTCGGCCTCTTCCTCCGCCTCGTGCTCACGCTCCTCGTCCTCTTCGAGACGGTTCTCGAAGTAGCCGGAGAGGCCGCCGACCACGAGGTACGTGATGAGGCCGGCGATGCCGGAGACCAGCACGGTCTGCGCCTTGTCGACGTGCGCGCCGCCGTGCTGGTGGGCGTGGGTGGCGAACGTCATGGAGGCGACGAGCAGGACGATCATGGCGATGCAGACCGACAGCATGTCGATCTTGCCGAGCTTGGCCAGCGGGCGCTCCAGCCAGGCGAGCCACTTGATGTCGCGGTCCTCGAAAATGAAGTCGAGGAAGATCATCAGCAGGAACATGCCACCGAAGGCGGCGATCGACGGGTGCGCGTCGGTCACCAGCTGCTGGTAGCGGTCGGCGTCGTTCAGCGCCAGGTCGACCGCGTCGACCGGGCCGATCTTGGCGCTGATCGCGACGATGACGACGGGGAAGAGCAGGCGCATGCCGAAGACGGCGATGAGGACGCCGACCGTGAGGAAGATCTTCTGCCAGAAGGCGTTCATCTTCTTCAGGATTCCGGCGTTGACCACCGCGTTGTCGAAGGACAGCGAGATCTCCAGAACCGCCAGGATGGCCACGACCCCGAAGGCCGTCCACCCGTCGTACAGCACGGCCAGGGCCAGGCCGATCGCGGTGATCGCGAACGACCAGCCGAAGGTTTTCAGAAGCACTGACTTCCCCATCGTGTAGAGCGGGCCGACCCGACGAAGAGCGGGTCTCCCCCCGCACCGCGCACGGCTTTACGCTGCTGTCTCCCGGGGGACGGCCCCCGGGGCCCCTTGCAGGGACCGCCCCGGACGGCGCTCGACTTGAAGGCAACCGGGCGATCTCTTTAGGAGACGTTGACCCCGAAGTCTAGAGCGATGCCCCGCAGACCCGATGCGTACCCCTGGCCAACTGCACGGAACTTCCACTCGCCGCCGTACCGATACAGCTCGCCGAAGATCATCGCGGTCTCCGTCGAGGCGTCCTCGCTCAGGTCGTACCGGGCGAGCTCCTGGCCGTCGGCCTGGTTGACGACGCGGATGAAGGCGTTGGCGACCTGCCCGAAGGTCTGGCCGCGGTTGTCCGCGTCGTGGATCGAGACCGGGAAGACGATCTTGTCGCAGGCGGCGGGCACCTTCGTCAGGTCGACGATGAGCGACTCGTCGTCGCCCTCGCCCTCACCGGTCAGGTTGTCGCCGGTGTGCTCGACCGAGCCCTCGGGGCTCTTGAGGTTGTTGTAGAAGACGAAGTACTCGTCGCCGAGCACCCGCCCGTTCGCGCACAGCAGGGCGCTGGCGTCGAGGTCGAAGTCGGCTCCGGTGGTGGAGCGCGCGTCCCAGCCGAGACCGACGAGCACCTGGGTGAGGTTCGGTGCGGCCTTGGAGAGGGAGACATTGCCTCCCTTGGCGAGCGTGACGCCCATGTTCGTGTCCTCCCCGAGAAGTGGAACAGGTGGTGAGCGCGTCCGGCGCCGCACCACAAGGGGTGCGGCGCCGGACACACGAGTGGTCGGCTCAGACGTTGACGCCGAAGTCCTGCGCGATGCCGCGCAGGCCCGAGGCGTAGCCCTGGCCGATGGCGCGGAACTTCCACTCCGCGCCATTGCGGTACAGCTCGCCGAAGACCATCGCCGTCTCCGTCGAGGCGTCCTCGCTCAGGTCGTACCGGGCGAGCTCCTGGCCGTCGGCCTGGTTGACGACGCGGATGTAGGCGTTGCGCACCTGGCCGAAGGACTGCTGGCGGCTCTCGGCCTCGTAGATCGAGACCGGGAAGACGATCTTGTTGACGTCGGCCGGGACCCCGGCCAGGTTCACCTTGATGACCTCGTCGTCGCCCTCGCCCTCACCGGTGAGGTTGTCACCCTGGTGCTCGACGGAGCCGTCGGGGCTCTTGAGGTTGTTGAAGAACACGAAGTTCGCGTCGTTGGTGACCTTGCCCTGGTCGTTGGTCAGCAGGGCGCTGGCGTCCAGATCGAAGTCACCCCCGGTGGTGGTGCGTGCGTCCCAGCCCAGACCGACGATGACCGCGGTCAGGTTGGGGGCGGCCTTGGTCAGCGAGACGTTGCCGCCCTTGCTGAGGCTGACTCCCACGAGTCCTCCCAATGGTGTGAGGGGCCGGCTTGGACAGCGTCCCCGTCGTGCGTTGGCATCGGATCAACGAATGGATCCTAGTAACCGGTTCCCGGGTCAAACAGACGATTCGGCCGAACGATCATCGGGTGTCGGCCGGGCGGGACCGGGCGCGGTGCCGCGGTCAGATGGTGTCGAGCGCCTTGAGGTACTCGTTCAGGTCGCGGGCGTCCGGCAGGGCGTTGACGACGGTCCAGCGGACCACGCCCTCCTTGTCGATGATGAAGGTGCCGCGCACCGCGCACCCCTTGTCCTCGTCGAAGACGCCGTAGGCGCGGCTGACCTCGCCGTGCGGCCAGAAGTCGGAGACCAGCGGGTACTCCAGGCCCTCCTGCTCGGCGAAGACGCGCAGGGTGTGGATGGAGTCGTTGGAGACGGCGAGCAGCTGGGTGTCGTCGTTGACGAACTTCGGCAGGTTGTCGCGCAGTTCGCACAGCTCGCCCGTGCACACGCCGGTGAAGGCGAACGGGTAGAAGAGCAGCACCACGTTCTTCTCGCCGCGGAAGTCGCCGAGCTTCACGGTCCGGCCGTGGTTGTCCTTGAGCTCGAACTCCGGGGCCTTGGTGCCGACCTCGATAGCCATGGAAACGCCTTCCCTTCAATGGGCCGATCTGGTGAACCCCACCCTACGCACCCCCCTATGCACAGGGCCCCCTCAGGCTGTGCCTGAGGGGGCCCTGTGGGGCGTGAGGGTGGATCAGCGCTTGGGGGACTTCAGGCGGGTGCCCGACCAGTCCTTCCCGACGCTGACGCTCTTGGCCGCCGACAGTCCGGCGGTCTGCGCGGCGTCGTTGACGTCGCTGGGCTCCACGTATCCGTCCCGGCCCGTCTTCGGGGTCAGCAGCAGGACCGCGCCGCCGTCCTCAAGGAGACCGATGGCGTCCACCAGGGCGTCCGTAAGGTCGCCGTCCTCGTCGCGGAACCACAGCAGCACGACGTCGGCGACGTCGTCATAGTCCTCATCGACGAGATCCTGGCCAATCAGGGACTCGATGCCCTCGCGGAGATCCTGGTCGACGTCGTCGTCGTAACCGATCTCCTGGACCACCTGTCCGGGCTCGAACCCCAGCCTCATGGCCGGGTTGGTCCGCTCCTCCGCGTGGTCCGCGGTCGCGCTCACGGCTTGCCTCCTGATCTTGATTCGGTAAGTTCTGCAGCCGCGCGCATACGCGTGGCATTGGGCGTAGTCCACACGGGCGGGACGAATCTCGCAAGTACCCGGCCTCCGAACCCGCCCTTTGGGGGTCAGTGTGGCGGTGTTCAGGGACATCCGCATCCCCGTCGGTGATTCATCCCACACCATTGGTGACTGTTTGCGCCGTTCTGTTCCTTTGGGTACTCCAATCGGGCCCGAACACCCTTCGGGAACGGTTGGCCGGGTTGAGCGTAAGGTTGCGATTTGGCCCGACCCGTCCAGGCCCTGAGCCTACTTCCTGCTCGGGTGACGGTTACCTCTCGGTTACCTCTCAGTAGAGATGACGTTTGCGCCCCAGCGGTACACGATGGGATGCGGCGCAGAATTGGCTGTCTTCCGCATCCCCCGACAGTGAAGGAACAGCGTGGCTTCCGGATCCGATCGCAACCCGATCATCATTGGCGGCCTGCCGAGCCAGGTCCCGGACTTCGATCCCGAAGAGACCCAGGAGTGGCTCGACTCCCTGGACGCCGCCGTCGACGAGCGCGGCCGCGAACGGGCCCGCTATCTGATGCTCCGGCTGATCGAGCGGGCGCGCGAGAAGCGCGTGGCCGTGCCCGAGATGCGCAGCTCGGACTACGTCAACACGATCGCAACCAAGGACGAGCCGTTCTTCCCCGGCAACGAGGAGATCGAGCGCAAGGTCCTCAACGCCACGCGCTGGAACGCGGCCGTGATGGTGTCCAGGGCGCAGCGCCCGGGCATCGGCGTCGGCGGCCACATCGCCACGTTCGCCTCCTCCGCCTCCCTGTACGACGTGGGCTTCAACCACTTCTTCCGGGGCAAGGACGAGGGTGACGGCGGCGACCAGATCTTCTTCCAGGGCCACGCGTCCCCCGGAATCTACGCCCGCGCCTTCCTGCTCGACCGCCTCAGCGAGCAGCAGCTCGACGCGTTCCGCCAGGAGAAGTCGAAGGCGCCGTACGGGCTTTCGTCCTATCCGCACCCGCGGCTCATGCCGGACTTCTGGGAGTTCCCGACCGTCTCGATGGGCCTCGGCCCGCTCGGCGCGATCTACCAGGCGCGGATGAACCGCTACATGCAGGCGCGCGGCATCGCCGACACCTCCAAGTCGCACGTGTGGGCGTTCCTCGGCGACGGCGAGATGGACGAGCCCGAGTCGCTCGGCCAGCTGTCCATCGCGGCCCGCGAGAACCTGGACAACCTGACCTTCGTCGTCAACTGCAACCTCCAGCGCCTGGACGGCCCGGTGCGCGGCAACGGCAAGATCATCCAGGAGCTGGAGTCGCAGTTCCGCGGTGCCGGATGGAACGTCATCAAGCTGATCTGGGACCGCAGTTGGGACCCGCTGCTCGCGCAGGACCGCGACGGCATCCTGGTCAACAAGATGAACACCACGCCGGACGGCCAGTTCCAGACGTACGCCACCGAGACCGGCGGGTACATCCGGGACCACTTCTTCGGCGACGACCAGCGGCTGCGCGCCATGGTCGAGAACATGACCGACCAGCAGATCCTGCACCTCGGGCGTGGCGGCCACGACCACAGGAAGATCTTCGCGGCGTTCTCGGCGGCCAAGGCGCACAAGGGCCAGCCGACCGTGATCCTGGCGCACACCGTCAAGGGCTGGACGCTGGGCCCGAACTTCGAGGGCCGCAACGCGACCCACCAGATGAAGAAGCTGACGGTCGACGACCTCAAGGGCTTCCGGGACCGGCTGCACATCCCGATCACGGACGCCGAGCTGGAGTCCGGCGCGCCGCCGTACTACCACCCCGGACGGGGCTCCGAGGAGATCCAGTACATGCACGACCGCCGGCTCGGGCTCGGCGGCTACGTGCCGACCCGCGTGGTGCGTTCGAAGCCGCTGGTCCTGCCCGAGGACAAGACGTACGCGGTCGCCAAGAAGGGCTCGGGCCACCAGTCGATCGCCACCACGATGGCGTTCGTCCGCATCCTGAAGGACCTGATGCGGGACAAGGAGATCGGCAGGCGGTTCGTCCTCATCGCGCCCGACGAGTACCGCACCTTCGGCATGGACGCGTTCTTCCCGAGCGCCAAGATCTACAACCCGCTGGGCCAGCAGTACGAGGCGGTCGACCGCGACCTGCTGCTCGCCTACAAGGAGTCGCCGACCGGGCAGATGCTGCACGACGGCATCTCCGAGGCCGGCTGCACCGCCTCGCTGATCGCCGCGGGTTCGGCGTACGCCACGCACGGCGAGCCGCTGATCCCGGTGTACGTCTTCTACTCGATGTTCGGATTCCAGCGCACCGGCGACCAGTTCTGGCAGATGGCCGACCAGTTGGCGCGCGGATTCGTGCTCGGCGCGACCGCGGGACGCACGACTCTGACGGGCGAGGGTCTGCAACACGCGGACGGCCACTCGCAGTTGCTCGCCTCGACGAACCCGGGCTGCGTCGCCTACGACCCGGCGTTCGGCTACGAGATCGCGCACATCGTCAAGGACGGTCTGCGCCGGATGTACGGCCCGGACAGCGAGGACGTCTTCTACTACCTCACCGTCTACAACGAGCCGATCCAGCACCCGGCCGAGCCGGCGGACGTCGACGTGGACGGCATCCTCAAGGGCATCCACCGCTACAGCGCGGGCACTTCGGGCGCCATTCCGGCCCAGATCATGGCGTCCGGCGTGGCCGTGCCGTGGGCGATCGAGGCCCAGCGGATCCTGGCCGAGGAGTGGAACGTACGGGCGGACGTCTGGTCGGCGACCTCCTGGAACGAGCTGCGCCGCGAGGCCGTCGAGGTGGAGGAGCACAACCTCCTGCACCCCGAGGAGGAGCAGCGCGTCCCCTATGTCACGCGGAAGCTCCAGGGCGCGCAGGGTCCGTTCGTGGCCGTTTCCGACTGGATGCGGGCCGTTCCGGACCAGATCGCGCGCTGGGTGCCGGGCACGTATCAGTCGCTCGGCGCGGACGGGTTCGGCTTCGCCGACACACGGGGTGCGGCTCGCCGCTTCTTCCACATCGACGCGCAGTCGATCGTGCTGGCCGTCCTCACGGAGCTGGCGCGGGAGGGGAAGGTCGACCGGTCGGCGCTCAAGCAGGCGGTCGATCGGTACCGTTTGCTGGATGTGACTGCGGCTGACCCCGGTGCGGCTGGCGGCGACGCGTAGTAGTGCGGAGTGCGGTGGGTGCTGCGGGGTTTTCCCCGGGCCTTGCAGGTGAGCCTGCGTGAAGGGTGGCCGATTCCTCGGGGAATCGGCCACCCTTCGATTGTTCACGGATACGTCAGAAGACTCCGTTGCCCACGCTCGCCGCGCCCACCAGCCAGCTGATGGCCGGCAGGGTGTCGATGCGGGCGGGTACGACTCCTCAGCTCTCCCACACCTTGAACGCCCGTACACGATAAGGGACTTGGGGCATCCAGGTCCCGGCGCCCGGGTGTGTGTCGAACTCGGACGTCTCCGCGCACTCGGCGGACTGGTAGGTCGTGACCGGGCGCCCCATGCGGTTGGCGAGGGACTGGGCGTCGGTGCCCGGCGGCAGCGTGGTGCAGCTCTCCATGTCGATGTGCGTCAGGTCGTACACCTGCCGTGCGCCTTTGAAGCCCGCTTTGCTCCAGAGGCAGAGCTCGCCCGCCGCGCAGTCCCCGAGGCGCGGGCCCGAGGCGGCGTGGGCGGAGGTGGGCAGCAGGAAAGCCGTCGCCGCGAGCAGGGCCACCGTGGTCGTCGTCGTACGCATATGAGGTCAACTCCCATGTCGATTCGATCCGTTGGATCATGGGAACGCGGGGCGGGCGGGGGCGGTTCCGGGTTCCCGGGGACGTGGGACGAGATCATCCGGATAGGTGAAAGCCCCGCCGGACCGGGCCGACGGTGCTTTCACGTACGGGAGTTGACGGGGTCAGATGTGGCCCGCGCCCGCGGCCGCCTCCGCGTTCTCGCCGCGCTTGGTGAACATGGCGACCGCGGCGGCCACGACCGCGACGATCCCGGCGACCGTGAACGCGCTGCTCATGCCTGACACGAACGTGTCGTGCGCGACGCCCGCGATCTTGGCGGCGACCTCCGGCCGGGTGCCCGGCGCGACCGGGGCGGCGCCGACCGACACGGCCGAGGACGCCTGGGACAGCGGCTCGCCCGCCAGCTTGCCGAGCCCGGCCGCCGACCAGTTCTCCGGCAGCTTGGAGCTGATCTGCGAGGACATCACGGCGCCGAGCACCGCGGTGCCGAGCGAGCCGCCGACCTGCATGCCGGCCTGCTGGAGACCGCCCGCGACGCCGGACAGCTCGATGGGGGCGTTGCCGACGATGACCTCGGTGGCGCCGACCATGACCGGGGCGAGGCCGAGGCCGAGCAGCGCGAACCAGATCGACATGGTGACGGTGCCCGTGCCGACGGTCAGCCGGGACATGCCGAACATCGCGACCGCGGTGCAGACCATGCCGCCGACCAGCGGGACGCGCGGGCCGAGCTTGGTGATCAGGGCGCCCGCGATGGGCGAGGCGACGATCATCATGCCGGTGAGCGGCAGCAGATGGAGCCCGCTGTCGACGGCCGACATGCCGTGCACGTTCTGCAGGTAGAAGGTGACGAAGAAGAGGCCGCCCATGAAGGCGAACGCCATCAGGATCATCAGGACCGTGCCCGCCGAAAGGGGTACGGACCGGAACAGGCCGAGCGGGATGAGCGGCTCCCTGACCTTGGTCTCCCAGAGGGCGAAGAGGACGAAGCAGATCACGGCGGCCGCGATGAACGCGAGCGTCCTGCCGCTGCCCCAGCCGTACTCCGAGCCCTTGATGAGCGCCCAAATCATGCAGAACATCGCGACCGACAGGAGCACGATGCCGAGGATGTCGAACGACCTCGGCGCGTTCTCCGCCCGGTGGTCGAGCAGGATCAGCAGGCCGAGGACCAGGGCGATCGCGCCGACCGGCACGTTGATGAAGAAGACGGACTGCCAGCTGACGTGCTCGACGAGTACGCCGCCGAGGATCGGGCCGCCCGCGGTGGAGGCGCCGATGACCATGCCCCAGATGCCGATCGCCATGTTCAGCTTCTCGGCCGGGAAGGTGGCGCGCAGCAGGCCGAGCGCGGCCGGCATCAGGAGCGCGCCGAACAGTCCCTGAAGGACACGGAAGGCGATGACGAAGGTGACGCTGTGGGAGAGACCGATGGCCCCGGAGGCGGCGCCGAAGCCGACGACGCCGATGAGGAAGGTCTGGCGGTGGCCGAACCGGTCACCGAGCTTGCCCGCGGTGATCAGCGAGACGGCCAGGGCCAGCATGTAGCCGTTGGTGATCCACTGGACGTCCTGCAGCGAGGCATTGAGGTCGTGCTGGATGGCCGGGTTGGCGATCGCCACGATGGTGCCGTCGAGCGCCACCATCATCACGCCGATGGCCACGGCGAAGAGCGTCAGCCAGGGGTGGCCGCGCAGCCCCTTGGCCGGCGCCGGTATCTCGTCCTGTGGCGCCTTTTCGACGGTGGTCTGACTAGTCATGCGATCCAGGCTAATGTCAGCCGCTGACAGTTGACAAACCATTTCACAAGTCGGTAGCTGTCACGTGGCTCACAGCTAAACTGAACACGCCAAATTGACTGAAAGAGGACCACGAAGTGACGGTGGAGCAGCGGCCCATGGCGCCGAGCGGCGGCCTGCGCGAGCTGAAGAAGCAGCGCACCCGGGACGCACTGCTGCGGGTGGCCCTGGAACTCTTCACCACCAAGGGGTACGAGCAGACGACCGTCGACGAGATCGCGGACGCGGTCGACGTCTCGCAGCGCACCTTCTTCCGCTACTTCGCCAACAAGGAGGCCGTGGTCTTCGCGGCCCAGGACGCCATCGAGTCGCACTTCGTCGACGCGCTGCGCCAACGGCCGCCAGCGGAGGGCCCGTTCACCGCCATGCGGCGTGCGGCGCTCTCGGCCTGGGACACCATCGAGGAGCTCCTGTCCCCCGTCGTGCCGGTCACCCTGTACATGCGGACGTACCAGGTGATCGAGTCGACCCCGGCGCTGCTCGCGGTCCATCTGCGCCGCTCGGCGGAGGTCGAGGAGCAGGTCGCGCGGCTCATCGCCGAGCGCGAGGGCCTCGACATCGACACCGACCCGCGGCCCCGGGTGGCCGTGGCCGCCTTCACCGGCGTGATGCGGGTGGCGGGCGGACTCTGGGGCCAGGGCGAGGACCCCAGCGTGGCCGCGATCCGCGAGCTGACCGCGAGCTACCTGGACCATCTCGGCCCCGCCCTGGCCGACGACTGGCGCGCCTGACTCACGCCGGGAGGGTGACGGCCGACACGCCAGGACCGCGTCCCGGACGTACGGAGCGTGCGCCCGCGCGCGCTCTTGGTGAGACCACCCTCCGCTCAAACGTGATCTGAGTCACTGTCAGCCCGGTGGACCTCCAGGGTCTCCTACTGTGGTCAGCAGTGACTTCCTTCGACTCCTCCCCCACACTGAACGCCTGGCGCGCGCTGCTCGCGCTCGCCGTCGTGTTCGTCATGCTCGCGACCTCCGGCTGGACGGCGATCCGCGGCCACGCAGGCGACTCCGAACCGCGTGCGAAGGCGCTCGCCGCCTGGGCGCGGGGCACGATAGACGGCCACAAGCTGCCCAAGGCCGACGCCACCGCCCAGCAGCTGGCGCAGTTCTTCGGCTCGCTCACCCCCGCCGAGCAGGGCACGCTCGCCCACCAGTACCCGCTGGTCGTGGGCAACCTGAACGGTGCCCCCGTACCGCTGCGCTACCGGGCCAACCGTGTCGCGCTCACCGAGGCACGCGCGGTCGAGGAAAAACGCATGGTCGACACCAGGCTCTCGGCCGACGGCCGCCAGGACGCGGGCCGCCGGATGCACCGGTTCGACTCGCTGCTCGACGACGGCCGCCAGATCCTCGCCTTCGACCCCTCCGACACCGGCCGGGTCGCGGAGGTCTTCGGCGACCTGGACCACGCGGAGCGGGTCTCGGTGATCGTCCCCGGAGTCGACACCGACGTCCTGACCTTCGAGAAGACCAGCAAGAAGAACACCGCCCCGGTCGGCATGGCCCAGTCGCTGTACGCGGCCGAGCAGGCGGCCGCGCCGGACACCCGGACCGCCGTCATCGCCTGGGCCGACTACACCGCACCGGCCGGCCTCGGCATGGATGCGGCCATCGGCAAACTGGCCGAGGACGGTGCCGTACGGCTGTCGGCGATGGTGCGCGCGCTGCCCGGGAAGTCCTCGGTCGAGCTGTTCTGCCACAGCTACGGCTCGGTCGTGTGCGGCGTCTCGTCGCGTCAGCTGCCGCCCCGGGTCAGCGACATCGCGGTGGCCGGCAGCCCCGGCATGCGGGTGCGCAACGCCGCCCAGCTGGACACCTCGGCGCGGGTCTGGGCGATGCGGGACAAGGACGACTGGATCCAGGACGTGCCGTACCTGGACGTCGCGGGCCTCGGCCACGGCGCCGACCCGGTCTCGGCGGCCTTCGGGGCGCGGGTCCTGTCGGCGGCCGGAGCCATCGGCCACACCGGCTATTTCGAGCCGGGCACCAAGAGCCTCGCCAACTTCGCCGCCATCGGAGTTGGCGCGTATCAGACGGTCGGCTGCGCCGACGGCGGGGCCGGCTGCGGCAGCGGGATTTCCGACCGGCCGGCGGCTTGACGGGCACCGTGACGGGCTGACACGCGCAGACACCGCGTGATCGCCGGAGCGGTCGCGCGATGGCGGGGTTTCCTCCGAGGGGGGACGCGCGGGCGTGCGCCGCCTACGATGAGGCGCATGGGTGATGTGCTGGCCGGAATTCATGCCACCTGGGAGTTCGAGTCCGACTCCGTGCTCATCCGCTTCGAACGGGGGATCCGCGCGCCGAAGCTGTTCCAGGCGCTGCGCGAACGACGCATCCCCCACGAGGCGTTGGAGTCGGTGACGCTCGCCCCGGGCAAACGCGGCACGGTGGTGCTGCACGCGGTGCCGAGACCGGGCGCCGACCCGCTGATGGATGCCGCGGCGGGCCAGTTGAAGGAGTCCTGCGACCCCTACCGCCTGGTCCTTCCGGCCGAGCGCGAGACGCTCGCCGAGTACTACGCGGACGAGCTGCGGGACGCCTTGCCGCCGGACGCCGCCGGACCCGCCGAACGCCATCTGGTGGCGGCGCCCGAGGCCCCGCTGAACTTCAAGGCGTACGACGGCAGGGCCGCCTTCGACGGCCGGCAGGTAACCTTCCGCTGGTTCTGGACGGGCGCCTCCTCCGAGAAGTGGAAGGCCGGCGACCAGACCTTCCCGGTCGCGGCGCTCAGCGGCGTCGAGTGGCGCTCCCCCGAGGTCTTCGACGGCCACCTGCGCCTGCTGCGCCGCGAGGCCGACGGATCCGCCGCCCAGGCCGACCGGGACCCGGCGTCCGTGGTCTTCGGCCTCGGCTACGGCCCGGTGCACGAGTCCCTGCCCTTCGCGGCGGCGGTCCTCGCGGCCGTACGGGGCGGAGGCGGCCCCGCCATCCCGCACCAGGCGGTCCCCGTCGCGGCGGGCAGGCGCGACCCCGCGGACATCGCGGAAAGGATCCGCCACCTGGGTGACCTGCACCGGGCGGGCCTGGTCACGGACGACGAGTTCACCGCGAAGAAGACGGAGCTGCTCGCGGAGCTGTAGAGCGCCGCACTGATACCCGGGTCCGGGGTACGGGTGGCACCCCGGTATGACGCGCGGGAGCCCCGGTGCTGCCTACGCTGGCCCGGTCATGAAGATCGCACCCGTCTCCCACCGCGCGCTCGCCCTGCTGCGGCCACCGCCCGAAGCCACCCGGCCGCTGTTCTCGCAGGCGCCCAAGCGCTGGCAGCGCTGGAGCCCGTACGTCGTCGTCGGCTGCTTCGTGGTGGCGCTGCTGCCGGTCACCGTCACCGTGCTCGCCGGCGACTACCGGCTGGGCGGCGGCTGGGCCGGAGCGCTGGGGGTGGCCCAGACGGTGCCGCTGCTGCTCGCCGTGACCCGGCCGATGCTGGCCTGGGTGATCGTCCTGGCCTTCGACGTGCTGGGCGCGCTCCTGCTGCTCGACGCCGATACGGTGGGCCGCGCCTGGCCCTGGACGCCCATGGTGATCGTCGGCTACCTGGCCCTCATGGCCTGCCTCGGGCTGCGCGAGACGACCCGCACGCTCGTCGCGGTGTGGCTGACGACGGGCGCGGCCAGCCTCGCCCTCGGCATCTTCCCGCCGAGCGGCTCCACCAGCACGTACGTCCTGCTCTTCGTGCTCACCGGCGTGATGCTGGCCTTCACGGGCGCGGTACGCAGCCGGGAGGAGGCCGAGCGGGCGCTCGCCGAGCAGGAGACGATCAGCGAGGGCGAGCGCGCCCGGCGCACCCTCCTGGAGGAACGCGCCCGGATCGCGCGCGAGCTGCACGACGTGGTGGCCCACCACATGTCGGTGATCACCGTGCAGGCCGACTCGGCGCCGTACCGGCTGACCGGGCTCGACGAGGCGGCCCGCGGGGAGTTCGAGTCCATCGCGTCCAGCGCCCGGGAGTCGCTGAGCGAGATGCGGCGTCTGCTCGCGGTGCTGCGGAGCGACGGCAGCGGCGAGGAGGGCGGCGAGCGGGCTCCCCAGCCCGGCGTGGACCGCCTCCAGCAGCTCGTCGAGGCGACGGTACGGGCCGGTCTGCCCGCCCGACTCTCGCTGGCCGCGGACCTGCCGGCGCTGCCACCCGCGGTCGACCTGTCCGCGTACCGGATCGTGCAGGAGGCCCTCGCCAATGTCGTACGGCACGCGCCGGGCGCCACGACCCGCATCTCCGTCACGTGCGACGACCGGCATCTGACGGTGGTCGTCGTCAACGGCCCGGCAGCGGGCCGCACTTCACCGCTGGAGGCCTCCGGTACGGGGCACGGGCTTGTCGGCATGCGTGAACGCGTACGGTTGACCGGCGGGTCGCTGGATACGGGGCCGTTGCCGGACGGCGGTTTCCGGGTCGCGGCGCGCCTGCCCCTGGACTGTGCTTCGGCACCCGAACTCCCCTCCTAAGGACGCCAGTTGACCATCCGCGTGATCATCGTCGACGACCAGGCCATGGTGCGGGCGGGGTTCGCCGCGCTGCTCTCGGCGCAGGCCGACATCGACGTGGTGGGCGAGGCGCCCGACGGCCGCCAGGGGGTCGAGGTGGCCCGCTCCACCCACCCGGACGTGGTCCTGATGGACGTCCGCATGCCCGAGATGGACGGGCTCGCCGCGGCCCGCGAGATCCTGGACCCGCCGGTGGGGGTCGTCCACCGGCCCAAGGTGCTGATGCTGACCACCTTCGACGTCGACGACTACGTGTACGAGGCGCTGCGCGCGGGGGCGTCCGGGTTCCTCCTGAAGGACGCGCCGCCCGCCGACCTGATCGGGGCGGTACGGGTCGTGGCGGCGGGGGAAGCCCTCCTCGCCCCCTCCGTGACGCGGCGGCTCATCGCGGACTTCGCGGCGCAGCGGCCGGCGCCGCGCAAGGGGACGGCGGCGTTGCGTCTCAACGGGCTGACGCCCAGGGAGACGGAGGTGCTGGAACTGATCGCCCGGGGCCTCTCGAACCAGGAGATCGCGGGGCGGCTGGTGCTGGCCGAGCAGACCGTGAAGACGCATATCGGCCGGGTCCTGGCGAAGCTGGACCTCCGGGACCGGGCCCAGGCGGTGATCTTCGCCTACGAGGCGGGCGTGGTCCGACCTGGCGACCCGGGGTAGCCCGACCCTCCCGGGGGGGCCACGCGAGCTACCCCCGAGGCTCCGCCCCAGGGGTCCTTCAACCCCCGGAGGCCACGCGGCGGAGCCGCAGAGTGTCACAGCGGGAAGGGGCGGGGTGGGGGAAAATCCCACCCACCCCCTACCCAGGTACCACCCCCCACCTGGCCCCGCAGTGTGACGC
>NZ_LGDD01000269.1 GCF_001279695.1 Streptomyces sp. WM6378
CGATAGCGGATAGTACCGTGAGGGAATGGTGAAAAGTACCGCGGGAGCGGAGTGAAATAGTACCTGAAACCGTGTGCCTACAAGCCGTGGGAGCGTCGCTGTATGTGCTTGCACATGCAGTCGTGACTGCGTGCCTTTTGAAGAATGAGCCTGCGAGTTAGCGGTGTGTAGCGAGGTTAACCCGTGTGGGGAAGCCGTAGCGAAAGCGAGTCCGAACA
>NZ_LGDD01000270.1 GCF_001279695.1 Streptomyces sp. WM6378
TGTTCGGACTCGCTTTCGCTACGGCTTCCCCACACGGGTTAACCTCGCTACACACCGCTAACTCGCAGGCTCATTCTTCAAAAGGCACGCAGTCACGACGCACCGAGCAAGCTCGATGCGCGACGCTCCCACGGCTTGTAGGCACACGGTTTCAGGTACTATTTCACTCCGCTCCCGCGGTACTTTTCACCATTCCCTCACGGTACTATCCGCTATCG
>NZ_LGDD01000271.1 GCF_001279695.1 Streptomyces sp. WM6378
GATTCGGCGCAGGCCGCTGCGGACGGCCCGGACGTGGTGGTCGCGGTCGGCGAAGACGATGTTCGCGGTCACGGCCCGCCGCAGAAGGGAGCAGATGCCCTCTACCGGATTCAAATCCGGTGAGTACGACGGCAGCTGGACGATGGTCAGCCAGTCATGCTCGGCGGCATAGTCACGGATGTCGGCGCTGCGGTGGACATTCAGATTGTCCCAGA
>NZ_LGDD01000272.1 GCF_001279695.1 Streptomyces sp. WM6378
GGTCCGGGTCGTTCGTCCACGACTTGGGGAGATACAACTCCCGGTCTACCAGCGCCCGCCCCCGTCCGGAGGCGTAGGCGGCGAAGACGCCGATCTGGCAGTTCTCGGTCCGCCCGGGGGCTTGTACGTGAATAACCGTCAGAGTTGACCTGTCGGACGAGGTGTGGTGGGAGGCTGGAGCATGGCTCTGCCTTCGCAACATCGCATCCCCGCC
>NZ_LGDD01000273.1 GCF_001279695.1 Streptomyces sp. WM6378
ACCTATACCCGGATCGGCCGCCCGCACATGGGAACAGCTACACGCCCGAGTGACTCCCACCCAAACCCGTCGCTGACAGCTATTCACGTACAAGCCCCCGGACGTACCGAGAACAGCCAGATCGGCGTCTTCGCCGCCTACGCCTCCGGACGGGGGCGGGCGCTGGTAGACCGGGAGTTGTATCTCCCCAAGTCGTGGACGAACGACCCGGACC
>NZ_LGDD01000274.1 GCF_001279695.1 Streptomyces sp. WM6378
AGGCCCGAAAGGCTCCGATGTCCGGCACCGCGAAAGACTGGTCGGGACAGGGCGCGCAGGCTTTCCCCGGGGCCTAACGGCGCTTGCGCAGTACGTCCATGTCGACGTTCACGTAATTGGTTCTGGCCGCGATTCCGTGAATCGCCGGCTCATGATCGGAGCAGGATGCGGGTGCGGAGGAGGCGGAACGAGGCTCGACCATACATGGTCCGCT
>NZ_LGDD01000275.1 GCF_001279695.1 Streptomyces sp. WM6378
CGGCGGCCACGAGAACGTGGTCTGCGCCTGCAACGCGTCCTTGGCGATGTCCACCAGGACCGGGCCCGGACGGCCGGTCGAAGCGATGTGGAACGCCTCCGCGATCGTCCGCGGAATGTCCTCGGCCTTCGTCACCAGGAAGTTGTGCTTGGTGATCGGCATCGTGATACCCACGATGTCCGCCTCCTGGAAGGCATCCGTACCGATCGCCTT
>NZ_LGDD01000276.1 GCF_001279695.1 Streptomyces sp. WM6378
CGAGGGCGGCAGCGTGATCGCGCTCATGGAGGTCGATCCCGAACAGATCCACCTCTACGGCTGTGCGGCCGTCGAAACCACCGCCGAGAGTGACGTCGTGCGCGTCACCGGGCTGGTCGAGAAGCCGGAGGCGGCCGAGGCGCCCTCCAACCTCGCCGTCATCGGCCGCTACGTCCTGGACCCGGCCGTCTTCGACGTGCTGCGCACCACCG
>NZ_LGDD01000277.1 GCF_001279695.1 Streptomyces sp. WM6378
GACTGGGGGCACCTCCCGGCCGGAGGCTGGGGGAGATCGCCTCAGACACCCCGTATCACTCCGGGAAACACAAGCGCCACGGCATCAACATCCAAGTCCGCACCGATCCCTACGGCCGCCTGCTGTGGGCCTCACCCGCACTGCCCGGCTCCACCCACGACCCGACCGCAGCCCGTGTCCACGAGATCACCGACGCGCCGGCTGCCGCGGA
>NZ_LGDD01000278.1 GCF_001279695.1 Streptomyces sp. WM6378
GACCGGGTTCAACCAGTGGATGCAACACTGGCTTATTTCATCGATAGTAGATGGTCGTTGAGGGCTTCGGCGGGTGTCTTCCAACCGAGGCTCTTCCGGGGGCGGCTGTTGAGCGTGGCAGCGACCGCCTCGATATCCTCAGCTGCCCATCGAGAAAGGTCGGTTCCCTTCGGGAAGTACTGGCGCAACAGGCCGTTCGTGTTCTCGTTGG
>NZ_LGDD01000279.1 GCF_001279695.1 Streptomyces sp. WM6378
GCAGGGGACGGAGTCCCCGCAAGGGGGTCTGGGGCGAAGCCCCAGGGGCCAGCCCTTCCAACGCTGGGCAACGGGCGGGCGGGGGGGCAAACCCCCCGGGGGCTGGGGCGCAGCCCCCAGGGGGCCAGCCCTTCCAACCCCGGGTAACGGGCGGGCGGGTGGGCAACCCCGCTGAGCCAAGCCTCACTTGACCGCACCCCCCACCCCCGAAACCAACCGCCGCTGCACCAGCACGAAGAACACAAGCACCGGCAGAGTCATCACCGTCGAGGCCGCCATGATCCCGCCCCAGTCGTTCTCGTCCGGCTTGAAGAAGACCAGCAGCGCCATCGGCAGCGTGGACTGCGACGTGTCGCTGATGATGAACGACTTCGCGAACAGGAAGTCGTTCCACGCGGCGATGAACGAAAAAACGCTCGTCGCCACCAACCCCGGAAACACCAGCGGAAACAGAACCTGCCAAAGGAACCGCGTGCGGCTGGCCCCGTCCAGCGCCGCCGCCTCCTCCAGCGCCACCGGCACCCCCTTCACGAACCCCCGCAGCATCCAGATCGCGAAGGGCAGCGAGAAGGCCAGGTGCGGCAGGATCAGCGAGCCAAGGGTGTTGAGCTGGCCCAGGTCCCGCATCAGGAAGAACAGCGGGATCGTCAGCGCCTCGACCGGCACCATCTGCGCCACCAGGAACATGATCAGCAGCGTGGTGCGGAACTTGAACCGGAAGCGCGTCACCGCCGTCGCCGCCAGGAAGGCGATCAGGGCCGAGAGCAGCACCACCGAGCCCGCCACCACCAGGCTGTTGAGGAAGTACCGCCCGAAGTCCCGCTGTGTGAAGACGCGGCGGAATGAGTCGAGGGAGGGGGACAGCGTCCACGGCTTGGGGTGCGCCGACTGCACCTCCCCCGCCGGTTTGAAGGCGGAGAGCACCATCCAGTAGAGGGGGAAGGCGACCACCACCGCCGCCACCAGCGCGATCCCCTCGGCAACCAGCCGCCCCGGGCGGCGGACACGGACACGTACGAGATTCACAGCTCCTCCCTCCGGCCCCGCAGCACCCGCAGGTACACCAGCGTCGCCGCGAGCAGGATCAGCAGCATCACCACGCCGATCGCCGAGCCGAGGCTGTACTGCGAGGAAGCGAACGCCTTCTGGTACGCGTACACGTTCAGGACCAGGTTCTGGCCCGCGATCCCGCCCCCGTTCGTCATGACGTAGATCTGCGTGAAGACCTTGAAGTCCCAGATGACGGACTGGATCGTGACGACCGTGAGGATCGGCCGCAGCATCGGGACCATGACGGACCGCCAGATCCGCCACTGCGACGCCCCGTCCAGCGCGGCCGCCTCCAGGACCTCGCCCGGGATCGCGCGGATCCCGGCGTACACCGTGACCATCACGAACGGGAAGGAGCACCACACCACTTCGAGCAGCACGAGCAGGAACGCGCTGTAGCGGCCGTACGTCCACGAGTGGTCGCCGAGGCCCAGGACCCGGTTGACCGGGCCGAAGTCCGGGTCGAACAGGAACATCCACACCGTCGAGCCGGTGATCGCGGGCGTCGCCCACGCGCCGAGCGCGGCCAGCATCAGCGCGAGCCGGGGCAGCGCCCGTACCCGCGTGAGCAGCACGGCCAGCGCGCAGCCCACCGCGAGGGTGCTCAGGACGCATGCCGCCGCGAAGACGACCGTGGCGAGCAGCACCGACCAGAACTGGCTGTCCGAGAAGAGGGCGGAGTAGTTCCCAAATCCCTGGAAGCTGGTCGGCCGACCGCCGCTGACCTGGGCCTGGGTGTACTCCAGGAAGGAGATCAGGCCGAGTTGGTAGATCGGGTAGACGAGGAGCGCGCCGAGGACGGCGAGGGCGGGGGCCAGGTACAGCCACGGGGTCCAGCCGGCCCGCCGGCGCGAGCGGCGGCCCGGCGCCGGCTTCGCCACGGGCACCCGCACGGCGTCCCGCGTGGCGGTCGCGGGGCTCAACCCGCCGCCCCGAACACGTCGTTCATCCTCTTCGCCGCGTCCGACGACGCCTTCGCGACGTCCTTCTTGCCGCTGACGATCTCCTGGAACATCGTCGGCAGCACGAGCGAGGAGTCGATCTGGCCCCAACCGGGCGACGCGGGAACGAACTTGGCGCCCGCCGCCAGGGTGCGCACGAACGGCTCGACGAACGGCTGCTTCTTCGCGACGTCCGCCCGTACGTCGGTGTACGTCGGCAGGAAGCCCATCGCGTCGAACAGCTCGCGCTGGGTGGCCTTGCCGGCGAGCTGCTCCATGAGGCCGACCGCGAGCGTGCGGTGCGAACTGCTCTTCAGTACGCCGATGTTGTTGCCGCCCGCGAAGGCCGGGGCGACCGAGCCCGATGTCAGGCCCGGCAGCGGCACGACCGCGTACTCGCCCTTGACGGTGCCCGCCTCGACGGCCGCGTGGTTGAAGTCTCCGCCGATCGCCATGGCCGCCTTGCCGTTCGCGAAGGCGGTGACGGTGGCGTTGCCGCCCATCTGCGCGCACTTGGCGGCGGGGCAGTTGGCGTCGCCGAAGAGCGAGGTGTAGGCGGCGATGCCCTTGCGGGCGGCCGCGCTGTCGATCGCAGAGGTGTATTTCCCGCCGTTCTCGGTGGCCAGTTCGCCCCCGTTGGCCCAGAGGAACGGCAGCGCGCCGTACGTGTAGGCGCCGCCCACCGCGAGCCCGTAAAGGTCGGGCTTCGCCTGGTGGATCTTCTTCGCGGTCGCGATCAGCTCGTCCTGGGTCTTCGGCACGGCGAGGCCCAGGTCCTTGAGGACGTCGGTGCGGTAGTACAGCGCGCGTACGCCCACGAACAGCGGAGCCCCGTAGACCCTTCCGCCCACGGTGACGGACTGCTTCGCCGTCGGGTCGGTGTCCTTCGCCTCGGGCCAGGCCGCGAACTCGGTGCTCACATCGGCGAGTCCGCCGTCCTTCACGTAGCCGGCCGTGTCGGTGTTGCCGTACTCGATCAGGTCGGGCGCGGAGGCCGGGTCGTTGAAGGCGGCCTTGATCTTCTGGGCGCGGGTGTCGACGGGTATGTACTCGACCTGGACATCGGCGCCGTTGTGGGCCTGCTTGAAGGCGGCCACGGCCTTGTCCACCACTTGCTGTTTGGGGCCGTTGCTCACCTCCTGGAAGAGCCAGACCCGCAGGGTTCCGCTCTTGTCGTCGCTCTTGGCGCTGTTGTCGGACGTCTGCGGGGCGCAGGCGGCCACGCCGGTGAGGGCAAGTGCCGCCAGTGGCAGGGCAGTCAGAGCGGCTCGGGCAGTTCGGGCAGTGAGCTTCACGGCAGAGATCCTCCCCATGACCGTTGCAACATACGCAACGAGCGTTTCGCATACTGCACAACAGGGAGGAGGTTATGGCGGAGGCAAAGCCCCCGGCAAGAGGTCTGGACAACCCGGCACACACAAAACGGCCCCCGGGGCGTGCGTGACGCACACCCCGGGGGCCGCTGGGGCCACCTCGTCCCGGACTACCTGCTCATCCGGGGCTACTTCTTGTCCTTGCCGCCCTTGTCCTTGTCGCCACCGGCGCCCATGGACTCGTAGATCTCCTTGCACATCGGGCAGACCGGGTACTTCTTCGGGTCACGCCCCGGCACCCAGACCTTGCCGCAGAGCGCGACGACGGGCGTGCCGTCCAGCGCGCTCGCCATGATCTTGTCCTTCTGGACGTAGTGGGCGAAGCGCTCGTGGTCGCCGTCGCCGTTCGACACCTGCGGTGTCGGCTCTACGAGGGTCCCCGTACCTGCCCCGCGCTCGGGCTCAAGAGTGCTCATAACCACCAAGGGTACTGAAGGCAACCGGATCGGGTGGAGGCGCGTCGCCGGGGCGTCAATTGAGCGAGGGATCGTCCGGATAGGTGGCGACCATCGCGAGCTCGCTGCGCTGGCGGCGCAGCACCGCCCGCCACAGGCTCTCGGGTTCCGGGGACGAGACGTCACCGGGCTCCGACTCGACCACGTACCAGGCGCCGTCGGTGAGCTCGTCCTCCAGCTGGCCGGGGCCCCAGCCGGCGTAACCGGCGAAGATCCGCAGCGAGCCGAGGGCGGCGGCGAGCAGTTCCGGCGGCGCCTCCAGGTCGACCAGGCCGATCGCCCCGTACACCCGCCGCCAGCCGAGCGGCCCCTCGTCGCCCGGGATGACGGCGACGCCGAGGGCCGAGTCGAGGGAGACCGGGCCGCCCTGGAAGACCACGCCGGGCTCGCCGGCCAATCCCGCCCAGGACTCCAGGATGTCGCCGACGCCGACCGGGGTCGGCCGGTTCAGGACCACGCCGAGCGTGCCCTCCTCGTCGTGGTCGAGGAGCAGCACCACCGCGCGGTCGAAGTTCGGGTCCGCGAGGGCCGGAGTGGCGACGAGCAGCCGCCCTGTGAGCGAGGACACCTCGGTCATGCGGACATGATCCCGCATAACCGTGCCGTTCGGATAGGAAATGTGCCGCGCGAAGCGCGACGTCGAGGGGTGGCGGCCGGGTGACGGGCGGGCACACGGCAGCAAGAGGACCTCTTCCCTCGTGCGCCCCCGGAGGAGGACCGGGTACGTGACGCTGAGCTGAACTCCCTGCGCGGAGCGTGCTGTAGCGAATTCATTACCTTCGTGAACCCTCCTCGGCCTTATGGGGCAGGGGTGAAAGCCCCTTACCCTTTACCCCTGCCCCTTGCCCGACCACTCCGGAACGCGAGATTCATGACCGGCACAGACGATGTACTGCTTGTCCACGGCGGAACCCCGCTCGAGGGCGAGATCCGCGTCCGCGGCGCGAAGAACCTCGTGCCGAAGGCGATGGTCGCCGCCCTTCTCGGCAGCGGCCCGAGCAGACTGCGCAATGTGCCCGACATCCGCGACGTGCGCGTCGTACGGGGCCTGCTGCAGCTGCACGGCGTCACCGTCCGCCCCGGCGACGAGCCGGGCGAGCTGATCCTCGACCCGTCCCACGTCGAGTCCGCCAACGTCGCCGACATCGACGCGCACGCGGGTTCCTCGCGGATCCCGATCCTGCTGTGCGGCCCGCTCCTGCACCGCCTGGGCCACGCCTTCATCCCGGGCCTCGGCGGCTGCGACATCGGCGGTCGGCCCATCGACTTCCACTTCGAGGTGCTGCGCCAGTTCGGCGCGACCATCGAGAAGCGCGCGGACGGCCAGTACCTGGAGGCCCCGCAGCGGCTTCGCGGCTGCAAGATCCGGCTGCCCTACCCCTCGGTCGGCGCGACCGAGCAGGTGCTGCTCACCGCGGTGCTCGCGGAGGGCGTGACCGAACTCGCCAACGCCGCGGTCGAGCCGGAGATCGAGGACCTCATCTGCGTGCTGCAGAAGATGGGCGCGATCATCGCCATGGACACCGACCGGACGATCCGCGTCACCGGTGTCGACAAGCTCGGCGGCTACACCCACCGCGCCCTCTCGGACCGCCTGGAGGCCGCCTCGTGGGCGTCCGCCGCGCTGGCGACCGAGGGCAACATCTACGTCCGCGGCGCCCAGCAGCGCTCGATGATGACGTTCCTGAACACCTACCGGAAGGTCGGCGGCGCCTTCGAGATCGACGACGAGGGCATCCGCTTCTGGCACCCCGGCGGCTCGCTCAAGTCCATCGCCCTCGAAACGGACGTGCACCCGGGCTTCCAGACGGACTGGCAGCAGCCGCTGGTCGTCGCCCTCACCCAGGCCACCGGCTTGTCCATCGTCCACGAGACGGTGTACGAGTCGCGGCTCGGCTTCACCTCGGCGCTGAACCAGATGGGCGCGCACATCCAGCTGTACCGCGAGTGCCTGGGCGGCTCGGACTGCCGCTTCGGCCAGCGCAACTTCCTGCACTCCGCGGTCGTGAGCGGCCCCACGAAGCTCCAGGGCGCCGATCTGGTCATCCCGGACCTGCGGGGCGGCTTCTCGTACCTCATCGCGGCCCTGGCGGCCCAGGGCACGTCCCGGGTGCACGGCATCGACCTGATCAACCGCGGCTACGAGAACTTCATGGAGAAGCTGGAGAGCCTCGGCGCGAAGGTCGAACTCCCCAACGGTTCGCTGGTCTGACCCTGGGCTCCGCCCCTGGCAGGGTCGACCCTGCCAGGGGCGCGGGGAACTGCGCGAGAAGCGACCACGGCCCGCGGGCCAACGCAAAAGGGCGGCCACCCTGGAAACCCAGGGTGGCCGCCCTTTTGCGTTGCTGCTAAGCGCCTTGCAAAGCCAAAGGCGCTTACTTGCCCTTGGCGGCTTCCTTGAGCTTCGAGCCCGCGGAGACCTTCACGCTGTAGCCGGCCGGGATGTTGATCGGGTCGCCGGTCTGCGGGTTACGAGCGGTACGAGCGGCACGGTGAGTGCGCTCGAAGGTCAGGAAGCCGGGGATGGTGACCTTCTCGTCGCCCTTGGCGACGATCTCGCCGACGGTCTCGGCGAGAGCGGCCAGCACGGCGTCGGCGTCCTTGCGGGTCACCTCGGCGCGGTCGGCCAGCGCGGCCACCAGCTCACTGCGGTTCATGTTCTTACTCCCGTGTTCTTCTTGCCTGTGAGGCGTGCCACGCGGCGGAAGCCGCATGTTGGGTACAGCGAAGCCGATGCTGCCAGGGCCCTCGGACAGTCCCCGGACCCGGGTCCGCTTGCACGACCTCGCGTCCTGGGGGTCCCCCTGGACGAAGTCCTTGGGGGAGCATCCTGCCCCCACCTACGGCGGGAAAGCCAATCCGGCACCCTCCCGAGTCACCCTGCGTCACATGAAAAGCGCCACTGCCTCATCAAGGTGACGCTCCGTCGACAGGGTGTGGACTCCCGGGCCAGGGCCGGTGCGGATGCGGGTCATGGTCCGTCACCCTAAGGGGGCGTTACTGGGCCCGCATCCCGCGACGCGCCGGAGCTCAGGCCGACGTGGGCCCCGTCACAGCGCCCCCGGCGGCCTTGGCGGCGTTGCGGACGGCTCCCGCGACCGCTCCGGCGACCTTGTCGTTGAAGACCGACGGGATGATGTAGTTCGCGTTGAGCTCGTCCTCCGCGACGACGTCCGCGAGCGCGCCGGCCGCGGCCAGCATCATCTCGGTGTTGACCGTGCGGGACTGGGCGTCCAGGAGGCCCCGGAAGACGCCGGGGAAGACCAGCACGTTGTTGATCTGGTTGGGGAAGTCCGAACGGCCGGTGGCCACAACTGCCGCGCTCTGGCGGGCGATCGCGGGGTCGACCTCGGGGTCCGGGTTCGCGAGCGCGAACACGATCGCGCCGTCGGCCATCGCCGCGACGTCGTCGCCGTTGAGGACGTTGGGAGCCGAGACGCCGATGAAGACGTCGGCGCCGACCACGGCCTCCTTGAGCGTGCCGGTCAGGCCCTCGGGGTTGGTGTTGTCGGCGATCCAGCGCAGCGCGGACTCGGGGCTCGCGCTGATCAGGTCGTCGCGGCCCGCGTGCACCACGCCGTGGATGTCGGCCACGACGGCGTTCTTGACGCCGGCCGCGAGCAGCAGCTTGAGGATGGCGGTACCGGCCGCGCCGGCCCCGGACATGACGACGCGTACGTCGCCAATTCCCTTGCCCACCACGCGAAGTGCGTTGGTCAGCGAGGCGAGCACCACGATCGCGGTGCCGTGCTGGTCGTCGTGGAAGACGGGGATGTCGAGGGCCTCGCGCAGGCGGGCCTCGATCTCGAAGCAGCGGGGCGCGGAGATGTCTTCGAGGTTGATGCCCGCGAAGCCGGGGGCGATCGCCTTGACGATCTCGACGATGGCGTCGGTGTCCTGGGTGTCCAGGCAGATCGGCCAGGCGTCGATGCCGGCGAAGCGCTTGAAGAGGGCCGCCTTGCCCTCCATGACGGGCAGCGCGGCCATCGGGCCGATGTTGCCGAGGCCGAGCACTGCGGAGCCGTCCGTCACGACTGCGACGGAGTTGCGCTTGATGGTGAGGCGGCGGGCGTCCTCGGGGTTCTCGGCGATCGCCATGCACACGCGGGCCACGCCCGGGGTGTAGATCATGGAGAGGTCGTCACGGTTGCGGATGGGGTGCTTCGACTGCATCTCGATCTTGCCGCCGAGGTGCATCAGGAACGTACGGTCGGAGACCTTGCCGAGGGTGACGCCCTCGATGCCGCGCAGCTCCTCGACGATCTCGTCGGCGTGCGCGGTGGAGGTGGCCGCGATGGTGACGTCGATCCGCAGCTTCTCGTGGCCGGAGGCGGTCACGTCGAGGCCGGTCACCGACCCGCCGGAGGACTCCACGGCGGTGGTGAGCTGAGAGACCGCCGTGCCGCTGGCGGGCACCTCAAGGCGGACCGTCATCGAGTACGAGACGCTGGGCGCCGTTGCCATGACCGTGTTCCTCTGCTTTCCCTAGCTTCGTTGCTAGCACCGCCCCGGCTGTGGCGCGGCGGTGCCATCCGATGGTCGCACCTACTGGCTGGTAGCCGATAATGGGCGACCCGTTTCGGAAAGTTGTTTCCACCATACGAGAAAGTGATGGTCCGGCGGAAGACCCTCCGGGGACCTGCCGAGGGCCCGCACCAACGACAACAGGCCCACGCCATCCGGAGATGACGTGGGCCTGTCGCTCACGTTAATGACACCGACCCGCCATGCTCGCCTCGCGGCAAGTGGTCGCTCTGAGCGACTAAGGTTGGGCCCGGGGGCTTGGATCGAGCCGGTGCCACACCCAGGCTAACAAACCACCCCGGCAAGTGATCCCCGCATCGCGAGTTGACCCGGATTTAATCCCGGAGCAGATCCGGCACCCCGTCCGCGTCGGGCTCGTCCCGGTCCCCGGAGACGACCGTGAGCTGCTGCGTCGCCCGGGTCAACGCCACGTACAGGACCCGCAGTCCGGCCGGGGACTCGTCCGCGATCTCGGCCGGGGAGACGACCACCGTGGCGTCGTACTCCAGGCCCTTGGCCTCCAGGCTGCCGAGCGCCACCACCCGGTCGCCGAGCCCCGCCAGCCAGCGCGCCGCCTGCTCGCGGCGCCGCATGGCGACGACCACGCCGACCGTTCCGTCGACCTGGTCGAGCAGCCGCGCCGCCTCCTCCCGTACGGAGCGGGCGAGGTCGCCGTCGCGTACGACCGCGAACCTCGGTCGCACGCCCGTCGAGCGGACGGCGGCCGGGGACTTCATGCCCGGCATCGCCAACGCCAGTACCTTGGCGGCCAGTTCGGCGATCTCGGCCGGGTTGCGGTAGTTGACGGTCAGCTCGAACCGGCGGCGCGGGCGGGTGCCCAGGGCTTCGTCGCGGGCCTCGGCGGCCTCGTCCGGGTCGGACCAGGAGGACTGCGCGGGGTCGCCCACGACCGTCCAGGTGGCGGTGCGCCCGCGCCGGCCGACCATCCGCCACTGCATGGGCGTGAGGTCCTGCGCCTCGTCGACGATGACGTGCGCGTACTCGGTGCGTTCCTGGGCGAGCCGCTCGGCGCGCTCGCGCTGGGTCTCCTCGCGGTGCGGCATCAGCTCTTCGAGGCCGGTCAGCGCGTCCAGCGGGTCGTACTCGCGTTTCTTCTTCGGCCGGGCCGGGGCGCCGAGCAGCGTCTCCAACTCGTCGAGCAGGGCCACGTCGTGCACCGAGAAGGCGCCGTCGGCGGTGCGCGCGAGCGAGCGGGCCAGGCGGCGCACCTCGCCCTGGTTGAGGACCCGGCGGGCCCAGCGCGCGAGCCGCTTCTCGTCGGCCATCGCGGCGAGCACCCCGCGCGGGGTGAGCTCCGGCCACCACGCGTCGAGGAAGGCGACGAAGGCGTCCTCGGAGGCGATGTCGTCGTCGAAGGAGGAGCGCAGCTCGGCGGCGAGCTCGGGGTCCGTGTGCCGGCCGTTCGCGCCCGACTTCGACCACAGGGCGTCGAGCAGCAGCCTGCGGGCGCGCGGGCGCAGCAGGTTGACGGGCGCGGTGCCGCCGAGCACGTTCTGACGGATGCGGCGCAGCTCCTCGCCCTCCAGCTCGACGCGCGCGCCGAAGGCGACGACGCGCAGCCGCTGGCCGGGGTGCGGCGCGGGCGCCTGCTCGCCGAGGGCGAGCTGTTCGCCGCCGCGCCGCCGGGAGCGCCTGGGCTGCTCCCCGGGGCCCTCCAGGGCGCCCCTGGCGGCCCGGCGCAGGACGTGGAGCATCCGCGAGGAGCCCTTGATGCGGGCGACCGCCGGATCGTCGTACTCGGTGGCCTCCGCCCCGTCCACGAGGTTGCCGACCGCGCGGATCGCGACCTGGCCCTCCTCGCCGAGCGAGGGCAGCACGCCCTCGGTGTAGGCGACGAGCAGCGGGGTCGGCGAGACGATCAGGATGCCGCCGGAGTAGCGCCGCCGGTCCTGGTAGAGGAGGTAGGCCGCGCGGTGCAGCGCGACCGCCGTCTTGCCCGTGCCGGGGCCGCCCTCGACGTACGTCACCGAGGCTGCGGGCGCCCGGATGACCAGGTCCTGCTCGGCCTGGATGGAGGCGACGATGTCCCGCATGGTGTGGCTGCGGGCCTGGCCGAGCGCGGCCATCAGGGCGCCGTCGCCGATCACGGGCAGCTCTGCGCCGTCCAGGGTCGCCCTGAGCTCCGGGCGCATCAGGTCGTCCTCGACGCCGAGCACCTTGCGGCCCTTGGAGCGGATGACCCGGCGGCGTACGACGCGGCCCGGGTCGACCGGCGTCGAGCGGTAGAACGGCGCCGCGGCCGGCGCCCGCCAGTCGATCACCAGCGGCGAGTAGTCGGCGTCCAGGACGCCGATCCGGCCGATGTGCAGCGTCTCGGCGATGTCGGCCGTGCCGTCGGGGCGCACGGCGTCCTCGGCCGGGTCGACCGAGGTGTACGCGCCGTCCGGGCCCTTCTTGCCGTCCTTGCCGAGCAGCAGGTCGATCCGGCCGAAGAGGAAGTCCTCGAACTCGTTGTTGAGCCGGTTGAGATGGACCCCCGCCCGGAAGACCTGGGCGTCGCGTTCGGCGAGCGCGCCGGGCGTGCCGACCTGCCCGCGCTTGGCGGCGTCGTTCATCAGGAACTCCGCCTCGTGGATCTTCTCCTCCAGGCGGCGGTACACCTGGTCGAGATGTACCTGTTCCCCAGCGATCTCGCGTTCCCGGACCGAATCCACAGCGGATTCGGCGGTACCGGAAGCGGTATCGACAGCGGCATCCTGCGCGGCCACCGAGGCCCCCTTCTGACGTGCATTGGGCAGCCGTCAACCGTACGCGAAGGGGGACCCGATGTCAGGCCACAATTTGGTGCCGAGCCGCATGTCGGGACGGTCGTGGCGCCCCGCGGCTCACGCCGGGACGTCCACGAGCGCCTTCCCGTCGAACGTACGGACCTCGAAGTGGTCGATCTGGTCGCGGTTCATCGCGGTGCCGCCGTGCACGTACAGCGGATACTTCGCCGACTCGTGCGGGCTGTCCTTGATCCCGTAGCCCCAGTTGGGCACCGCCCAGGAGGTGACGGTCTCTTGGTCGCCGTTCTTGCCGACCGCGATCAGGCTGCACTTCAGCGGGCCCTTGACGTTCTTGAGCTCCAGGACGGTGTGGGTGCCCCACGCCTTGGCCTCGGTGCCGACGGTCGCGGTGACGTCGGTCTTCGGGTCGGTCGCGGAGACCTTCTGGGTCATGTGGTTGAAGAAGGCGTCCTCGGCCGGGCTGGTCGGGTGCGCCTCGGCGCTCTGGTGGGTGCCGGTGTCACCGGAGGTCGCCACCACCGCGATCGCCGGGCCGCCGACGATCAGCGCGGCCGCTGCCGCCACCAGGTACGTGGTGCGCCGCCGGCGCTTGGCGCGCTGGGCCGCGACCTCGTTGATCAGGGTCGTGGTCATGCTGGGCGGGGCCGGGCGCAGCGGCTGGGCCGCGGGGCCCGGGAACTCCCTGAGGGTGGCGAGCATCGGCTCCATGCCGGCCAGGCCGTCGAGTTCGGCGGCGCACAGGTCGCAGCCCGCGAGGTGCGCTTCGAAGGCGGTGGCCTCGGCGTCGTCCAGGATGCCGAGCGCGTACGCGCCGACAGCCTCGTGCAGCGAGCCCTCCGCGTATTCCCCGGTCGTCATGTCGTCACCCCCCGTTCCTCCAGTGCGAGTTTCATGGAGCGCAGGGCGTAGAACACCCGGGACCGCACGGTCCCGCTGGGTACGCCGAGCGCCTGGGCCGCCTCATTGACCGTACGTCCCTTGAAGTACGTCTCGACGAGGGCCTCCCGGTGGGCCGGGGTGAGGTCGTCGAGCGCGTCCGAGAGGGTCATCAGCCACAACGCCTTGTCGATCTCGTCCTCCGCGGGCATGACCTCCAGCGGCGACGGATCGACCTCCTGCGGCCGGGCCTGCCGGCTGCGGTGGCCGTCGATGACGATGCGGCGCGCGACCGTCACCAGCCAGGGGCGGACCGAACCGGTGGCCCGATTGAGCTGACCGGCGTTCTTCCAGGCACGGATGAGCGTCTCCTGCACGACGTCCTCGGCCCGCTGCCGGTCGCCGGCGACGAGCCGCATGACGTACCCGAGCAGCGGCCCCGCGTGCTCGCGGTACAGCGCCCGCATCAGCTCCTCGTCGGGCACGGAGCGGTGCTTGGCCCCTCGCGGACGGTCATCGGCCACGGCGGCATCCTTGCGCAACCGGCACCTCCAGGTCGAGACCATCCCGGCGCGCGGCTGCGAGCCGGTTCGTCTCTCCATACGGGCGGTTGTCCGCATCCATTCAAAGGCGGGGCGACTTTCTTCGCGCGGGTCTCTCAGAGCGCGGCCACGCGGCGCCGGTGCCGGGCCACCCGCTCGCGGTTTCCGCACACCTCGCTCGAACACCAGCGGCGCCGTCGCCCGCGCGAGGTGTCGAGATAGAGCAGCCGGCAGTTGTCGCCCTCGCACTGGCGAAGCCGGGCCCGCGCCTCGGGGTCGGTGAGCAGGTCGACGGCGTCCCGGGCGACCACGGCGAGCAGCGCGCCGCATTCGGGGGCGCGGCTCAGGGTGCGGACGAGTCCGCCGTCGGCGCCCCGGATGGCACGTACGCCCGGGGGCGGCGCGGCCGCGAGCGCGTTGACCCGCTCAAGGGCGGCGGGCCCGCAGTCGGTCGGCCCACCCAGCTCGGCATGGACCAACTCGCCTATGCAGCGTCGGAGTTCGATGAATCGGACCGGCCAGTCGCGGCCCAGTCCGGTGAGCGGGGTGCCGCGCGGGACCAGTCCGGCGCGGAGCAGCCACTGGCCCAACTGTGCGGTGCTGTCGAGCTGTTCCCTCTCGTACGCCCCGGTCGCCAGCAGATCCAGACAGATCCGCCCCGAGTCGAACCGCACCATGCGCCTGTCACCGCCTAGGGGTTACCGGTGAGTGCCACCCCCCAGAGTGCCCGCCCCGGGCCTCCCCCGGAACCCCTCCTACCGGGCGGTTGCCGCGCGAGGGAGCCGGCGCCCGCGTCCGCTCCCCCCACAGCGGAGCCGCTCCCTTCGCCGATCGCGCCTCAGAACTCGAAGTGCGGCACCTTGACGCCCTTGGGCAGCTTCACGCTGTTGGAGCAGTCCACGGTCGGCCCGACCTGCATGGTCGCCTGGTTCACCTTGGCGTCTCCGGGCATCACCACGTTCGGCCGGTCGGTCGTCGAGCATTCCTGCGTCTGCTTGATGGTGTAGCTGCCGTTCTTCTTGTCGATGTGAACGGTCTCGGTCTTGTGGATGCAGGTGGTCTCACCCGCGGGGGAGGTCTTGCACTCACCCTTGGGCTTGGGCTGCTCGGCGTGCGCCTGCGTGGCGCCGACGCAGATCACGGCGAGACTTCCGATGAGCCCCGAGACGGTTGCGATCTTCTGCCGACTGAACATGTGCTGCGTTCCTTTGCAATCGAGGCCCGGGCGCCTACGCCATTGATTCGGCGTGCACCCGAGCCTTGGAGGAAATCGAAATACGGGGACCCATCGCCCGACGCGGCTTCAACCGTGTCCGGCGACGGCAGCGGTACAGCCCGGGCGCGCACCCTGGTGGGTTTGTTGCGCGTCCGGGCTGCCCGTGCCATTGAGGGTGTTTTCCGGCGCACCGTCGAGCAGCCCGAGCCGGTCCAGGAGATGGACATTCAGATCGTGCGACTCGCATTGCGATGTTCTGCCGGATATCGATACGCCTTGTGGGGCTCAGTGCGGCGCGGGTTGAGGAATTTCCCGACCCGCGACCGCTGCGGCTACGACCGCAGCTCCCCGAAACGTGCGCACCGAGCTCGGGGAATTTCTTTACTGGCCTTCGCCGTCGTGGTCGCCGTGGTCCCCGTGGTCCCCGTGGTCCCCATCGTGGTCCGGGCCGTGGTCCTGACCGTAGCTGACACCGGCACCGTTCTCCGGGGCGAACACCGGCCCGCTGCCCCGGCCGTGCTCCGGGCCGCCGTCCCAGCCACCGTTGTTGGCCACGGCGTTGGCCTGCGAGGAAGCCACCGCGGTGACCCCACCGTCGTGGGCGAAGCTGACGCCGGCACCGAGGATGGACAGCCCCGCAACCGCTGCGGCTACGGCCGCAGCCCGCTGAAACTTGCGCATAATTCGACTCTTCCTTATCTAGGTGTGAAGCCCTGACCGGACTACTTAATGTGAGCATATACAGACGGAGTGTAGTCATTTGGGATCTTTGGTACTTTCTGTGCGCCGTGTCGGCCATGGCGAGGCGCCCTTCGTCCGCCGCGGACAAGGGAATTGAGGGAGCCGGGTCGTACTCACCCCTCTCCGGTGAAACGACATTTCCCCGGGGGTGAGTCACGGGCAGCGAGGGACGGTCACTCGTTTGCCCGCAGGCCCGGAAACTTTTGCCCGCAGGCCCGGAAAACGGCGGATGGCCGGACCCGGTCGCCCGGTCCGGCCATCCGCCGTCGAAGAGGTGAGGCAGGCGTCGGAAGATTCCGACCTCGCACTCAGCTCAGCAGGCCAAGGGGGTTGACGCCCGGCTCCTCGCCCCTTTCGGGCCCCGGGTTGGTGGGGGAACAGGTCACCTCGGGACCGATCTTCATGTTCCCGCGGTTCAACAGGCCCACCACGGGCAGCGACAGGGGCTCGGTCGGCACACAGCCCTGCGCCTGGCGGAGGATGTACCCCTCGCCCTCGGGCGCGGTGCCGACGATCCGCTGGACGCAGGTGGTGCTTTCCTGGGTGTGGGTACACACCGGCGCCGCCACGGCGTGCGCCTGGGCGGCGCCGGCACAGGTCACGACGAGGCCGCCGAGAAGCCCCGAGACGGCCGCGATCTTCTTCGCACTGAACATGTGATGCGTTTCCTTTTGTGAGGGGCGCCAGGGCGCCGCGAACCGACCGCGCCGGGCCCTGGGCAGGCCGGAGAGCCGGGCTCCAGCGTCCGACCCATGTCCGGGACGTTCGGGTCCGTTTCGCTTACGAAGTGAAGGGCTTGCCTATCGCAGGCACCGTTACTGCAGTCAGCCGCCTCGCGCTCCGGGCGGCCGCACATGAACGGGCCCCCTCGGGGATGACCCCGAAGGGGCCCGCGGAAAGCGTCGGGCTCGCTTACGCCGCCGACCTCACTTGGTGAATGCCTGGTTGAACTGGCCGCAGGTGGTGCCCAAGGTGTCGGAGAGACCGAGCACACTGAGCGGGGTATTGGCCTCGGCCCCCGCCTGCGGGCTGCACTCCTGGTAGGGGCGGTAGTGGTCGTTCTGGTGCACGCCTTCGTGGGCGGAGGCGGTACCGGCGCCGGCGCCGACTGCGGCCAGACCGCCAGCCGCCGCCACTGCTGCGATCATGGCCTGCTGAAACTTACGCATGGAACCTCGGTCCTCCATTGCCTGTACATCGAGGTTGATTGCCCACCGTTACCGGTTGAACACAAACAGTAACGATGCATCTCCCCAGAGGGTGCGCCCTCTCTCCGACAATGACTCTCCGTGGACTCGAACAAGACCGCGTCCTCAAGCTCGACCCGCTGGTGGACCGAGACGTGTCGCTTGACGCCGCCGAATGCCCGGTGGACCGATTGGCTCACATCCGCCGATCACTCAATCCACTCAAAAGTGGTAACACATCATGTTCCGGGTGCCTCCGTTCGCGCTCGCGGCTTTCCCTTGAACGGGTCCGCCCGATCCGGGCTCCAACTGCGAACGGAGACGCCCGTGCGAATCACCGACATCCAGCGTTGCGAGGTCCGGCCCGGACGGCTCGTCGAGTGGGCGCTCAGTCCGGCGACGGTAGCGGCGGCGGCGGACCTTCCGGAGGACCCCCGACCGCCCGCGTATCTCCAGGAGTCGCACATCAGGACCGCCCAATCGGTGCACGAGGACGGCCTGTTCGTGCCGACCTGGATCGGTACGGCATTCGACATCCCGGGCACGGTCGACCTCGACGCGCTGCAGGACGCGCTGCGCAGCTGGACGCTCCGGCACGAGACGCTGCGCAGCGGCTTCCGCTGGGACGGCGACGAGATGCGCCGGTTCACGCTCGACACCGAGGCCGTGTCGCTCCAGCGCGAGGACATCGGCGACTTCCCCGACGCGGAGCAACTCGTCGAGCAGCTGCAGAATCGCTTCGACACCGTGGCGAACGCGCTGCGCTGGCCCAACTTCCTCTACGCGGCCGTCATCAGGGACGACAGCACCAGTGTGTACATCGCCTTCGACCACAGCAACGTCGACTCCTACTCCATCCAGCGCATCCCCGCCGAGGTCCACGAGCTCTACGCCGCGGCCGTCGAGGGCCGCCCCGTGGAGGAGCCGACGGTCGGCAGTTACGTCGACTTCTGCGAGATCGAGCGGGCGGACGCGGACCGGATCGACGGCGGCCACGAGATCGTCGGACGCTGGCGGGAGTTCATCAAGCGGTGCAACGGGAAGCTGCCCAACTTCCCCGTCCCGCTGGGCCTGGAGCCCGGTGGCCCGCTGCCCACGCAGAAGCTCATGCGCGAGATGCTCGTCGACGCGGAGTCCGCCGCCGCGTTCGAGTCGTACTGCCGGCCCTTCGGCGGCAGCCTCGTCGGCATGCTGGCCGCGACCAGCCTCATCGTCAACGAGATCGGCGGACAGCCCGTCTACCGCGCCGTGGTCCCGTTCCACACCCGAGTGAAGTCCAAGTGGTCCAACTCCGTTGGCTGGTACGTCGGCGGTGCGCCCATCGAGGTCCCCATCGACCGGGCGCCCGACTTCCTCAGCGCCCTGAAGGTCGTACGCGCCGAGCTGCAGGCCAACAGGTCGCTGGCGCGCATGCCGCTGGCCCGGGTGCTGCGCCTGCTCGGCTCGGACTTCCGCCCGACCTCGCCCGACCTGTACTCGATCGTCTCGTTCGTCGACGCACGAGGCATCGCGGGTGCGGAGCGCTGGGACGAGCTGGCGGCCTACGGGCTGGTGCGCGTCTCCTACGGCGACCAGGTGTGCATCTGGCTGAACCGGCTCCACGAGGGCTTGTGGTTCACCTGCCGCTACCCCGACACCGACGTCGCGTACAAGAACATGCGGCTGTACACCGAGCGGTTGGGGAACGTCATCCTCGAAGTGGCCCGCGCGCAACGCGCCCGCGAACTCGCACCACATGACCTCGCAGGGTGATCGCTCCGCGGCACCCCAACGCGTCGGCCGCCACCGGCCCGAGCAGCCCGCCCGACTCGCCCCCGACCACACGTCGGGGGCTTCGAGCTGCAACACCACTGGCGCGCGGGCGACTTGACCAAGAAGGCGGCGGACGGCTCACGGCACAAACGCCTCGGCGCCCCGGCCTGTTGCCGGGGCGCCGAGGAAGGGTGTGACTTCTACTTGCTGAACGCGCTGTTGCTGCAGCCCATGCTGGAGCCCATGGAGGTCTGCTGCGAGCCCGCGTTGCCCTCGCCGTTCAGGAGGTTGCCGCCCAGGCCGTTGAGGATGCCGACCTGGCCGAGGATGTCGACGTTGCCGTCATGCGACGTGCAGGTGCTGCTCTGCTTGATGTCGAAGAAATCGCCGCCCCGGCCGCCCTTGCCCCCGTCGGCGTGGGCAGCGCCGGCGGTGAGGAGCCCGATGCTGCCGAGAGCAGCGACCAGGACGGCGGCCTTGCGAAGCTTGTGCATGTCATCTCCGATGGAGTGAAGTGGACTCGATCCGTGACAGATCGACTTCGTGTGGTTACAGAGGTAATACGACGTATCCCCAAAGCACCCGGCGGCGCGCCGAATTCATGAAATCCCTCACCACGTTGGTCGATTGCGGGATATAACCCGCCCCGTGCGCGCCGAGGTTGAACCAGGTCGAGTTCCGCCTTCATTGGTCCAACTCCAGTGTCCATAAGGGCAGTTGACGGACGGCGAATCAACGGACGCCGAACCGATCGTATATTCCGATGAACTCCCACATTCCGCCCCGCAGTTGTGCACTCGAATCGTCCCGGGCGAGAACGAGCCGTCGCGGACGGGAGCAGATGGGAGCGACGGGAACGACGGGAGCGACGGCCGGAACCGTCAACAGCGGGAGCCGGGCGTGGTGACCTTGCCGTTGCCTCGCCGAGGGCCGCAGCGGCGCCCCCACCCGCATCCCCTCACCCGGGCCGCCGCCGCCCCGTCGTCACGCTCAGAGGCCGTCACGCGGGCGCCCGGCGCGCACGGCCGCCCGTTGCCCACCAACGCTTTGCACACGCCCTGATCGGCGAATCCGCACGTCGTCGGGCCCAGCTCCCGCACCCCTGCCGAAGGACCGCTCCGGCACAAAAAAGGGCCCGGCACCGAGCCTTGGACTCGGTGCCGGGACCTGTTCCCGTTTTCGGCCGACTATGTGACCGGACACGTGTTTAGAAGGCGCTGTTGTTGCAGCCCATGCTCGAACCGATGTGGGTGTTCTGGGCACCCGGGTTGCCCTCGCCGTTGAGCGCGTTGCCCAGCAGGCCGTTGAGCAGGCCGACCTGGCCGAGGACGTCGAGGTTCAGGTCGTGCGACTTGCAGTTGCTGCTCTGGCCGATCTTGAACTGGTCGCCGCCCTTGCCGCCGTCGTGCGCCTGGGCCGTGCCAGCGGCCAGCATTCCGAGGCTGCCGAGAGCAGCGACCAGAACGGCGGCCTTGCGAAGCTTGTTCATGTCATCTCCGTTGGAGTGAAGTGGATACGATCCGTGGCAGATCGATTCCTTACGGTCACGGAAATTAATACGAAATACCCCTGAACCGCCCGATGACGCGCCGGGTTCCGCGATGTTGTTCTGGAAGCACTCTGAAGTCGTAATGCCAACCGGCGGGCCCTTCGGCGTCATCCACCACCCATACCTGCGGTCGCACCGCGGTGACCGGCCAGGTCGAAGAGTTCACGAGCCGCAGCCGCGCTTTTGATGGCTCTCGGTTAAGAGCCATCAAACGGCTTGGCGGCAAAAGCCTTAATGCTCCGCGTGGGCGAGGGCGTTCGCCTGGTTGTTGGCCTGGGTGCAGCTGACGCCGTGGGTCTCCGCGCCGGCGAGTACGGCGATGGGGAGATTCGCGTTGAGCAGGTTCTGCGGGCTGCACTCCTGGGACGGGCGGAAGAGGTTGTTCTGGTCCACCGAGCCGCCCGGCACCGGGGCCGTCTGCGGGGAGATCTGGGGGGAGATCAGCGGGTTCAGCTGCGGGTTGACCTGCGGGCTGACCTCAGAGGGCTGCGGCAGGGACATTCCCTGCGGCTGGGTGGGCGTGCTGTAACTGCGCGCGACGGCCTGCGAGGACGAGGAGGCGTGGGCGGTGTCCGGCTGCCCGATCGGGGGCGGAGCAGCGCCGTTGTACGCAACGGGAGCGACGGCGGAGCTGGAGCCGACGCCGATGGCGGACAGCCCGCCGGCTGCTGCGAAGACGAGCGCGACCTGTTGAAACTTGCGCATGGAACCCTCGGCCCTTCGTTGACCTGTGCGTGGAACGTATGGGAATGCGGATGAGCCAGTGCAGCCGTGCCGTTTCCGCTGTCCTGTGCGGCTGCGATGGGCCATCGTCCTGGCCCTGTGCGGAACGAGATGAGTACGGCTCCCGTCACGGGAACCGAGGCGCGGTCACCCATTTGCCGAAGGGTGCGAATCATCATCTGAATCGTCAACACAGGAGTGTCCGGCTCGCACTTGTTCGTGACAGGAGCGGCACGTCCTCACTCGTCCGTGGTGCGGCGGGTGATGGCAAATGGGTGACGGAATTTTGGATCCCGTGACCGGGCCGGAGGAAACGTCGTTGCCAGCAGGGAGAAGGCGGCGACCGCGAATCGGAGAGAGGGCCAACGGGATCCACCGTCGACTCCGGCGTGAAGTCCACAAGGCAGCCCCCATTTCCCCCGCTTGGGCGCAGTGTGAATATCAGACTGAGCGCACGCAAGACTGCACTGAATGCAACGGATTTCCCCTGTACAGGTATTGAAGGGCCGAGGGTTCCATGCGAAAGCTTCACAAGGCCGCGCTCGTAGTAGCAGCGGCCGGCGGTCTGTCCGCCGTCGGCGTCGGCGTCAGCCATGCCGACTCACCCGGGTACGGGTACGGAGGTCCCGGTCCGGCGCCTGGTCCCCAGTACTCGGCACCCGACTACGCGCCGCCGCAGTACGGGCCGCCCCCGCAGTACGCACCCCCGCAGTACCCGCAGTACGGGCCGCCCCCGCAGTACGCAGCCCCGCAGTACCCGCAGTACGGGCCGCCCCCGCAGTACGCGCCACCGCAGTACGCGCCGCCGCCGCAGTACGCACCCCCGCAGTACCAGCCGCCCCGGGCGCAGGCCACGTCGGTGTCCAGCGCGTCGAGCACGACGCAGTACTCAAACCAGCAGCCGTACGCCCAGCCGCTGATGGCTCCCCCGGCGGCGCCGCCGCAGGCGGCCGCCTACGCCCAGTCGACGGGTGTCGCACAGGCCGGGCCGCAGCCGCAGATCATGCCGCAGGCGGCGCCGCAGGTCACTCCGCAGGTCGCCCCCCAGGTCGCCATGCCCCAGGTCTTCAACCCGGAGCCCGCGCCTCGTGTCGCCCCGCAGGTGAACCCGCAGGTGAACCCCACGGTGAACCCGCTCATCAACCCGCTGATCGCGCCGGCCAGCGCCCCGCAGGTACCCGGGCTCGGCCTCGGCCAGCTCGCGGCGCCGCCCGTGGGTCAGCTGGGTCTGCCCCGACTCGGCTGATCGCCTCTCCGCGAATCTCCACCGCTCAACTCCATCTGTCGCACACCACATCAGCTCGACCAACGGAGAAGAAATGCGCAAGATCCAGAAGGTCGCCCTCGTCGGCGTCGCCGTCCTCGGCGGCCTCGGCGCCTTCGGCGGCGGCACCGCCTTCGCCCACGGCGAGGAGGGCGCGCACGACACCGACATCATGCAGAACTCCGAGTGCCGCTCGCACGACATGAACATCGATGTCCTCGGCAGCGTCGGCGCCCTCAACGCCCTGCTGGGCAACGGGCTCAACGGCGAAGGCGCCCCGGGCGCGCAGCCCGCCCACCTCGGCTCGGACATGGGCTGCAACAGCAAGGTCGGCTGACAAGCCGCGCCGCACGCCTTCCGTCAAGGCCCTGCCCTCGTCCTGTTCTTCGCGGTCCCGCACGAGGGCCACTGGCCTCCGGGCCCGGCGCGACTCCCACCCCCCGGCGAGCGGATGGCCCGGGGTGGTGTCACCGGGCCCGGAGGCGCAGGGGGAGATGGCTCCTGGCGCATCGCCGGCCGTTGGACCCGGCGCCGCAGGCACAGTCCGGGGCCGGGCGCAGCCGGTTGGCCGCCCGCCCATCACTCGGGCCGAGCCGCCGCGTACCGAGTACGACGCCGGTTCAGAATGCGCCCCCGTCGCCACCAGCTCCGGCGTTCCTTCCGCGCGGCGCCGCCGACCCGCGTTCGACGCGCGAACCCGGCGGACCGGCCAGGGTGGTTGAAGGGCACGGGGTCCCGGGACGACGAGCGTTCCGGGACCTCTTGTGACTTCCCTCAACCGCCCGGTTCAACGACCGGACACAGTCCCCGTCACCGTGCTCGTCCCGCCCAACGAGCCGAAACGATACGCCAGTTGAAGCTCCGGGCCGGCCCGATGGATCTTGGCTGAAAACACCCTGGGGCAAAACCCTGTAATACGTCTCGGAATTTCATCGACCAGGGACTGTAATCCGATATACAGGAGGGTTTCAGCGGCCCACATTCCCCCGAATGTACGACGCCTCGCGCCGCGTGATGCTCGTTAGGCGATCGTGACTTTGAAGGAAAAGAACGCAGAAAAGGCCCGTCCGCTCCTCTCGCACCAGGAAGACTCTGGGGAGCCGGGAGGTCTCATGCACTGCTCGGACCTGCTTGAGGAGTTCCTCGCGACCATCGGCCGGATGGAGAGTGAATACATGCAGGCCGCGACGGCGGGATGGCCGGCCCAGGGCTCGCACTCCGGCTGAGACAACCCCCACCCGCGCACGGAGAAGCAAGTGATCGAAAGGATTCGGAATGAGAGCCGATTATGATGCGGTAGACCAATATCCTGATTACACCCAGCCGATCGACGTGCAGCACATGTGGCGCACGCCAGATCCGGAGACCCCGTCGGAAGTCTGGGATCCGGACGAGGAACTGGCCCGGATCCTGCAGCCGACGCACAGCGTGGATCCGGTGCCTCCCCCTTTGGACGGCGACAGGCACTCGCACCGCCAGGTCAGCCGGCGGCGGCCTCGGTCAGGATTTCACGTCCTCGCCGGAAAACGGAGGATCATCGCCGTCTCGATCCTGATCACAATAATCACCATCTGCGCGGTGACGATACTGACCTGGTCCATCTCTTATTCGTACAATCAGCTGCGCATCATCGCGCTGCTCGGGGCATCGCCGCAGTTGGCGCGCTGGTGGCCGCTGACGGTGTACGGGCCGTGGCTGTTGGCAGGTCTGTCCATCCTGCGGGCATCCGTTCAGCACCGAACCGCCCGGCGGTCCTGGGCGGTGATGCTGATCTCTTCCGGCACTGCGGTGGCCATGTGTATCGGCCAGGCGCCGCATTCCCTCTTCGCGATGGTAGTCGTCGGAATTCCGCCGATCACCGCCCTGGTCTGTTTCCGTGAACTCGTCGGCCAGTTCTCGCCCCGGCCCGGCCCCCGGCACGCCTTCGACATGGTGAACGGACTCAAGAAGAGGCCATAGGCGGTTGAGGCGGCCGTTCGACGAGCACGCCACTTCTGGGCGGACCGTTCGACGAGCACGCCACTCGGCCGGGCCCGCTCAGCCCTCCGCGTACTTCGCGTCCGCCGCCGGGTCGAGCGCGAGCCGGTAGCCGCGCTTCACCACTGTCTGGATGACCCGGGGGGCGCCAAGTGCCGTGCGCAGGCGGGCCATCGCGGTTTCCACGGCGTGTTCGTCCGTGCCCGAGCCGGGCAGTGCGCGAAGGAGTTCGGCGCGGGCCACCACCCAGCCGGGGCGGCGGGCCAGGGCGCGCAGCAGGGCCATGCCGGCCGGAGGGACGGGTTTCAGCTCGCCGTCCACCAGAACCGCGTGGCCGCGGATCTCGACGCGGCGGCCGGCCAGGGGCAACACCCTTGCGCGGGCCGGGAGTTCGGTGCACAGGAGCTGGACGAGAGGGCCCAGCCGGAAGCGCTCGGGGGCCAGCGTGGTCACACCGCGGGCCTGGAGCGGCAACGCGGTGACCGGGCCGACACAGACGGGCAGCACGTCGTCGTGCAGGGCGAGCAGCAGCTCGGCGAGCATGCCGCGCTCCTCGGCCCGGCTCAGGAGCGAGGCCGCGGCCGGGGCGCTGGTGAAGGTGAGCGCGTCCAGGCCGTGCGAGACGGTGGCGTCCAGGAGCCGGTCCAGCGGTGCCAAGTCCTGCGGCGGCAGCCAGCGGTAGACCGGCACCCCGACGACCTCGGCGCCGCCCGCACGCAGCGCCTCCACGAAGCCCGGCAGGGGCTCGCCGTGCAGCTGGATCGCGATGCGGCGGCCCGCGACGCCCTCGGCGAGCAGCCGGTCGAGGACCTCGGCCATCGACTCGGACGAGGGCGACCACTGTTCGGTGAGCCCGGCGGCCCGGACCGCGCCCTTGACCTTGGGCCCGCGGGCGAGGAGTTCGACGCCCTTGAGGGTCTTCAGGAGCGCGTCCCCCATCCCCCAGCCGTCGGCGGCCTCGACCCAGCCGCGGAAACCGATGGCGGTGGTGGCCACCACCGTGTCGGGCACCTTGGCGATCAACTCCTGGGTGGCGGCGAGGAGTTCACTGTCGTCGGCGAGCGGCACGATCCGCAGCGCGGGCGCGTGCAGCACGGCGGCCCCGCGGCGGGTGAGCAGCGCCGCGAGCTCGTCGGCCCGGCGGGCAGCGGTGACGCCGACGGTAAATCCACCGAGGGGCCCGCCCGGACCGTGCGGTGCGGCCGCTTCTGCTTCTGCGGACATGACTCTCCAGGTGGTGCGGGGGCGTCCGAGCCTGCCAACGGGGCGTGACGCCCGGGGTTCACCGTGGTTTCCCGGGTGTTACGTCACCCCCCACCGACAAGGATCACACCTCGGCGTAGGTGGGCGCGGGCACGGCGGCGAGGGGTGTCCGTGCAGCTCGGCGTACGTATACCGCCCAGGTCACGGTGAAGCACGCCGCGTAGCAGGCCAGGAAGGCGGCGAAGGCAGCGGTGCCGGTGCCCGCGGTCTGGAAGGACTGCCGGAAGGCGAGGTTGATGGCGAGCCCGCCGAGTGCGCCGACGGCCCCGACGAACCCCATGGCCGCCCCCGAGAGCCGCCGCCCGTAGGCCGCCGCGTCCTCGCCGGACAGCCCGCGGGCGAGCGCCTTGGCCTGGAAGATGCCGGGGATCATCTTGTACGTGGAGCCGTTGCCGAGCCCGCTGAGTACGAACAGGGCGATGAACCCGGTGAGGAAGACGGGCAGCGACTTCTGGACGGAGGCGTACAGGACGACGCCGGTCGCGGCGGCCATCGCGGCGAAGTTCCACAGGGTGATGCGGGCGCCGCCGTACAGGTCGGCGAGACGGCCGCCGACCGGCCGGATCACGGAGCCGAGCAGCGGCCCGATGAAGGTGAGCGAGGCGGCCTGCAGCGGGGTCCGGCCGAACTGGGTCTGGAGCACGAGGCCGAAGGCGAAGCCGTAGCCGATGAAGGAGCCGAACGTGCCGACGTACAGGAACGCCATGATCCAGGTGTGCGCGTCCCGCAGCGCCTCTTTGGCGGCGCCCGTGTCGTTGCGTACCGGCGCCAGGTTGTCCATGCCCAGCGCCGCGCAGAGCCCGGCGATGACGATCAGCGGGAGGTAGACGGCGAGCACGATGCGCGGGTGGGTGGCTCCGGCGGTCGCGATGACGAGCAGCCCGACGAGCTGCACCACCGGTACGCCGATGTTGCCGCCGCCCGCGTTGAGCCCGAGCGCCCAGCCCTTCTTGCGGAGCGGGAAGAAGGCGTTGATGTTGGTCATCGAAGAGGCGAAGTTGCCCCCGCCGACCCCAGCCAGGGCCGCGACCAGGAGGAACGTGGTGTACGAGGTGCCGGGCTCCATGGCGAGCCAGGCGGCGCCGGCCGGGAGCAGGAGCAGCAGGCAGCTGATGACGCTCCAGTTGCGGCCGCCGAAGCGGGCGACGGCGAAGGTGTAGGGGATCCGGACGAGGGCGCCGACGAGGGTCGCCACCGAGATCAGGAAGAACTTGCCCGCGGGGTCCACTCCGTAGCCGGGGCCCATGAAGAGCACCATCACCGACCACAGGCTCCAGACCGAGAACCCGATGTGTTCGCAGAACACGGACAGGAAGAGGTTGCGCCGGGCGACGCGCTCGCCGGTCTCCCGCCAGAAGGTGTCGTCCTCGGGGTCCCACCGCTCGATCCAACGGCCAGCCATCATGCCTCCACGGTCGCTTCGCTTCACGTGACAGCGACCGTAGGGAGGGAGCATTTCGGCCGCGTGCCGCCGGGTGACCGGGGTGCAACCTTGTCTTCACGGGGTCCGGGCGGCGGCGGTGAGACCGTCGCCGCCCGGGTCCGTCAGGCGGGCCAGAGCCGGGGCCGGCGCTTGGCGGCGACGTCCTCGACCCAGCCGAAGCACAGCACGCACAGGCCGATGAGGACCCAGGTCACGGCGAGTACCGGCCACGAGCTGTTGAGGAACTTGCCCGCGCCCGCGAGCGCGTCGATGCTCCACAGGTCGTCCCAGACGGTGGCGGCGACCAGGATGCACAGGTTGTGCCACAGGTAGACCGTCACGGCCCGCGAGTTGAGCAGGGTGATCAGGCGGTCCCAGCGGCGCAGCGGGGCCGGCCACTGTTCCCACGAGGGGCTGATGTGCAGCAGCAGGAGCACCGCGCCGAGCGACCACAGGGTCTGCGCGAGCGGGATCGAGTCGAGCTCGGTGTCGCCGGTGATCGAGAACCCGCCGCGCACCGCCCACCAGTAGCCGAGCGCCATCACGATGGGGGCGAGCGAGGGGATCAGGAAGTTCGGCAACTTCCGCGTGACGCCCGCCTGGTGGGCCATGCCGAGGATCCAGCATGCGCCGAAGGTGGCGAAGTCGGTGAGAGCGGAGTCGATGCGCTCGGGCAGCCCCAGGTCCACGAAGTCCACGAGCGCGGCGATCGCGACCGGGGCGAGGATCGTCAGCCACGGCAGGCGCCGCAGCATCGTCCGGAACAGCGGCGAGAGCAGCACGAACCACAGGTAGGCGCGCAGGTACCAGAGCGGTTCGGCCAGGTTGGCGCCCCAGTTGTCGCCCAGTACGTGGTGGATGCCGGGCAGCCCGGCCCCGTACGGCGGGTCGCTCAGCGGGACCACCCAGAACAGCAGGTGCCCCCACCACCAGGCGGGGTGCCCGTCGGAGTCGGGGCCCCAGCCCTGGGCGAGCATGCCGGTGATGCCGACCGCGCCGAGCAGCCACATCGGCGGCAGCAGCCGGCGCAGGCGGCCCCGTACGACCTGGACGGCGGGCCGCTTCAGGGAGCGGGCCATCAGGTTTCCGGCGAGCGCGAACATCACGCCCATGGACGGGAAGGCGAGCGGCAGCCAGGCCCAGCCCATCAGGTGGTAGAGCACCACCCGGAACAGGGCGAGGGCGCGCAGGAAATCGAAGTACCGGTCGCGCACGGGCGCCCGGGGCGCCGGGGCGGCGGGGGTGGCCGCCGCTCCCGGAACTTCCACGTACGAGGTCATCCCGCCGCCGCCTTCCGTGCGGCCGGGTTGCCCGGCGCCTCGACCACGCCGGTGCGGCGCAGCTTCTGCCAGCGCAGTCGGCCGCCGGTCACCGCGGTGATCCAGGACTGGAGCAGCACGACGTACATCAACTGCCGGTACAGGACCTGCTGGAGGGGCAGCGAGAGCAGGTGTGTGAGCTTCTCCTTGTCGAGCCGGAAGGCGTAGGCCGCGCACACCGCCTGGATCATGAGCACGACGAGCCAGGCCACGATGGTCTGCTCGGTCTTGCCGAAGACGATTCCGTACAGGAGGAAGATGTCGATCAGCGGGGCGAGCAGCGGGGCCACCACCATGAACAGGGCGACGAGCGGCAGTCCGATGCGGCCGAAGCGGCCCGAGGCGCCGCGGTCCTTGATGGCGCCGCGGTGCTTCCAGATCGCCTGCATGGTGCCGTACGACCAGCGGTAGCGCTGCGACCAGAGCTGCTGGACGGATTCGGGGGCCTCGGTCCAGGCGCGGGCGTTCTCGCTGTAGACCACGCGCCAGCCGTCGCGGTGGATGGCCATGGTGATGTCGGTGTCCTCGGCGAGGGTGTCCTCGCTCATGCCGCCGACCCGTTCCAGGGCCTGGCGGCGGAAGGCGCCGACCGCGCCGGGGATGGTGGGCATGATGCCCATCAGGTCGTACATGCGGCGGTCGAGGTTGAAGCCCATCACGTACTCGATGTGCTGCCAGGCGCCGATGAGCGAGTCGCGGTTGCCGACCTTGGCGTTGCCCGCGACGGCGCCGACGCGCAGGTTGCCGAAGGGCTGCACCAGTTCGCGGACGGTGGACGGTTCGAAGACGGTGTCGCCGTCCATCATCACGACGAGCTCGTAACGGGCGTGCGCGATCCCGTTGTTGAGGGCGGCGGGCTTGCCGGCGTTCTCCTGGCGCACCACGCGTACGTTGGGATAGCCGAGCGCCTCGACGATGTCGGCGGTCCCGTCGCTCGAACCGTCGTCGATGACGATCACTTCGATCGGATGATCGCTCGCCATGAGCGAACGAACAGTGTTGGCGATGCATTCGCGTTCGTTGTACGCGGGCACCAGGACCGAGACCGGTTCGGTGACCGGCGGGCCCCATTGGAAGTCCTTCTTGCGCACCTTGCGGGCGTGCACGAAGGACAGCACCAGCATCAGCCCGAAGCGGGCGAAGACCAGCACGCCGACGACCGCGAGGCCGGCGACCAGGAAGTCGGTGGTGTGCTCGGCGACCTGGACGGCGCCGACGAAGGCCTCGCCCTTCCACAGGTCCATGCCCTTGACCGGGGTCAGCGCGCTGGGCGCGCCGAGCGCGGTGGTGAGGTTGACGAAGGTGTAGCCCGACTCCTGCATGTCCGGCAGGAACTTGTCGAGCGCGGCCACGGTCTGCGAGCGGTCGCCGCCGAAGTCGTGCATCAGGACGATGGCGCCCTTGTCGTCCTCCGGAGTGGCGTTGTGGATGATCTTCTTGACGCCGGGCCGCTGCCAGTCCTCACTGTCGGTGGAGTCGAGCGCCACGACGTAGCCCTTGCTGCCGACGTACTGGACGACCGGCCAGGTGTCGTTGTCCATGGCGTCGGCGAACGAGGAGTACGGCGGCCGGAACAGCGAGCTGTGCACGCCCGCGGCGCCCGCGAGCGCGAGCTGGTTCTCGGAGAGCTCGCGGTCGATGCGCGACTTCGACTGGTAGGACAGGTCGGGGTGGTTGAAGGTGTGCAGGCCCACCTCGTGCCCCTCGGCCACCATGCGCTTGATGAGGTCCGGGTAGCGCGAGGCGTTGGTTCCGGTCACGAAGAAGACGGCGTGCGCGTGGTACTTCTTCAGCTCGTCCAGGACCTTCGGCGTCCAGGTGGGGTCCGGGCCGTCGTCGAAGGTGATGACGATCTTGTGGTCCGGTATCTGCAGGCTGACCGGCTTGGCGGCGTTGCGCGCGTCGATGACCGGCCCGCCGTCGATGATCTTCTCGGGCACCTTGTCGGTGGGTGCGGGGTCGCGTACGCGGTGGTCCGCCTGGATCTCGCTGTGCACATAGCCGCGCAGCATCAGCATCGCGACGAGCGCGACGAGCAGCAGCAGCGGCAGCAGATAGCGCATGGGCAGCCGCTTGCGTCGCGCTGGCCGCGGCTTGGCCTTGGTGGTTCTCATGGCAGGTGTCGTTACGCCTTCGGGCCGGTACGCCGTGGTGGCCGTACGGGGTTGGTGCCAAGCGCTCCGCGGGATGTGGAGCGCGTCTAGTGCGGGCCGGTGGGCTGAGTGCCTGTGTCTAAACCCCGTCGCGGGCCCGGGCGGGGTTTAGACACAGGCTCTGCCTTCACCAAGACCGCTCAGGGCGCCGTCCGGACCACTGCGGGCGGGCCGGGACGGCGGTGCTCAGGCGCCGGTCTTGCCGACGGAGGGGGCGGCTGCCCGCGTGACCGGCTTGTGCGAGGTGCCGGGACGCGGGGAGACCTTGGTGTCGACCGGGCTGTGGCCCGTGACGGGGGTGGCGCCGTGCGAGGACTTGGAGGACTTCGGCGAGGGCGCCTTGGAGGCGCTGTGCACGGGGACCACGGCCTTCTTCGAGGGCGACGCCTTCGGCTGCGGGGCCTCCGAGGCGGTCGCCTTGGGCGGCGCCGTCACGGCGTCGGCCTTGTCGGGGAGGTTGAGACCGGGGGCGCGGGCGCTGCCGCCGAGCAGCGAGCCGACGAGCGCCACGGCGAAGCCGGTGGCGGCGAGCCCGAAGAGCCAGCCGAGCCAGCGCAGCTTCTTGCCGCGCTTCCCGCTGACGTCGACGAACACGGCCTGCTCGGCCGAGGCCGCCCGCAGCGGCTTGAAGATCGGGATCTTCTGGGTCATGGACCGCGAAACGGGCTCGGGATCGGGGTTGGCCAACTGTCGTGTGGGCGCGGTCGCGAGCGGATCGGGCCTGGCCGCCCGCGGATCGGGCTTGATCAGCTGCGGATCGGTCCTGACCGCCTTCGGTTCAGGCTTGACCAACCGCGGATCGGGCTTGGTCAGCCGCCGCGTGGGCGTGGTCAACTCCTCGGCGAACACGCCGAGTTGCATCGTCTGGTCGCGCGGCGGCTGGTCACCCACCGGGTGGCCGGGGCGGGGCTGTCCGCCCGGCCCGTTGGATATCCGACTGTCCATGTTCGTACGCACTCCCTGAAATGTGTTTCGCGGGTTGCGCGCACGACTCCCGGGCGCCACCATCCGGAACGGGGAAACCCCACCCGTTCCGAGCGCCCCCATATCCCGCCGCACCCGGGCGATGAATGTAGCGCACGTGGCTGTGGACATGTATTCACGTATCGCGCGATGTTCGCCTTCGGCGGGCCACATGCGGGGCATCAGCCGCCATCAGGGACATGTCGGGCTCCGGCAGCCAGCTCTCGGCGGGCTTCTCCAGCCAGCCGCGCGCCGCCGAGGCTTCGTTGGCGACCCGCCGCAGTACGTCCACGCCGGGATGTGAGAGCCCCTTGCGCCACACCAACGACACCGGCGCCAGCGGTACGGGTCCGGTCAGCGGGCGCACGACCATGCCGGGCACGTCCATGAACTCGGTGCTGGCCAGGACCGACCAGCCCTGCTTGCGCACCACCCGGACGAACTCCTCCTCCCCCGCGATCTCCGGGAACGGCGCCGCCATCTCGATGCCACGCCCCGCGAAGAGCCGGTCCGCCAGGTCGGTCCACTCGGCGGTGGCCGGATTTCCGGCCGCCGCGTACAGCGTCTCGCCGGCCAGCGCGTCCAACGGCACCTCGGCAAGCCCCGCGAGCCGGTGCTCCCGATCGAGCAGCACCGCCATCCGCTCGTAGCGCACCGGCTGGTGGCCGAGCCCCGCGAGCACCGCCGGGTCGAGCCCGGCCGCCCGGCCGAAGGACACGTCGAGCCGCCCGGCCAGGATCTCGGCGGCCGCGCCGGTGAGCCCGCTGATGAACCGGGCCACGAACTCGACGCCGGGCGCCTGTTCGCGGGCCTCGGCGAGCACCCGCGCCCCGGTGCCGACGGGCGCCGAAACGTCCACGAGCAGCGGCCGCGCGGACCCTGCGCCCGCCCACGCGGCACGCAGCTCGTCGTGGGCGGCGAGCACCTTGCGGGCGTACGGCAGCAGCCGCGCCCCGTCCGCCGTGAGTGCGACGGCCCGGGTGGTCCGCACGAAGAGCTCGGCGCCCAACTCCCGCTCCAGGCGCCGGACATCGCGGCTCAGCGCCTGCTGGGCGACGAACAGACGGGCGGCGGCGCGGGTGAAGTGCAGTTCGTCGGCGACGGCGGCGAACGAGCGAAGGAGCCGCGGGTCCAGGTCGTGGGGCACGAGGGGGAAGTCAACAACATCAAGGGCGTTGACAACAAGGGTGCGTGAATGGGCCCTGATCAGGTGTTGGACCCCATCACCAGGGCGCCGCAAGGATCGGGGCATGCCGCAAACGACCCCGCTCGCCCGCCGCCCGAACCCGTACATACGCCTCTTCCGCACCCCTGGCGCCCGTGCCTTCACGCTCGGCAACCTCGTCGCCCGGCTCCCCATGGGCATGTTCAGCGTCAGCGCCGTGATCATGATCGCGGGCGCGCGCGGCTCGTACGCCCTCGCAGGCGCCGTCACCGCCACCGGCCTCGCCGCGACCGCGCTCGTCGCCCCGTGGACGGCCCGGCTCGTCGACCGGCACGGCCAGGCCCGAATTGCCCTACCGGCAACGGCAGTTGCGGTCTGCGGCTCGCTGGTCCTGCTCCTTTGCGTGCACTTCGGCGCCCCGGACTGGACCCTGTTCGCCGCGTACGCCGCGACCGCCACCACCCCCAACACCGGCGGCATGTCCCGCGCCCGCTGGGCCCACCTGCACCGCGATGATCCGGCCGCCCTGCACACCGCCAACTCCTTGGAGCAGGCCGCCGACGAGCTCTGCTTCATGCTCGGCCCGGTCGCCGCGGCCTTCCTCTGCTCGGCACTGTTCCCCGAGGCCGGCACGCTGGTCGGCACGGTCCTGCTGATGACGGGCATGCTGCTCTTCACCGCCCAGCGCGCGACCGAGCCGCCCGCCGCACCCCGTACGCCTGCCGCCAAATCCCCCTTGAGGGCAAGGGGGTTCGCCCCGCTGCTCGCGGTCTTCCTCGCCACCGGCGTGGTGTTCGGCTCCCTGGAGGTCGTCACCATCGCGTACGCCGACGGGCTGGGCCACCCCTCAGCGGCGGGCGGGGTGCTCGCCCTCCAGGCGGCCGGATCGTGCGTCGCCGGACTCCTGTACGGGACAGTGCGCCCGGCCCGGGACATGTCCGGGCGGCTCGTCGGCTGCGTCGGGGCCATGACGGTACTGATGTGTCTGCCGCTGCTCACGGCGCGGACCGGCGGCTCGCTCGCGGCGCTCGCGGCGGCCCTGTTGTGCGCGGGCGCCGCCACCGCGCCCACCATGGTCACCGGCATGACGCTGGTCCAGCGCCGCACCCCCGAGGGCCAGTTGAACGAGGGCATGACCCTCGCCGTCACCGCGATCCTCGGCGGCATCGCGGTGGGCTCGGCCACCGGCGGCCAGGTCATCGAGCAAGCGGGCGCGGACATGGGCTACTTGGTCCCGGTCTGCGCGGCGGCCGTCGCCCTGGTGGTGAGCGTGGCCGGATCCGGACGGTACGCTGCACCGCCCCGCCGGTAAGCGGGACGTCCCCCTCCGCTTGAGCATGACCACGTATCAGGAAGGCCCATCCCCATGGCCATGAAGAAGTCGACCATCCAGCAGCAGGTCGCCGAGGCGATCGCGCAGGCCAACCCGCAGGACCGCCCGCTCGTCATGATCCAGGCGGTGGCGGGCCCCAGCGTCTGGCTGATGAGCATGCTCGGCCTCATAGGCCAGTGCTTCCTGACCTACTACTTCATCACCGTGACCCAGCAGGCCGTGCTCCTGCACCGGGCCAGCCGCTGGAACAACCGGCCGCAGGAGATCGTCACCGCGATCCCGCCGGCCGAGGCGATGCGGATGATCAGCGACGTACGGCGGAACACCCTGTGGAGCTCGTTCCGCTGCCAGCTGCCGGGGCAGCCGAAGCCGACCCGCATGAACGTGCACCGCCTGTGGCGCAACGAGATGGACCAGCTCCTCGGCATGCTGACCGGCCAGCCGGTCGCCTGACCCGGCCCCGGACACGACAAAGGCCCCGCTGTCGAAACAGCGGGGCCCTCGCCTACATGGGAATTGTGGAGATGGCGGGAATCGAACCCGCGTCCAACGGTGCAAAAACAGGGCTTCTCCGTGTGCAGTTCGCTGCGATTTTCTCGGCCCCGGCAATCACGCGAACAAGTCGCCGACGGGCCCAGCCACTGTTTGATTTCCTTCTAAACCCCGTGACCGGGTCTAGAAGTTTAGTTCCCTAGCTGATGCCAGGATCCGGGTCGGGAACAGCCCCGGGCTGACACTTCGCAAGTCGCTACTTAGGCAGCGAGGGCGAAGGAATCGCGCTTGGTGTTGGCGATTATTGTTTGCGACATATGGTTTACGAGATCATTGCCGCTTCCTCGACACGCTTCCCCTGCTTCGACATCCGCTGTCGAAACCGATCATCCCCATGTGGTGTTTTCAAAAGGCGCCCCTGCGGTGAGGGACTGATGCCATCGTACGTGACCAACGCCCGAGGGTGCCAGCCTATTCCGCGCGGGCCCCGGCGCGGGTCTAGCGCAGGCTCGCCCGCTCCTTGCGCTTGACCGCCGAGATGGCCCGGTCCGTCTCGCGCCGGTCCTGCTTCTCGCGCAGCGTCTGCCGCTTGTCGTACTCCTTCTTGCCCTTGGCCAGCGCGATCTCGATCTTGGCCCGGCCGTCCTTGAAGTACAGGGCGAGGGGCACGATCGTGTGGCCCGACTCCCCCGACTTCGACTCCAGCTTGTCGATCTCGACCCGGTGCAGGAGCAGCTTCCGCTTGCGCCGCGCGCTGTGGTTGGTCCAGGTGCCCTGCGCGTACTCCGGCACGTGCACGTTGTGCAGCCAGGCCTCGCCGCCGTCGATCTGGACGAACCCGTCGACCAGCGAGGCGCGGCCCTGGCGCAGCGACTTCACCTCGGTGCCGGTGAGCACGAGACCGCACTCGTAGGTGTCGATGATGAGGTAGTCGTGCCGTGCCTTCTTGTTCTGCGCGACCAGCTTGCGCTTGCTGTCCTTCTCTTTGTCCTTGCCCGTGTTCTTAGCCATAGTGCAGCCATTTTCGCACCCTGGCGCAACAGGTTTAAGACGTGCCGCCCAGACCGCTCAGGACGGTCTCCGCGTGTTCGAGGGGGCGGTCGGTGACCGGAAGGTCGGGGGTGATGCCCTTGCCGTCGAGGCCGTGGCCCGAGGGCGTGCGGTAGTGGCCGACGGTCAGCTCGGCGACCGAGCCGCCCGCGAGGCCGGTCGGCATCTGGACCGACCCCTTGCCGAAGGTGCGCGAGCCGACGGTGACCGCGCGGCCGCGGTCCTGGAGTGCGCCGGTGAGGAGTTCGGCCGCGCTCATGGTGCCGCCGTCGATCAGCACGACCAGGGGTCTCGCGCCGTCCCCGTCGCCGGCCGCGTACAGGGCCTGCTGCTTGCCGTGCACGTCGTACGTGGCGACCAGGCCGCCGTCGAGGAAGGCGGAGGCGGCGGTGACGGCCTCGCCGACCAAGCCGCCGCTGTTGCCCCGCAGGTCGAGCAGGATCCCGGCGTCCTTGGGGGCCTGGCGCACCGCGGCGCCGACCCGCTCGCCCGACCCCTTGGTGAAGGCCGTCACCTTGATCATGACGACCTTGGCGGAGAGCTTTTCGACGGCCACGTCCTGGGTGTCGAGGACCGCCCGGTCCAGCGTCTGCTGCCAGCTGCGCGAGCCGCGCTGGAGGCCGACGACGACCTTGCTGCCCGCCGCGTCGCCGCGGAGCCGCGAGACGGCCTCGGTGACGGGCTGCCCGTCGGCGGACCAGTGGTCGATGCTGCGCAGGAAATCGCCGGGTTGGACGCCGGCGCGGGCGGCGGGGCCGCCGGTCTGCACCCGGGTCACCTGGATACGGCCGTCGGCGGTGCGCACGACCCAGAGGCCGACGCCGGTGTAGCGGCCGTCGAGGGCGTCCGTGTACTGCGCGTACTGGTCCTTGTCGTACACCGCTCCCCAGCGGTCCCCGCTGCGGCCCACGGCCTCCTCGGCGGCGCGGGTGGCGGACTTGCCGTCGGCCTGCGCCTCGGCGGCCGCCCGGGTCACGTCCTCGGCGGTGCGGTCGCCCCTGCGGGTGGTGTGTCCCGCGCGCGGGTCGAGCGGGGCCGCCGCGGTCCCGGCCGCCAATGCGGGTGGTCTCTGCTCGACACGCGGCAGGCAGTTGGTGGCTGCCGCCGTCACCAGGACGCTCGCGAAGACCAATGCCAGAGCCGCCCCGCGGCGCACGCCGCGGGGCCTGGGACAGAGCTCCGGGCCCGACATGGCGCCGAGTCTAGGACAAACGTCGGGCGCCGTAGGGGCTGTTGCTCCTACGGCGCCCGGGGCGCATGTCACACGCGGGGTTCGGACAGGGCTCAGACCTTGAGGTACTTGCGCAGCGCGAAGAAGGCCGCGAGCGCGGGCATCAGGACGCTCGCCGCGAGCACCAGAGGCAGCTTGGCCAACACCGCGTCCCAGCCGATGAAGTTGATGAGGTTCAGCTTGTGCGCCAGGTCGAGCCCGTGGTCGATCATGAAGTAGCGGCCGACGACCAGGAAGCCCGCGGCGGCCACGCCGCCCATCAGCCCGGCGAAGGCGGCCTCCATGATGAACGGCGCCTGGATGTAGAAGCTGGAGGCGCCGACCAGGCGCATGATCCCCGTTTCGCGCCGCCTGCTGAAGGCCGAGACGCGCACGGTGTTGACGATCAGCATCAGCGCGACGATCAGCATCACGAACATGACCAGCATCGCCGCCACGTTCATGCCGTTGAGCAGCCCGAAGAGGTTCTCCAGGATGCCCTTCTGGTCCTGCACGGACTGGACGCCGTCGCGGCCGGCGAAGGCGGTGGCGACCACGGCGAACTTCTCCGGGTCCTTGAGCTTGACCCGGAACGACTCCTGCATCTGGTCCGGGGTGATGGAACCTGCCATCGGGGAGCTGCCGAACTGCTCCTTGTAGTGCTTGAACGCCTCGTCGGCCGACTCGTACGACACCGTCTGGACGACGTCCAGCTTCTTGAGGTCGGCCTCGATGTCCTTCTTCTGCTGGGCGGTCACCGCGCCCTTGGCGCACTTGGCGACGCTCTCGGCGTCGGCTTTGTTGCAGAGGAAGATGGAGACGTTGACCTTGTCGTACCAGTAGCCCTTCATGTTGTTGACCTGGTCCCGCATCAGCAGCGAACCGCCGAACAGGGCCAGCGAGAGGGCGACGGAGACGACGACGGCGATCGTCATGGTCAGGTTGCGGCGGAGACCTACCCCGATCTCCGAGAGAACGAACTGAGCGCGCATGGCGACGATTTCAGCCTTTCAGTGCTCGACGAGTGCTCTACGGCGCTCAGTGCTGGTAGCCGTAGACGCCGCGCGCCTGGTCTCGTACGAGACGGCCGGACTCCAGCTCGATGACGCGCTTGCGCATCTGGTCGACGATGTTCTGGTCGTGGGTCGCCATGATTACGGTGGTGCCGGTCCGGTTGATCCGGTCGAGCAGCTTCATGATGCCGACGGAGGTCTGCGGGTCGAGGTTGCCGGTCGGCTCGTCCGCGATGAGCAGCATGGGCCGGTTCACGAAGGCGCGGGCGATGGCCACGCGCTGCTGCTCACCGCCGGAGAGCTCACCGGGCCTGCGGTCCTCCTTGCCGCCGAGCCCGACGAGGTCGAGCACCTGCGGCACGGCCTTGCGGATCTCGCCGCGCGGCTTTCCGATGACCTCCTGGGCGAACGCGACGTTCTCCGCGACGGTCTTGTTGGGGAGCAGCCGGAAGTCCTGGAAGACGGTGCCCAGTTGGCGCCGCATGTGCGGCACCTTCCAGTTGGAGAGCCGGGCCAGATCCTTGCCGAGCACGTGGACCTGCCCGTGGCTGGCGCGCTCTTCGCGCAGGACGAGTCTCAGGAAGGTCGACTTCCCGGAACCGGAGGAGCCGACGAGGAAGACGAACTCCCCCTTCTCGATGTCGAGGGAGACTTCCCGCAGGGCTGGTCGGTTCTGCTTGGGATAGGTCTTGGAGACATTGTCGAATCGGATCACGGGTGCACCACGGTCGGCCGGGGGTATAGGTGTGCGTGACCTTACGCGAACGGAAGGAGCCCGCGCAGGCCGCGTCCGGGGATGCACCTTATGTCCCTCGGGTTACGGGGGCGGGACCGGGATGAATCAGGCGGGGCGCGCCGAAACGCGCGGGAGCTGGCACAGTGGTAGGGGGAACGGTTGCGTTTCCCTGAGCGTTGAGCGGAGAGATAGCGGTTTGACAGCTGTATGCGCCGGCTCCGCCGCGCGGGAGGAGGAGAGCGCATGACCTATGACCGATTGGTGTGCGCCAACTGCGCGGCGCCCGTGAGCGAGGGCCGCTGCCGCGTCTGCCGGGCGAACCGGGAGCGCCTGCAGCAGGAGAGCCAGTGGGGGGCCCTGAGCCCCGCGGCGCTGGTGACCCTGCTGATCGTCCTGATAGGGGCCTTTGCCCTGCTGGCCCACCAGACCGTCTGATCCGCCGGTCCGTACGCGAAGAGGGCCCCGGGTGCTTGATGGCACCCGGGGCCCTCTTGTGCGTCAGCTAGCGCTTACGCAACGTTACGGCCGCCCGCGAGGCGCGGCATGAAGCGGAAGCCGATGCCACCCGCGATCATGGTCGCGGCGCCGACCAGCAGGAAGGTGGTCCCGCCCGCACCGGTGGCGGCGAGCTCCTCCTTCTGCTTGCCCTGCTCGACCGGCTGCGACCCGACGGTGTCGGGGTTGGTGCCGGTGTTGCCGGTGGAGCCCGTGGTGCCGGTGGAGCCCGTGGTGCCGGTGGAACCGGTCGAGCCCGTGGAACCGGTGCTGCCCGTGGAGCCCGTCGAACCGGTGGAACCGGTGCTGCCCGAGGTACCGGAGATGGTGGAACCGGTGCTGCCGGTCGAACCCGTCGAACCGGTGGAGCCCGTGCTGCCGGTGGAACCGGTCGAGCCCGTGGAACCGGTGCTGCCCGTGGAGCCCGTCGAACCGGTGGAACCGGTCGAACCGGTGCTGCCCGAGGTACCGGAGGTGGTGGAACCGGTGCTGCCCGAAGTCGTCGACCCCGTGCTGCCCGACGTGGTGGAGCCCGTGGTGCCGGTGGTGCCCGAGGTCGTCGACCCCGTGGTGCCCGTGGTGCCCGAGGTCGTGGACCCCGTAGTGCCCGTGGTGCCCGAGGTCGTGGACCCCGTAGTGCCCGTGGTGCCCGAGGTGCCCGAGGTCGTCGACCCCGTGGTGCCCTCGGAGGTGGTGGAACCGGTCGTACCCGAAGAGGTGGTCGAACCGGTCGTGCCCTCGGAGGTCGTGGAACCGGTCGAACCGTCGGTGGTCGAACCGGTCGTCTGGCCGCCCGTGGTGTCGCACAGCGGCGTACCCGGGATGCAGGGCTCGTCGTAGGTGCTCTTGGCCTTGCCGTCGTTGGAGTCGAAGCCGACGGCCTGGGCCGCCCCCGCGGCGGTCAGGGACGCGCCGGCGGCAATCACCGCACCGGCTGCTATCCGCGCGACGCGGACCCGCGTGTTCTTGGTCATCTGCCTGCTACCCCCAGTAGCTGTCTCGTCGTGGAGCAGCGCCCGGGGCGGCAACGCCGGGGAGAGCGAATTGGGCCCCTCCCCCGTCACACACGCCCCAGAAATACGCATGCCGCGCGTTAGCTTTGCCAGTTTTAAAGATGACGTCAAGGTCGTTGCGCACGCAATGCCCGAAATCGCCCTACTTGCCGGGCGTACGGGAATACGACTGTGACAGAAGGCCGGAACTGACGCCCTTCACAAGAGAGTTCGGATGTCGACAAAGCGCCGAGTCGCCCAATTCCCGCTTGCGCCAGCGAATTCAGCCCCCGGACGCGCTCTCGCCCCGCTCCCCTGCGGAACGGCCACCACCGGCACACGTAACCACCACAACAGAAGACGCCGGGTCCCTTTTCGGGGCCCGGCGTCGTCGTGTGCTCAACGCACGTCGGTAACTGGCTTACTTCTCCTGCTGCTTGCGCCAGCGGATGCCCGCTTCGAGGAAGCCGTCGATCTCGCCGTCGAGGACCGCCTGCGGGTTGCCGACCTCGAACTCCGTGCGGAGGTCCTTGACCATCTGGTACGGGTGCAGGACGTACGAACGCATCTGGTTGCCCCAGGAGTTGCCGCCGTCGCCCTTGAGCGAGTCCATCAGCGCCTGCTCCTCCTGGCGGCGGCGCTCAAGGAGCTTGGCCTGCAGGACGTTCATGGCGCTCGCCTTGTTCTGGATCTGCGAGCGCTCGTTCTGGCAGGAGACCACGATGCCGGTCGGGACGTGCGTGATGCGGACCGCGGAGTCCGTGGTGTTGACGCCCTGGCCGCCGGGGCCCGACGCGCGGTACACGTCGATGCGCAGCTCGGACTCGTCGATCTCGACGTGGTCGGACTGCTCGACGACCGGCAGCACCTCGACGCCCGCGAAGGACGTCTGGCGGCGGCCCTGGTTGTCGAAGGGCGAGATGCGGACCAGGCGGTGCGTGCCCTGCTCCACGGAGAGCGTGCCGTAGGCGTAGGGCGCGCTGACGACGAAGGTGGTCGACTTGATGCCGGCCTCTTCCGCGTACGAGGTCTCGTACACCTCGGTCTTGTAGCCGTGGCGCTCGGCCCAGCGCAGGTACATGCGCTGGAGGCGCTCGGCGAAGTCGGAGGCGTCGACGCCGCCGGCCTCGGCGCGGATGTTGACCAGCGCCTCGCGGGAGTCGTACTCGCCGGACAGGAGGGTACGGACCTCCATCTCGTCCAGCGCCTTGCGCACGGACTCCAGCTCGGCCTCGGCCTCGGTGCGGGTGTCCGGGTCGTCCATCTCCTCGGCGAGCTCGAAGAGCACCCCGAGGTCGTCGATCCGGCCGCGCAGGGCCTCGGTCTTGCGCAGCTCCGCCTGGAGGTGCGAAAGCTTGCTGGTGATCTTCTGCGCCGCCTCCGGGTCGTCCCAGAGGGACGGGGCGGCCGCCTGCTCTTCGAGCGCAGCAATATCTGCCCTCATCGTGTCGAGGTCCAGGACGGCCTCGATCGACCCCATGGTCGAGGAGAGGGACTTCAGCTCTTCGGATACATCGACGACTGCCACGGGTCCAGCGTAACGGCTGCGCGCTCCGGCGTTCCCCGGGCGGCTTGATCATCCCTGGTCTAGGGGACGACGGGCGCCGAGTTCTTGGTGTCCTGCGGTGGCGGCTGCTTGCCGGAGTCGTCGCTCAGGGCCAGCCAGCCGCCGACGCCGACCGCCGCCGCGAGCGCGACCGCGGCCGTGGTCAGGACGAGGCGGCGCTTGCGGACCTGGTCGGCGCGGTGGCGGGCCGAGCCGGGACGCGGGGCGCCCGAGGAGCGGGGCGCGCGGGCGGTGCCGAGCGGGCCGCCGGCCAGCTCGTCGGGGCCGGGGACGCGCATGCTGGTGTGGGTGTCCCGGTTGGCGGAGTCGTGCTGCGCCCCGGGCACGAGCGGGACCGCGCCGCGGCGCGGGGTGGTGGGGACGGTCGGGTACGGGTCCTCGTACGCCTCCTCGTCCTCGGCGCCCTCGGCGTCCGGCTCGTCCACGTCGAGCGGGGGCATGCCCGCGACCAGGGGGAGCAGTTCGCGCAGCCGGACCGAGAGCTCGGAGGCGCGAAGGCGGGATGCCGGGGCCTTGGCCAGGCACTGGACGATCAGCTGCCACAGCTCGTCGGGGATGCCGGGAAGCGGGACGACCGTCTCGGTCACGTGGCGGCGCAGTACGGCGCCGGGGTGGCCGCCGCCGAACGGGGTGAAGCCCGCGAGCAGCTCGTACAGGACCGTCGCGAGCGCGTAGATGTCGACGGCGGCGCGCGGCGGGAGGCCCTCGACGATCTCGGGGGCCAGGTAGTCCGGGGTGCCGATGATCCGCGTCGCCTTGGTGCGGCGCGGGGTGTCGATGAGCTTGGCGACGCCGAAGTCGGTGAGGAGGGCGGGGTGGGCGCCGCCGGGGCCGAGCGGGCCCTGCATGTCCAGGAGGATGTTCTCGGGCTTGACGTCCCGGTGCACCACGCCGGCCGCGTGGGCGGCGGCGAGGCCGTCGGCGACGTCGGCCGCGATGGCCACGGCCGCCTCGGGGGCGAGCCGGCGCTCGCGGTCCAGGCGGGTGCGCACGTCGGTGCCGCGGATCAGGTCCATGACCAGAGCGAGGTCGTTGCCGTCCACCACCAGGTCGCGCACGCCGACCACGTTGGGGTGGTCGAGGCCGAGCAGCGCGGTGCGCTCCTGCACGAAGCGGCCGACCAGCTCCTGATCGGCGGCCAGGTCCTCGCGCAGCAGCTTGATGGCGACCGGGCCACCGGGCCCTTCGCCGAGCCACACCGTGCCGGCGCTGCCGCGGCCCAGGATCTGGTGGGCGGTGTACCGGCTGCCGATATTCCGTGCCAAGACTGCTCCCTCAGCGGCTGGCTGTGCACGCTGAGGCTACGCGGCCGGGACGCCAACCTTCACTTCTGGCGCCGAAATCACCCTCTGGAAGTCGACAAATCCACGAAGTCGCGTCCCGGACCGACGGGGCGGAGCCCTTTGCTCACTGCTTTCCGGAGCCGCCGATGCTCTTGATCCAGCCGGATACCGTCGAAATCCCGTCACCGATGGCCTGCCAGTAGCTCTTGCCCTGGGCGACCCAGTCCTGGAGCGGGGTGAGCTCCCAGATCAGCCAGCCCGCGACGAACAGCAGCAGGAACGTGAACAGGCAGCCCTTGAGGCAGCCGAGACCCGGGATCCGCATCCGGTTCGGGCTGCGCCGGCGCGGCTCGCGGGGCTCCCGCGGCTCACGCGCGGGGGCCTGCGGCTGCTGCGGCGGGGGCTGCGGAGGCGCGTACTGCTGGCGCTGCGGCGCGTACTGCTGCTGGTAGGGCTGCGGTTGCTGCTGGTACGGCTGCGGCGGCGGGGCGTACTGCTGGCGCTGGGGCGGCCGGCCCTGCGGCGGGCGCTGCTGGGCGTAGCCCTGGGGCGGCTGCTGGCCCTGCTGGCCGTAGCCCTGCGGGGCCTGCTGCTGGCGGTGCGGGCGGCGACGCAGCGGGTCCTGCTCGGGCGGCAGGTAGCCGACCTGGGTCTGCTCGTTGCGGTCGCGCGCCGCCTGGAGCTGGGACTGCCAGGGGTGCGGCTCCTGCGGCTGCGGCTGGCCCTGCGGGACCGGCGGCATGACGGCCGTCGGGTCGGCGTGCTGGGCCTGGCCCGTCTGCGGCAGCACCGAGGTGCGCGCGGCCGGGTCGTACGAGGCCGCGTTGCTCGGCAGGACCTGGGTCGGGTCGGCCGCGCCCGGGGCCTCCGGCACCGGGGCCGGCGCCGGGTCGGGCGCGAGCAGCGCGCCCACGCCGTCGGCCGCCTCGACCTGGGCCGGGGTGGAGTGGACGCCGATGCCGGAGGCGACGACGCGCAGCCCGCGCGCCAGGTTCTCGGCGCTGGGCCGGCGGTCCGGGTCCTTGCTGAGGCAGCGCTCGATGACCGTCCACAGCGGGGCCGGGACGGTGGTCGGCCGGCGCGGCTCCTCGCTCAGGTGGCGGTGCAGGACTTCGAGCGCGGTGCCGCCCGCGAACGGAGGCCGGCCCGTGACCAGCTCGTACAGCAGGATTCCGGCGCCGTAGATGTCGACGGCGGAGGTCTGCGGGCGGCCCTCGGCGGACTCCGGCGCGACATAGGCGGGCGTGCCCACGAACTCGTGCGTACGGGTCAGGCCCGGGGAGTCCGCCAGGCGCGCGATGCCGAAGTCGGTCAGCATCGGGTGCATCGCGCCGTCGCGCTCGTCCAGGAGGACGTTGGCGGGCTTCAGGTCACGGTGGACGACGCCGTCGGCGTGGCTCGCGGCGAGCGCGTCGGCGATCTGGGCGGTGAGCAGGGACGCGGCGACCGGGGTGAGCGGGCCGTTCTCGCGGATGTAGCGGTGCAGGTCCGGACCGTCGATCAGGTCCATGACCAGAGCGAGCAGATCGCCCTCGACGACCAGGTCGCGGGTGCGCACGATGTTGTCGTGGCGCAGCCTCAGGAGCACGGAGCGTTCGCGCAGGAAGCGCATCACCACGTCCGCGTCGTTGGCGAGCTCCTCCTTGAGGACCTTGATCGCCACCGTCTCGCCCGGCTGGCCCGCCACGGACGCCTCGGAGCCCGCGGTCTCCCGCTGGCGGGCTCGCCAGACGGTGCCCGTGGCGCCGCGTCCGAGCGGCTCCTCGAGCAGGTACTTGCTGCCTACCGGCCGCACGTCATGCGCTCCCTGCTGCTCGCGTCCATTGCTGTGTGGGTTTCCGGCCCACTCTAGTGCCGCTCCCGATCGTGCCGACGGGTCGTGGGGTCGGCGCCACCAGCTTGTTCACCGTCTTCTCATGGTTCTCATGGAAGACGCGGCCTTCGCACAGAAGGTTGCCGAACGACCGTGCCCGGCACCTCTTCGAAATGCCCCACTCGGTCGCAACCAGCCACTTTTCCGTCCACATTTGCGTCCCGAGCCGACCAATCAAGATCAATTAAAGGTGGGCGACGGGCGTGTTGTCAGTGGCAGGTGCGAGGATGCCCTCAGCACGAATTGTGTGCCGGGTGGGGGGAATCACAGGGCTGTTCCTCCTCCTTGGCACCCCGCGCAGAAGGGACCGCCGAGGCGATGCAGATCCGGCTGACCGTCCTCGCGCCGCGCAGCGGCCACGCTGCGGCGCGCGCCTGCGACGTGCTCGTCACCGCCCCGGCGGGGACGGCACTCGCGGCCGTCGCATCCGGCCTGGCCTCGGCCGCCTCGGGCGCGGAGGTCTCGGGCGCTTCCGTGGTGCTGTACGCGGGCCGCGAGCGGCTCGACGCCCAGCGCCGCATCCTGGGTGAGCCACCCCTGGTGGACGGAGCGGTGCTCTCCCTCGCCTCCCCCGCCGAGGACGAGCCGGCCCACGACGGCCCGGCCCCGGCCCGGCTGCACGTGGTGGCGGGTCCGGACGCGGGCGGCGTCCACCTGCTGCACGGCGGCCGCATCGGCATCGGCCGCGCCACCGAGTCGGACGTCCCGCTGGACGATCCTGACGTCTCGCGCCAGCACTGCGAGGTGACGGTCGGCGAGGACGGCCGGGTGAGCGTCGCCGACCTGAACTCCACGAACGGCACCCGCCTCGACGGCCGGGAGATCGGCGCCCGGCCGGTCCGGCTCGCGCCCGGCGCGCTGCTGCGGGTCGGCGAGTCCGCCCTGCGGCTCTCCCCCGGCGGCCCCGAGGCGGAGCCCTCCCTCGCCACCGTCCCGGACGGCGACGGCCACCTCCGGGTCACCCCCCGCACGACAGGCGCCGAACAGGCCGGTCCCGCCCCGCAGTTGAGCCCTCCGTCGGGCGATACGGCCTACGCCTTCGGGCACTCCGCTTCCCCTCTCAGTACGCCCGGCGGGCGCGAGGAGGCGCACGGCGGCGGGTTCGACGCGCTGGGGGCGCCCTCCGGGTACGGGCACGACGGCCGCGACGACCACCGGGAGGCGGCGCCGCCGAGCAGGCGGCAGGGCACGCCGATGCGCGGCACCCGGCTCCCCGAAGGCCTGCCCGGGCCGGACGAGGCCGAGCACGCCCGAGCGGACGCGGCCGACGGCGGCCGAAGGCGCGGCGGGATAGGGGCCTGGGCCCGGCGGCTGACCGGCGGGCGCGGCGAGGCGGCGCCCGAGGAAGCACCCGCGGAGCCGCAGCGCCCCCCGGCCGAGCCCGCGCCCGAGAGCTGGCCCGACCCGGCCGCGCTGCTCCTGACCGCGCTCGGCCCCGGCCCCCGGCTCTGGGAGCGCGAGCCGGGCCATCCCGAGGCGCTCGCCGTCCGGGTCGGCACCACGGACCGGGGCGAGCTGGCGGCCGTGCCGGTCACGGTGGGGCTGCGCGAGGCGGGCTCGCTCGGGCTCGCGGGGCCCCGCGAGCGGCTCGCGGGACTGGCCCGCTCGGCGATCGCCCAGCTGGCCGCGCTGCACGCGCCGACCACCCTGGAGATCGTCCTCATCAGTACGGACCGGGCGCGTCCCCTCCAGGCGCGGACCGCCGAGTGGGACTGGCTGGGCTGGCTCCCCCAGGTCCGCCCCGCGCACGGCCAGGACTGCCGGCTGCTCCTCGCCTACGACCGCGACCAGGCGACGGCACGCACGTCCGAGCTGGTCAGACGGCTCGACGCGGGCCCGCTCGGCCCGGCCTGGGCCTCGGCGGACCGGAGCGCGGTGGCCGAGGCCGCCGCGCGCTACGAGGGCCCGCTCACGGTGGTCGTCGTCGACGGCGACCCGGGTTCGGCCCCGCTGCGCGAGACCACCGCGCGCCTCGCCGCGGCCGGCGCCGCGGCCGGCATCCATCTGCTCTGTCTCGCCGACGCCCCGCCCGCATCGGCGGCATCCCCCGTCGCGGCGACGTACGAGACGGCGTGCGCGGCCTCGCTCGCGTTCCGCGAATGCGGGGCGGTCGCCCTGCTCAGCGGTGATGTGGCCACCACTCTGCGGCTGCTGCGCATCGCGGGCGGCCGGCCGGCCGGGCACGGCACGGTGGCCACGATGGACGCGGTGTCGCGCGCCTGGGCCGAGCGGTTCGCCCGCGCGCTCGCCCCGCTGCGGACCGGCGACGGCACGGCGGCTTCGGCCGGGCGCCTCGCCTCCTCGCTGCCCCAATCCTCCCGGCTCCTCGACGAGTTGGGCCTTGCCCGGGCCACCCCGGCGTCCCTGATGGCCCGTTGGGAGTCGGCGCCGGACGGGGCGGTCGTGCTCGGCACCGGGCCGCGCGGCCCGGTCGGCGTGGACCTCGCGTCCGACGGCCCCCACCTCCTGGTCGAAGGGCCGCCCGGCAGCGGCCGCACCGAGCTGCTGCGGGCCGTCGCCGCCTCGCTCGCCGCGGGCGCCCGGCCCGACCGCCTCGCCCTGATCCTGGTCGACGGAGCGGGCGGCGAACGCGGCGAGGGCCTTCGCCCCTGCACCGAACTCCCGCATGTGTCAACCCACTTGATCGCTTCCGACCCCGTACGGATGCGGGAGTTCGCGCAGGCACTGGGGGCCGAGCTGAAGCGCCGGGCCGAGGTGCTCGGCGGGCTCGGCTTCGCACAGTGGCAGACCCAGCGCGAGGTCGCCGGGCGCCTGGTGGGGCAGCGGCAGGCGCCCGCTGTGGAGAGCCGGGGCGACCTCGACCCGCCGGGCAGCAGCACGCTGCGGCTGCGCCCGGTGGCCCGCAGCCGCACCGAGGAGGGGCCCGCGCTGCCCCGCCTGGTCGTCCTGGTCGACGATCTGGACGCGCTGGTGGCGCCCGCGCTCGGCAGTCCCGGGCGGCCGGCCGCGGGTTCGGTCGTACGGGCCCTGGAAGCGGTGGCCCGCGAGGGCGAGCGGCTCGGGGTGCACCTCGTGGCGGCCTCGGCCCGGCCCGACCGCACGGCCGACACGGAGCTCGCGCGCGGCGCCCGGCACCGGGTCGTCCTGGACCCGCCGCCCGCATCGCCCTCGCCGGAGGAGCCGTCGCCGGGACGGGGACGGCTGCATCAGGCGGACGGGGTGTCCGTGCCGTTCCAGGGCGGCCGGGTCACCGGGCGCATACCGCGCACCGCGACGCAGCGGCCCACCGTCGTGGTCCTGGAGTGGGAGCGGATGGGCGACCCGCCGGCCCGAAGGCCGGTCCGCGAGCTCGGCAACGGCCCCACGGACCTCGCCCTGTTGGCCAGCGCCCTCGACCGCGCGGCGTCCTTGGTCAACGCGCCCTCGGTGCCGCCGCTGCCGTGACGGCGGGGCCGCCGTCCGCGGCCCCAGTGGATCAACCCGGCTGCAAAGGGAGGCAGTTGGGACATCCCGCGACGCCCAACGTCACAAGCCCATCACGATCATCAACTGGACAGCGAAGGCGGTATTGCGGCGCCCCCACACCGGGCGTAGGACTGTCGCACGGGACGAGAGCGGCGGCGCCTGCGTCACCGGGCGCGGCGGTTCGTACGCGCACGGGAGAGACGGGGCACGCATGCGCAGCACTCGTACAGGCCGCACCACCACACGCACCACGACGACAGGTCGCACCCTCATATCCGCCCTCGCCATCAGCGGTCTCGCGCTCGGCGCGGCCGCGTGCAGCAGCGACGACGGCAAGAAGAGCGGGCCGTCCGCCAGCGCCTCGACCTCCGCGTCCACGGGCGGCGGGGTCCAACTCCCCAAGCTCAACGGGGAGAAGATCGAGGTCGCCGCCGTGTGGACCGGGCCCGAGCAGGCCAACTTCGTGAAGGTGCTCAAGGAGTTCGAGGCGCGGACCGGGGCCACCGTCACCTTCGTGCCCGCCCAGGACCCCATCGTCAACTTCCTCGGCACGAAGATCGCCGGTGGCAGCCCGCCCGATGTGGCGATGCTGCCCCAGGTCGGCGCGATCCAGCAGGCCGTGGCGAAGAAGTGGGCCAAGCCCGCCGGGCCCGAGGCGAAGGCGCAGCTCGCCGCGAACTATTCGAAGGTGTGGCAGAACCTGGGTTCGGTCGACGGCACCCAGTACGGGGTGTACTTCAAGGCCGCCAACAAGTCCCTGGTCTGGTACAACACCAAGGTCTTCGAGAACGCGGGCGTCAAGGTCCCCGCGACATGGAAGGACTTCCTCGGCGCCGCCGACACCATCTCCGCCTCCGGCGTGACCCCGGTGTCCATCGGTGGCGCGGACGGCTGGACGCTCACCGACTGGTTCGAGAACGTCTATCTCTCCCAGGCCGGGCCCGAGAAGTACGACCAGCTGGCCAAGCACGCGATCAAGTGGACCGACCCGTCCGTGAAGGACGCGCTCACCACCCTCGCCCAGCTCTTCGGCAAGCCGAACCTCATCGCGGGCGGCACCAACGGCGCGCTCCAGACCGAGTTCCCGGCCTCCGTGACGCAGACCTTCACCGGTGGCGACCAGCCCAAGGCCGGCATGGTCTTCGAGGGCGACTTCGCCTCCGTCAACATCGCGGAGACCAACGCCAAGATCGGCACCGACGCCAAGGCGTTCCCGTTCCCGGCCGTGGGCGACAAGGCTCCGGTCGTGACGGGCGGCGACGCGGCCGTGGCCCTGAAGGACACCAAGGGCGCCCAGGCGCTGCTGACGTGGCTCGCGTCCACCGACGCCGCGCAGCTCTGGGCGAAGGCCGGCGGCTTCGTCTCGCCCAACAAGTCCCTGGACTTCGGCGCGTACCCCAACGACGTGCAGCGCGACATCGCCAAGTCGCTGATCGCGGCCGGTGACAACGTGCGCTTCGACATGTCGGACCAGGCCCCGCAGTCCTTCGGCGGCACCCCCGGCAAGGGCGAGTGGAAGGACCTCCAGGACTTCCTCAAGAACCCGTCCGACATCGCGGGCACCCAGTCCAAGCTGGAGGCCGACGCGGCCGCGGCGTTCAAGAACTGATCCGGCGATGACGACCGCCACGGCGGGAGGCGCCCCGCCTCCCGCCACACCTCCCGCGCCCAGGACCGTCAAGAGCGTCACCGGCACCCGCAAGTGGATCGCGGCCGCCTTCCTGCTGCCCGCGCTCGTGCTGCTCGGTGCGCTCGTGGTCTATCCGATCGGATTCTCGATCTATCGATCGTTCTTCGATCAGTCCGGCCATTCGTTCGCCGGAATCGACAACTACAAGACGCTGTTCACCGACCACACCATCCGAACCGCGGTGAAGAACAACGCGATCTGGGTCGTCTGCGCCCCGACGATCGCCACCGCCCTCGGCCTGATCTTCGCCGTACTGACCGAACGGGTGCGCTGGGGAACGGCGTTCAAGCTCATCGTGTTCATGCCGATGGCGATCTCCATGCTCGCCGCGGGCATCATCTTCCGCCTGGTGTACGAGCAGGACCCGGCGCGCGGGGTCGCCAACGCCGTGGTGGTGGGCGTGCACGACACGTTCACCGAGTCGGCCGGCTATCCCAAAGCGCATCCGCTGCCCAGCGCGCCGCTGAAGGACGGGGGCGGCGGCACGTTCATCACCCGGGACGCGGTGCACGTCGGGCAGCCCGCGCTGCTCCCCCTCGTCGGGGTGGCCGCCGACAGGATGCCGACGTCGGCCGGGACCGCCAAGCCCGCCAAGCCCGACCCGGGCAAGGTCACCGGCACGGTCTGGCTCGACTTCGCCAAGGGCGGCGGCGGCCGTCCGGGCGTCATCGACACCAAGGAGCTCGGCCTCAAGGGCATCAAGGTCGAGGCGGTGAAGGACGGCAAGGTCGTCGCCTCGGCCACCGCCGGCGCGGACGGCACCTTCACGCTGCCCGCCTCGGCCGACGGGGCCCTGCTCCGGCTCCCCGAAAGCAACTTCCACGAGCCGTACAACGGCGTCGAATGGCTCGGTCCGGCGCTGGTCACCCCGGCCATCATCGGCTCGTACATCTGGATGTGGGCCGGGTTCGCGATGGTGCTCATCGCGGCGGGGCTCGCCGGGCTGCCGCGCGAACTCCTGGAAGCGGCCCGCGTGGACGGGGCGAACGAGTGGCAGGTGTTCCGCCGGGTGACCGTCCCCCTGCTCGCGCCGGTGCTCGCGGTCGTCCTGGTCACGCTGATGATCAACGTCCTGAAGATCTTCGACCTGGTCTTCATCATCGCGCCGGGCTCCAGCCAGGCCGACGCGAACGTGCTCGCCCTCCAGCTCTACCGCTCCTCCTTCGGCACCGAGGCGGACCTGGGCATAGGCAGCGCGATCGCGGTCCTGCTGCTGCTCCTCGTGATCCCGGTGATGCTCTTCAACATCAGGCGCATGCGCAGGGAGGCCAGGCGATGAGGACCCGCCGTGTCGCGACCGCCCCCTGCCGGGGGTCCGGGGGTCGTCCCCCGGGACAGCACAGCAACATCAGGCGCATGCGCAGGGAGGCCAGGCGATGACTACCCCGGGTATGCGCAAGGAGGCCGGGCGATGACCGCTGTCGAAGGGATCGTCAAGGCCCGGCAGTCGCTGCCCGCGCGGATCGCGTCGCGTACGGGCGGCGGCGTGCTGCGCGTGTTCCTCATCCTGGTCGGGCTCTTCTGGCTGATGCCGACCGTCGGGCTCCTGCTCTCCTCGGTGCGCAGCCCCTCCGACATCGCCTCGACGGGCTGGTGGAAGACGTTCACCGACCCGTCCCAGTTCACCTTCCACAACTACGCGAACCTGCTGGACAACAGCACGATCACCGACTCCCTGCTGTCCACGGTCGCGATCACCGTCCCGGCCACGGTCCTGGTCGTCGTCATCGGCTCGCTCGCCGGGTACGCCTTCGCCTGGATGGACTTCCCGGGCCGCGACTGGTGGTTCATGGTCGTGGTGAGCCTGCTCGTCGTGCCGGTGCAGGTCGCCCTCGTGCCGGTCGCCAAGCTTTTCGGCCAGATCGGGATCTTCGAGACGACGGTCGGCGTGATCATCTTTCACGTCGCCTTCGGCCTGCCCTTCGCGATCTTCCTCCTTCGCAACTTCTTCGCGGAGATCCCGAGGGAACTGCTGGAAGCGGCCCGCCTGGACGGCGCGGGCGAGATCCGGCTCTTCACCCGGGTCGTGATGCCGCTCGGCGGCCCGGCGATCGCCTCGCTCGGCATCTTCCAGTTCCTGTGGGTCTGGAACGACATGCTGGTCGCGCTGATCTTCGCCGACTCCAAGCACCCGCCGATCACGGTGGCCCTGCAGCAGCAGGTCCGCCAGTTCGGCAACAACATCGACGTCCTCGCCCCGGGCGCCTTCGTCTCCATGGTCATCCCGCTCGCCGTCTTCTTCGCCTTCCAGCGGCAGTTCGTGTCGGGGGTGATGGCCGGCGCGGTGAAGTGAGCGTACGCACAAGGGACTTGATCACCCGATCGAACGATCATGGCCGCGCGATCGCATGACACCACGTCAAGCGCATGATCGCGCGAATACGCCGGACGGCACCAGCGGCGTAACCGGATCACTCCTTCGGACGTTCACGGGCCATCCGCCCGTGTCTTCTCACGCCCCCAGGATGTCCGTTGCCCCGGTTCAGCGTCATCGTGCCCGCGTACAAGCTCCAGGCCTATCTTCATCCCTGTCTGGAATCGGTACTGAGTCAGACGTACGAGAGTGACGAGAGCCCGGCGTTCGACCTGGAAGTGATCGCGGTCGACGCCGGCTCCCCCGACTCCTGCGGCGAGATCATCGACGAGTTCGCCGCCCGTGATCCCCGGGTCGTCGCCGTCCACCTGCCCCCGGACCCTGCCGACCCGGGCCAGGGGCCGGGCCCCGCCCGCAACGCCGGGCTCGCCCGCGCCACCGGTGAGTACGTCCTGTTCCTCGACGGCGACGACACCCTGGCCCCGCACGCCCTGCGCGACATCGCCGACCGGCTCAAGGCGTCGGGCGACCCCGACGTCCTGGTCTTCGGCCACGCCCGCACGCACTGGTCGGGCGAGACGGAGGGGCTCCACCTTCCGCCGCACCTCACCGAGTCGGGCCCCGCCCCCTTCCAACTGACCGAGCGCCCGGACCTGTTGAAGCAGCCGTCCCCGTCCTGGAACAAGGCGTACCGGCGGGAGTTCACCGAGCGCGAGGGGCTCGCCTTCACGCCCGGCCGGCACACGGACACCTTCTGGTCGTACGCGGCCCTGCTCGCGGCGGGTTCGCTCAGCACCCTGGAGCGGGTCTGCGTACACCACCGCAGACGGCGCGGCACGGACCCCGCACCCGGCCGCCACTTCGACCTCTTCCCGCAGTACGACCGCGTCTTCGACTTCGTCGACTCCCGCCCGGCACTCAGCAGTTGGCGCCCGGTGCTCGCGCGCCGGATGGCCGACCACCTCGCGGCCGCCTCCGCCACCGTGCTCACCTCGCCCGGCCTGTCCGCGCGCACCCGCGCCGAGTTCTTCCGCCTGGCCCGCGCCCACTACGGCCGCCACCGCGCGCCGGGCGCCGCCGGGCTGTGCTACGCCGGGGTCCGCTTCGCCACGTATCGCACCCACCGCGCGCTGCGGGGGATCCGCGCGCTGCGCGCCCGCGCCCGGGCATTCGCCGCGGCGGTGGTGCGCCCGGCCCGCACGACCGCCCTGCGGCTGCACTACCGCATCCAGCGCCGCCTCCCCGTACACGACGACCTGGCGGTGTTCAGCGCGTACTGGAACCGCGGCTACACGTGCAACCCGGCCGCCATCGAGGCCAAGGTCCGCGAACTCGTCCCCGGCATGCGGACCGCCTGGATCACCACGCCCGAGCAGGACACGACGGTGCCGTCGGCCACCCGCCGCATCCGCCCCGAGAGCTTCGGATACTTCGCGGCGCTCGCCCGCGCCAAGTACCTGGTGAACAACGTCGAGTTCGACCACCGCCTGGTCAAGCGGCCCGGCCAGATCCTGCTCCAGACCCACCACGGAACGCCGCTCAAGTCGGTGGGCCTGGATCTGACGGACCGTCCGGCAGCCTCACGCGGCACCGACGCCACCCGCCTTCTCGCCGACGCCGACAAGTGGGACTACGCCCTGACCGCCAACCGGCACGCCACCCTCGTCGGCGAGCGCGCCTTCCCGGCCGCGTACACCACGCTCGAATACGGCAGCCCGCGCAACGACGTGCTGCGCCGCGCCACCCCCGCCGGCACGGCCGGGCTGCGCGAACTGCTCGGCATTCCGGGGCAGTCGACGGTCGTCCTGTACGCGCCGACGCATCGCGACTACAGCCGCAGCCAGCACCTTCCGCTCGACCTGGACCGGTTCGGCCGCGCGCTCGGCCCGGAGTTCTTCCTGCTGACCCGCGCCCACTTCTCCTACCGGGCCCCGCTGAACCGGACGCCGCTGCCGCGCGTCCTGGACGTCACGGGGTACCCGAGCATCGAGGAGCTCTTCCTGGTCTCGGACGCGCTCGTCACGGACTACTCGTCCCTGATGTTCGACTACGCCGGCCTGGACCGGCCGATCGTGATCCTCGACGACGACCGCGAGGCGTACGAGGCGGCCCGGGGCACCTACTTCGACCTGCGGACCCGCCCGCCGGGCGCGGTCGCCCGCACCGAGGACGAGCTGATCGACATCTTCACCACCGGCCACTGGCGCGGCTCCCGCTCGGCCCAGCTGAGGTCCGCCTTCCGCACCCGCTTCTGCCCGTACGACGACGGGCACGCGGCGGAGCGGGTGGTGCGGCGGGTGTTCCTGAAGGCCACGGCGGCGACCCCCGCGGCCCGGAACGTGCCCGAACAGCGCGTCAGGGGAACGGAGTTCGCCCCGACGACGGCTGCCATGCGGCGCTAAGTGCGGGGCGCTGAGCATCTTCCGCTGAGGTGTGCGGTAGCGCTGCGCCCCTTTTCGGGGCGTGGCGAGGACCTGCGCAGACTTCCCGGCTCCGGCGCGGCACCACGCCCTCAGGGGCGCGGGGAACTGCGCGACCAGCCCAAGGCGGCCCGCACCCGACGGAACAAGACGCGGAAGCCCCTCTGAAGCTAGGCGACAGCCTTGAGCGCCGCCACCGCGGACTTGGCCAGATCGTCCAGGTAGCCCTTCGGCAGCGCTCCCTTGACGACGACGAGCCGCCAGTACAGCGGGCCCACGATCAGGTCGAGCGCCCGGTCGGGGTCCGCCCCGGCGGGCAGCTCGCCCCGCTCGACCGCCTCGCGGACGACAACCGCGGCAACGCCCTGCTGCCCGTCGAGCAGCGCGGCCTTGATCGCGTCGGCGATCTCCGGGTGGCGTACGGATTCGACCAGCAGGTCGGGGATGACCTGCGAGGCGATCGGATGGCGCAGGGCGAGCGAGGCGACCGCGAGCAGGGCCCGGATGTCCCCGTAGAGGGAGCCGGTGTGCGGCACCGGGAGACCCTGCTCGGCGAATGCCGACACGAGGTCCAGGACCAGACTGAGCTTCGACTTCCACCGGCGGTAGACCGCCGTCTTGCCGACCCCCGCACGGCGCGCGATGCCCTCGATGGACATCCGGGCGAAGCCGACCGCGGCGAGTTCCTCGAAGACGGCCGCCCGGATGGCGTCCGTCACGTCCTCACGCAGCACGGCGGCGCCCGCGGGGGCACGGCGTGACTGCGGGCGGTTCGCGGCGATCTCCGGGTCCGTCTTGGTCATGCCTTGAGCATAGCGTTGCGACGAGACGGTTGCGTTGCGACGTGGAGCCGTCCTACTCTCGCCGTAGCGACGATACGGGCCCGTTCCGTCGCAAGTGATCCCCCGCCCCGGGAAGCCTCCCGGGATCCCCCGGCGAAAGCGACCGTAGTGAGCCAGACCGAAGCTGCGCGCCAGACCGCAGCACCATCGGCCGCGTCGGCCTCCATCCCGACGCAGTCCGCCCGGTACACCGGCGACCAGGCCCTCAGCCCGGCCGAGCTGGCCGAGAAGTACGGCCTGAAGGTGAGCGGTGCCCGCCCCTCGCTGCCCGAGTACGTGCGGCAGCTGTGGGCCCGGCGCCACTTCATCACCGCGTTCGCCACCGCCAAGCTGACCGCCCAGTACAGCGAGGCGAAGCTGGGGCAGATCTGGCAGCTGATGACGCCGCTCCTGAACGCGGCGGTGTACTACTTCATCTTCGGCATCCTGATGGGCAACAAGTCCAGCACGCCCGACTACATCCCGTGGCTGGTCACGGGCGTGTTCATCTGGACCTTCACGGCCAACTCGATCATGGCGGGCACCCGCGCGATCACCGGCAACATCGGCCTGGTGCGGGCGCTGCACTTCCCGCGCGCCTCGCTGCCGGTCTCGCTCGCCCTCCAGCAGCTCCAGCAGCTGCTGTTCTCGCTGGCCGCGCTGGCGATCATCATCATGTGCTTCGGCCAGCTGCCCGGCGTCTCGTGGCTGCTGCTGATCCCGGCGCTGGTCCTGCAGTCGATGTTCAACACGGGCCTGTCGCTCGTGATGGCCCGGATCACCGCGAAGACCCCGGACGTCGCCCAGGTGATGCCGTTCATCCTGCGTACCTGGATGTACATGTCCGGCGTGATGTGGAACCTGGGCCCGCAGCTCAAGAAGATGAACCACATGGTGGCCCAGTTGCTCGGGCTCAACCCGGCCGCGGTCTACATCGACCTGGTCCGGTTCGCGATGATCAAGAGCTTCCACGCCAACAAGCTGCCCCCGCACGTGTGGGCGGTGGCCGCGGGCTGGGCGTTCGTCGCGCTGGCCGCGGGCTTCATCTACTTCTGGAAGGCAGAGGAGCAGTACGGACGTGGCTGACACCCAGACGCTGGACAAGTCGGCCGAGCCGGCCGACGCCGTGGCGGACAGCGCGCCGGTCGAACTCGGCGAGCCGACCGTGATCGTCGACGACGTACACATCGTCTACAAGGTCAACGGAACCGGATCCAAGGGCAAGGGCGGGGCCACCGCGGCCCTCAACCGGATCGTCTCGCGCAAGGAGACCCCGGGCATGCGCGAGGTGCACGCCGTCAAGGGCGTCACCTTCGTGGCCCGGCGCGGCGAGGCGATCGGCCTCATCGGTTCCAACGGCTCGGGCAAGTCGACCCTGCTCAAGGCGGTCGCGGGCCTGCTGCCGACCGCCCGGGGCAAGATCTACACCCAGGGCCAGCCGTCGCTGCTCGGCGTGAACGCGGCCCTGATGAACGACCTGACCGGCGAGCGCAACGTCACCCTCGGCGCACTCGCCATGGGCATGTCCCGCGAGGAGGTGCGCGAGCGCTACGACGACATCGTCGACTTCTCCGGGATCAACGAGAAGGACGACTTCATCTCGCTCCCCATGCGCACGTACTCCTCCGGCATGAGCGCGCGGCTGCGCTTCTCCATCGCGGCCGCCAAGAACCACGACGTGCTGCTCATCGACGAGGCCCTGGCCACCGGTGACGCCCGGTTCCAGCGCCGCAGCCAGGAGCGCATCAACGAGCTGCGCCAGGAGGCGGGCACCGTCTTCCTGGTCAGCCACAGCAACGCCTCGATCAGGGAGAACTGCGAGCGGGCCCTCTGGCTGGAGTCGGGCACGCTGCGGATGGACGGCCCGACGGACGAGGTCATCGCGGCGTACGAGCAGTTCACGAAGAAGAAGTAGCCGGTCCGCGGATGTGCGGGGTGCCGTCGGGGCGCCCCGCACTCTGCTGTCGCGACGCCCGACGCGAGGCCGTCACCGCGCGCCCCGCACGCCGCTGTCACCCCGCATCGCACGTCGTGCCCGTCGCGGCTCTCCTCCGAATCGGGACAAACCGCGCATAAGCTTCGCGCGATGACGCCCTCTCAGCTGCCCCCGTCGCCCGCCCGCGTCCGCATCCCCGCCCCGGCGGCCGCACCCGACCCCGGCGCGTCCGGCCGCCGCACCCGGTCCGCGGTCCTCGTCGCGAGCTGGCTCGCCACCCGCGCGGTGATGCTCCACCTCCTGGTCACCGACCGGCTCGGCGTCGGCGGGGTGACCGGCGAGGTGTACGTCCTCTACCGGCGCTGGCACGACCAACTCGGCACGGGCGCCTTCCCGCTCGGGGACCCCACCTGGCAGTACCCGCCGGGCGCCGGAGCGATCATGCTCGCCCCCTCGCTGCTCCCCTTCCTCACCTTCTTCCAGGCCTTCACCGCCGTCACCGTCGGCTGCGACGCGCTGATCGCCCGCGCGCTGGTCCGGGCCGGCGCCCGCCCCGGCGGCAGCGCGGCCGGGGCCTGGCTGTGGGTGTGCGGCCTCCCGCTGCTCCTCCACATCCCGTACGCCCGCTACGACGTGCAGGTCACCGCCCTCGCGGTGGCCGCCCTGCTCACGCTGCGCCGCCGCCCCGGGCTCGGCGGCGCGCTCGCGGGGCTCGGCGCCCTGGTCAAGGTGTGGCCGCTGCTCACGCTGATCGGCGCCCCGCCCGGCCGCGGCGCCCGCCGCGCGCTGCTCGGCGCGCTCGGCTCGGCGGCCGCCCTGCTCGCCGTGCTCGCCCTCGCCTTCGACCACACCCTGGACTTCGCCCGCCAGCAGGGCGGTCGGGGCATCCAGATCGAATCGCTCGGCGGCACCGCGCTCCAGCTCGCCCACCTGCTCGCGGGCCACCCCGGCCGGGTCGTCTACCGGTACGGAGCCATGGAGTTCACCGGCCCGTACGTCTCCGCGCTCGCCACCCTCAGCCTGGCCCTGACCGGACTCGCGCTCTGCTGGCTGCTGCTCTGGCGGGTGCGCGCCCGGCACTGGACGGCGGCGGTGCCGCTGGACGCGGCGCTCTGCGCGGTGCTGCTGTTCACCGTGACGAGCCGGGTGATCAGCCCCCAGTACCTGATCTGGCTGCTCGGCCTGGCCGCCGCCTGCCTCACCTCGCGCCGGACGAGCCAGCGCCCGGTGGCCCAACTCCTGCTCCCCGCGGCCGCGTTGAGCGCACTGGCGTTCCCCTGCCTGTACGACGAGGTCATGGCCGGAACCGCGCTGGGCACCGGAGTGATGTCCGCCCGCAACGCCTTGCTGCTGGCAGCGACCCTGGTGTCGTGCCGCAGGTTGTGGACCTCCACGGTGACGGCCTCGACGACCACCCAACGCTGAAGGGGCGCCCACCACGAGGGTGGACGCCCCTTACGAATGCGGCATTCCCGCGCCCCTAGGAGGCGCGGGGAGCCTCAGCTGTGCGAGCGCAGCAGCGTCCTCATGGTCCGCATCGCAACGGACAGGTTCGCCAGATCGAACGCGTCGGAGGACTGGATCTCCTCCAGGGTGGTGCGGGCACGTCCCAGGATCGCCGCGTTCTTGTCCTCCCACGCCTTGAACCGCTGCTCAGGCGGCGTCGTGCCGTTGCCGGCCGACAGGACGTCCTGGGTCAGCCCGGCGTGCGCCGCGAACAGGTCCTCGCGGATGGCGGCACGCGCCATCGACTGCCAGCGGTCGGCCCGCGGCAGCTCGATGATCCGGTCCAGGAGCTGGGTGATCCGCAGCCGGTCCGCGAGGTCGTAGTAGACCTCGGCGACCTGGAGCGGCTCCTTGCCGGTGCGGGCCGCGATGGCCACGATGTCGAGCGCCGGGAAGACCGAGGAGAACCCGGCGACGCGCCGCGCGAGCTCCTCGGGCACGCCCACGCCGGTCAGCTCGTCCAGGATGCCCTGGTACCACTCCAGGTCGGCGCCCCGCAGCAGGTTCGCGAGCGAGTCCCAGACCTGGGCCACACCGGCCGAGAAGTCCTCGATCGTCTCGGCGATCTGGAGCGGCTGCGGCCGGTTGTTGAGCAGCCAGCGGGTGCCGCGCTCCACAAGGCGGCGCGAGTGCAGCCGGATGCGGGTCTGGACGTCGGCGGCGACCTTGTTGTCGAGCGCCTCGACGGCGTCCCACACCCCGCTCACACCGAAGATCTCGCGGGCCGCGGCGTGCGCCCGCACGATCTCTTCGAGCGAGGCCCCCGTCTCCTCGCGGAGCCGGTGCAGGAACGTCGAACCACCGATGTTGACGGTGTCGTTGACCAGCACCGTCGTGATGATCTCGCGGCGCAGCGCGTGCCCGTCGACGGCCTCGGTGAACTTCTCGTGGAGCTGCTGCGGGAAGTAGGCGTGCAGCAGCTTGGCCAGGTGCGGGTCGTCCGGCAGGCCGGTGTGGATCAGCTCGTCGGCCACCGTGATCTTGGTGTACGCCATCAGCACGGCGAGCTCGGGCTGGCTGAGCCCCTTGCCGCTGTTCAGCAGCTCACGGATCTGGCGGTCGTTGGGCAGGAACTCAAGGGCCCGGTCCAGATGGCCGTCGCGGCCCAGGCGGCGCATGTAGCGCTGGTGGGCGTGGAGCAGCGAGGGCGACTGCGCGACCGCGTTGGCCAGCGCCACGTTCTGCGCGTAGTTGTTGCGCAGCACCAGGTGGCCGACCTCGTCGGTCATCGCGGCGAGGATCTTGTTGCGCTGCTTGACGGTCATGTCGCCGTCCGCCACCAGGCCGTTGAGCAGGATCTTGATGTTCACCTCGTGGTCGGAGGTGTCGACGCCCGCGCTGTTGTCGATGGCGTCGGTGTTGATCTTGCCGCCCTCGCCCTCGGGGCCGCCCTTGCGGTCGAACTCGATCCGGCCGAGCTGGGTCAGGCCCAGGTTGCCGCCCTCGCCGACGACCTTGACGCGCAGGTCCTCGCCGTTGACGCGGATCGCGTCGTTGGCCTTGTCGCCGACGTCCGCGTTGGACTCCGCCGACGACTTCACGTACGTACCGATGCCGCCGTTCCACAGCAGGTCGACCGGGGCCTTGAGGATGGCCTGCATCAGGTCGGCCGGGGTCAGCTTGGTGACGCCGGCCGGGATGCCGAGGGCCTCGCGGATGTGCGCGTTCAGCGGGATCGACTTGGCGGTGCGCGGGTGGATGCCGCCGCCCGCCGAGAGCAGTTCCTTGTTGTAGTCGGCCCAGCTGGAGCGCGGCAGGTCGAACAGGCGGCGGCGCTCCGCGTAGGAGACGGCCGCGTCCGGCTTCGGGTCGATGAAGATGTGCCGGTGGTCGAAGGCCGCGACCAGGCGGATGTGCTCGGAGAGCAGCATGCCGTTGCCGAACACGTCGCCCGACATGTCGCCGACGCCGACGACCGTGAAGTCCTCGGTCTGGCTGTCGTGGCCGAGCTCGCGGAAGTGCCGCTTGACGGACTCCCAGGCGCCGCGGGCGGTGATGCCCATGCCCTTGTGGTCGTATCCGGCGGAGCCGCCGGAGGCGAAGGCGTCGCCGAGCCAGAAGTCGTAGCTGATCGCCACGTCGTTGGCGATGTCCGAGAACGTGGCGGTGCCCTTGTCGGCGGCGACCACCAGGTAGGTGTCGTCCTCGTCGTGGCGGACCACGTCGGCCGGCGGGACGACCTCGCCCGCGACCAGGTTGTCGGTGATGTCGAGCAGCGCCGAGATGAACGTCTTGTAGCTGGCGATGCCCTCGGCGAGCCAGGCGTCGCGGTCCACCGACGGGTCGGGGAGCTGCTTGGCGACGAAGCCGCCCTTGGCGCCGACCGGCACGATGACGGTGTTCTTCACCATCTGTGCCTTGACCAGGCCGAGGATCTCGGTGCGGAAGTCCTCACGCCGGTCGGACCAGCGAAGGCCGCCGCGGGCGACCTTGCCGAAGCGCAGGTGGACGCCCTCGACGCGCGGCGAGTACACCCAGATCTCGAACGCCGGGCGGGGCGCCGGGAGGTCGGGGATCATCTGCGGGTCGAACTTCATCGAGACGTACGCGTGCGGAGTGCCGTCCACGGTCTTCTGGAAGAAGTTGGTGCGCAGGGTCGCCTTGATGACGGTGAGGAAGGAGCGCAGGATGCGGTCCTCGTCGAGGCTCGCCACCTGGTCGAGCGCGCCGTCGAGCTCTTCGAGGAGCCCGTCGATGAGCTCGGTGCCGGCCCGCTGGCGGTCCGGCGAGAGCCGGGCCTCGAAGAGCGAGACGAGCAGCCGGGTGGTGTGGACGTTGTCGCGGAGGGTGTCCTCCATGTAGTCCTGGCTGAACGTGGAGCCCGCCTGGCGCAGGTACTTGGCGTAGGCGCGGAGCACCATCGCCTGGCGCCAGTTGAGACCGGCGCGCAGCACGAGGGAATTGAAGCCGTCGTTCTCGGCGGCGCCCGTCCAGGTGGCGGCGAAGGCCTCCTGGAAGCGCTCGCGGGCGTCGTCGGCCAGGTAGTCGCCGTTGCCGTTGATCTTCTTCGGCATGCGCAGTCCGAAGTCGTAGATCCACGCGTGCGTACGGTCCGCGCAGCGCAGCTCGTAGGGCCGCTCGTCGGTGACCTCGACGCCCAGGCGCTGGAGCACCGGGAGCACCGCGGACAGCGAGACCTGCTCGCCGATCCGGTAGATCTTGAAGCGGCGCTCGCCGGGGGCCGCGCCGACCGGCTCGTACAGGGAGAGCGCGAAGTCCCGCCGCCCGTGGGTTAGTTGCTCCAGGTGGACGAGGTCGGCGACCGCCGCACGCGGCGAGTGGTCGGCCTTGTAACCCTCGGGGAACGCGTGGCCGTAACGGCGGAGCAGCTCGGCGGCACGCTCCTCGCCGCACTCGGCGTTCAGCGCGTCGGAGAAGCCGTCGGCCCAGGAGCGGGCGGCTTCGACGAGGCGGGCCTCGATGCGGTCGGAGTCGGCGTCGGTGAGCTCGGTCAGCTCGGTGCCGGCCGGGACGCGCACCACGAAGTGCAGCCGGGACAGGATCGACTCGGTGTTCCAGGCGGTGAAGTCGACGCTGGTGCCGCCGAGCTCCTCCTTGAGGATCTCGATGAGCCGCAGCCGTACGCCCGTGGTGTAGCGGTCGCGCGGCAGGTAGATCAGCGCCGAGTAGTAGCGGCCGTACTCGTCCTGGCGCAGGTACAGGCGCAGCCGGCGCCGCTCCTGGAGGTACAGGACGGAGGTCACGATGGAACGCAGCTGGTCGGCCGGGGTCTGGAACAGCTCGTCGCGCGGGTACGTCTCCATGATCTGGAGCAGGTCGCGGCCGTCGTGGCTGTTGGGCGAGAAGCCCGCGCCCTTGAGGACCTCTTCGACCTTGCGGCGCACGACCGGCACCCGGCGCACGGACTCGGTGTAGGCGGCCGAGGAGAACAGGCCGAGGAAGCGGCGCTCGCCGACGACGTTGCCCTGCTCGTCGAACTTCTTCACGCCGACGTAGTCGAGGTAGGAGGGCCGGTGCACGGTGGCCCGGCTGTTGGCCTTGGTCAGCACGAGGAGCTTGTGCTCGCGGGCCTTGGCGCGGGCGTCGGCGGGCAGCCGGCTGAAGGACGGCGAGACGGGGTGGCCGTCGTCCTCGCCGTGCTGCGGGTCGGAGCGCAGGATGCCGAGGCCGGTGCCGGGGACGGCGGACAGCGAGTCGTCGTCGGTGAGCTGGTACTCGCGGTAGCCGAGGAAAGTGAAGTGGTCGTCCGAGAGCCAGCGCAGCAGCTCGCGGGCCTCGTCGACCTCCTGGTCGCGCAGGTCGCCGGCCTTCGGCTCCTTGGGCAGCTCGTCGGCGATGCGCAGCGCGGCGTCGCGCATCTTCTCCCAGTCCTCGACGGCTTCCCGTACGTCGGACAGGACGCGCAGCAGGTCGGCGGTGATCTGCTTCAGGTCGGCGCGGTCGGTCTCGCGGTCGATCTCGACGTGGATCCAGGACTCGGTGAGCGCGTCGTGCGGCAGCTCGGCGGTCTGGGCGCCGGTGTCGAGGACCTCGATGAGCTTGCCGGTGAGGTCACGGCGCACGACGACCTGCGGGTGGATCACGACGTGGATGCCGCGGCTCTGCCGGGACAGCTCGTTGGTGACCGAGTCGACGAGGAAGGGCATGTCGTCGGTGACCACCTCGACGACGGAGTGGCTGCAGGTCCAGCCGTTCTCCTCGACGGTCGGGGTGTGCACCCGGACGTTCGCGGTGCCCTGCGGCCGGTTCTCCGCGAGCCGGTAGTGGGAGAGCGCTGCGCCGAAGACGTCGACCGGGTCGCGGTCGGCCAGGTCCTCGGGAGCGGTGTGCAGGTAGTAGCGCTGGAGGTACCCGAGAAGGACGCCCTGGTCGGGACCTTCCTCGCTCGTGGCCCCAGTCGTGGCTGCCCGGTCGGTCCGGGGGGTGTCCCCCAGGCCTCCGGGCCCCCCGGCCGGGCTGTTCTCAGCTACCCGGGCCGCCCGTGCGAGCAGCTCGGCCTTGGCTTCGTCCAGCTTGGTCTGCATGTCCTCTGGCTCCTGTCGCGCGCCGTTGCGTGACGTAGGGGAAAGAAGCGACGCAACGCCACGACGCGGGGTGTCCGGTCGGTGTCGACGCTATGCCGCGATGAGAGATACCCGGGCGCTTACCGGCCAATTTTGTGGCTTCGGGCCCTGATTCCGGGTGGAGGGAATCAGCGACTGCCCGGGCACGGTGGTGCTCCGGGCGCAGGGCAGAGGCATCAGTGCCTCCGCGGCATATCGCGCTGATCACGGGACAAGGCTATCGCCCCTTCCCCCCGAACCGTCATGAGCCTTATGTGTACAAAAGCTGGGCCCGAAGTTTGACACTCTGGACAGCGACGTGGCGGCGGGAACGAGCCCTCTTGGCAAACCGTCGCCGCGCGGGCAGGTTGACGGTACGGAATGCGCAGGTTCGATCGACCTCCAGCCCCCTGAGCTCCAGCCCCCTGAGAGGGAGTGCACTCATGGCAGCCAAGATCCTCATCGTGACCGGTGACGCCGCCGAATCCCTGGAAGTCCTCTACCCGTACCAGCGCCTGCGCGAGGAGGGGTACGACGTCCACATCGCGGCCCCGGCCCGCAAGAAGCTGCGGTTCGTGATCCACGATTTCGAGCCCGGCTTCGACACGTACACGGAGAAGCCCGGCTATACCTGGCCCGCCGACCTGGCCTTCTCGGAGGTCGATCCCGGCCAGTACGCCGCGTTGGTGATCCCGGGCGGCCGGGCCCCCGAGTACCTCCGCAACGACCCGGAGCTGAGGAAGATCCTGAAGGCCTTCTTCGACACCGACAAGCCGGTCGCCCAGATCTGCCACGGCCCGCTCCTGACGGCCGCGATCGGCGGCCTGAGCGGGCGCCGGGTGACCGCCTATCCCGCCCTTGAGCTGGACATGCAGACGGCGGGCGCGACCTTCCAGGACGCCGAGACGGTGGTGGACGGCACCCTGGTCTCCGCCCGCGCCTGGCCCGACCACTCCCGCTGGATGCGAGAGTTCCTTACGGTGCTGCGGGCGAAGGCGCCGGTGACGTAACCCCCGCTCAGACGTAACCCCGCTCAGCCGACCAGTTCCTCCGCGACGGCCACCGCCTCGGCGAGGGAGTCGACGACCGGCACCCTCGCCGCGGCGAGGCTGGCCCGGCTGTGGGAGCCGCCGGTGAACAGCACCGCCTTCGCACCCACGGCCGCCGCGGCCACCGCGTCGTCGACCGCGTCCCCGATCACCACGATCCGCTCGCCGGATATCTCGGGGTCCGCCGCCCGCAGCGCCGTCAGGTGGCGCACCATGTGCTCCGCCTTGCTGCCGTGCGAGGGCCCGGTGCGTCCGTCAACCCGTACGAAGTGGTCGGTGATCCCGTGCCGCCGCACGATCGGCACCAGGTGTTCGTGCGGCGCCATGGAAAGCAGCGACTGGCTGAGCCCGGCCGCCCACCGCGCCGCGAGGAGCTCGGCCGCGCCCTCGGTGAGCCCGCAGGCATCCGCCCGTGCCCAGTACTGCTGGTGGAAGGCCTCGTCCATGACCAGCCACTCGGCGTCCGTGGGCAGCCGCCCCATCAGGCGCTGGTAGAACCGGGGTACCGGCACGCAGTACAGATCGCGGTACCGCTCCAGCGTGATCGGCTCCAGGCCCAGCTCCGCGAAGGCGGCGTTGGTCGCCTCGATGATCGCCACGTTGTCGTCGAGCAGCGTGCCGTTCCAGTCCCAGACCAGATGCGCCGGGCGCTTCCCCGTGTCCTGCCTGCCGTTCCCCATGCCAAAACGGTACCCACCCCCACCGACAATCGACCACGAGCGGCCGTATCCGCAGGTCAGGGCAGGTCGGGCGAGAGATCAGGCGATCAGGTTGGGGATCTCCTGCACCCCGAACCAGAGCAGTTCGTGGTCCTCGGCCCCGTCCACGGTGAACTGGGCGTCGTCGTCACCGTGGTCGGCGGCGCCGAGCGCGTCGGCCGCGGCCGTCACATCGGACACCGCGTCCTCGGCGTCCACGTGCACCGCGGCCGCCTTGGCCAGTGCCACGGCGGAGGCGATCCGGACCTCGCCCAGCGAGCCGGCGTCCAAGGCGCTGTCGGGGTCGGCGGCCACCGTGTTGTCCGGCACGTCCACGGCGATCACGACGCGGCGCCGGGCCGTGTCGGGCGCTCCGGCGAGCAGCCGCAGCGAGGCGGCCGCGGCCCGGCTGAGCGCCGCGTACTCCAGCTCCTCGATGTCGTCGGAGACGTACCACTCGCGCAGGCCGGGAGTGACGGCGTAGGCGGTGAGCGGGCCGGGGCCGAGCTCTCCCGCGCCGTGTGCCGCCGCGAGACCGGAGATGGTCAGGGGTACGTAGACGCGCATGACAGACCGCTCTCTTCTCGTCGTCCCGGTCGTGAGACGGGTTCAGGATACGCGCGGGAGTCCCCCTTCGAGCTGCCGGTACCGACTCGGCTCCTCTGTCCGACGGAGCCTGCCGTACCGGCCCTCACCTGGGAAGACAGCTCACCCACTCACCCGGATAGGTGAATCCGGATGGCCCCGCCGCGCCCCGGGTCGGTCCTTGCGGCCGCTCCCGCCGCCCCCGTACAAGATCCCCAACAGAAGTTACCCACTGGTATCGAAGGGGGCGGCAGCCATGAGCAGGACCACGACCGGGCCGGCGGGACGCGGCGACCAGCGCAGGCCCGGCAGCACCGGAGTCCGGCGCCCACAGCGGCTGACCCCGCACGAGCTGTTCGCGCAGAAACTCCTCGCGGTGCTCAGCGGCGAGCGCCCGGTGCACTGGATGCTGGGCCTGACCGTCGGGGACGCGTACGAGCAGCTGGTGCGGCTCGCCCCGCGCACCCCGTTCCGCACCCGCGGCACCCGTCCCGTCGTACGGTCCTGCCGCGCGGCCCCGCTGGACCGCGGGATCGTCGAGGCGGCCGCCTGCATCGCGGCGGGCGAGCAGGTGCGCGCCATGGCCTTCCGCCTGGAGCGGGGCGCCGATCTGCGCTGGCGGTGCGCCGCGGTCGAGCTGGGCGGCGAGCGGGTCCCGGCATAGCGAAGGGGCCGACGGCAAAAAGGGGCCCGGCACCTTCCCGGTGCCGGGCCCCTCGACGACGTACCGCCGCCGACTGCTTCTTGCGGCTTACTTCTTGCGGCGGCGGCCGCCCGTGGTCTTCTGGGCCTTGCGGCGCTCGGCGCGCGTCAGGCCGTCCGACTCCGAGCGGGTGGGCTCGTCGTCACCGTTGTCGAAGTCACCCTCGACGACGCCGCCCTCGCCGTCCACCGTCGGCGCCGAGAAGTGCAGCCGGTCCGGGCGCTGCGGGGCGTCCAGGCCCTTGGCCCGGATCTCCGGACGCGCGGCCGGGATGGCGTCCTCCTTGCTGAGCGAGGGCACGTCGGCCGGAGCGTCCTCGACCGGGACCTCCTCGACCTGCTGCTCGACCTGGACCTCCAGGTTGAACAGGTAGCCGACCGACTCCTCCTTGATGCCCTCCATCATGGCGTTGAACATGTCGAAGCCCTCGCGCTGGTACTCGACCAGCGGGTCCTTCTGCGCCATGGCCCGCAGGCCGATGCCCTCCTGGAGGTAGTCCATCTCGTAGAGGTGCTCACGCCACTTGCGGTCCAGGACCGACAGGACCACGCGGCGCTCCAGCTCGCGCATGATGTCGGAGCCGAGCTGCTCCTCACGGGAGGCGTACTGCTCGTAGATGTCGTCCTTGACGGACTCGGCGATGAACTCGGCGGTGATGCCCGCCCGGTCGCCCGCCGCGTCCTCCAGCTCCTCCACGGTGACCTTCACCGGGTAGAGCTGCTTGAAGGCGCCCCACAGCCGGTCCAGGTCCCACTCCTCGGCGAAGCCCTCGACGGTCTCGGCCTGGATGTAGGCGTCGATCGTGTCGTCCATGAAGTGCCTGACCTGCTCGTGCAGGTCCTCGCCCTCCAGGACGCGGCGGCGCTCGCCGTAGATGACCTCGCGCTGACGGTTGAGCACCTCGTCGTACTTCAGGACGTTCTTGCGCGTCTCGAAGTTCTGCTGCTCGACCTGCGACTGGGCGGACGCGATCGCGCGCGTCACCATCTTGTTCTCGATCGGGACGTCGTCCGGAACGTTCGCCATCGACATGACGCGCTCGACCATCTGGGCCTTGAACAGGCGCATCAGGTCGTCGCCGAGCGACAGGTAGAAGCGGGACTCGCCCGGGTCGCCCTGACGGCCGGAGCGGCCGCGCAGCTGGTTGTCGATGCGCCGCGACTCGTGCCGCTCGGTGCCGAGCACGTACAGGCCGCCGAGCTCCTTGACCTCTTCGAACTCGGCCTTGACGGCGAGCTCGGCCTTCTCCAGGGCTGCGGGCAGCGCCGCGGCCCACTCCTCGACGTGCTCGACCGGGTCGAGACCGGCCTGGCGCAGCTCGGCCTCGGCGAGGTCGTCCGGGTTACCGCCGAGCTTGATGTCGGTGCCTCGTCCGGCCATGTTCGTGGCGACGGTGACGGCGCCCTTGCGGCCGGCCTGGGCGACGATCGTCGCCTCCCGGTCGTGCTGCTTGGCGTTGAGCACCTCGTGCTGGATGCCGCGCTTGGAGAGCTGCTGCGAGAGGTACTCGGACTTCTCGACCGAGGTGGTGCCGACCAGGATCGGCTGGCCCTTCTCGTGCTTCTCGGCGATGTCGTCGACGACCGCCTCGAACTTCGCGACCTCGGTGCGGTAGATCAGGTCGGACTGGTCCTTGCGGACCATCGGCCGGTTGGTCGGGATCGGAACGACGCCCAGCTTGTAGATCTGGTGGAACTCGGCGGCCTCGGTCATCGCCGTACCGGTCATGCCGGACAGGCCCGGGACTTCCTTGCCCTCCTGGTCGTGGCGCTTGTAGAGGCGGAAGAAGTTCTGCAGGGTGATCGTGGCGAGCGTCTGGTTCTCGTCCTTGATGTCCACCCCTTCCTTCGCCTCGATCGCCTGGTGCATGCCCTCGTTGTAGCGGCGGCCGGCGAGGATACGGCCGGTGTGCTCGTCGACGATCATGACTTCGCCGTCCATGACGACGTAGTCCTTGTCCTTCTTGAACAGTTCCTTCGCCTTGATGGCGTTGTTCAGGTAACCGACCAGCGGGGTGTTCACCGACTCGTAGAGGTTGTCGATGCCCAGCCAGTCCTCGACCTTGGCGACGCCCGGCTCGTGGATGGCGACGGTGCGCTTCTTCTCGTCGACCTCGTAGTCGCCGGTCTCCTCGATGCCCTTGAGCGGGTTGCCCGCCTCGCCCTTGGACAGGCGCGTCACCAGCTTGGCGAAGTCGCCGTACCACTTGGTGGCCTGGTCGGCCGGGCCGGAGATGATCAGCGGCGTACGGGCCTCGTCGACCAGGATCGAGTCGACCTCGTCGACGATCGCGAAGTTGTGGCCGCGCTGGACGAGCTCGTCCTGGGACCACGCCATGTTGTCGCGGAGGTAGTCGAAGCCGAACTCGTTGTTCGTGCCGTACGTGATGTCGCAGTTGTACATGGCGCGACGCTCGGCGGGCGACATGTTGGCGAGGATGCAACCGACCTCAAGACCGAGGAACTTGTGCACCCGGCCCATCATCTCGGAGTCGCGCTCGGCCAGGTAGTCGTTGACCGTGATCAGGTGCACGCCCTTGCCGGACAGGGCGTTGAGGTACGCCGGCAGCGTGCCGACGAGGGTCTTGCCCTCACCCGTCTTCATCTCGGCGACGTAGCCGAGGTGCAGGGCGGCGCCACCCATCATCTGGACGTCGTAGTGACGCTGGCCGAGGACGCGCTTGGCGGCCTCGCGCACGGTCGCGAAAGCCTCGGGCAGCAGGTCGTCCAGGCTCTCGCCGGCCGCGTACCGCTCCTTGTACTCGTCGGTGAGGGCACGCAGCTCGGCGTCGGAGAGGTTGACGAAGTCCTCTTCGATGGAGTTGACCTGGTCCGCGATGCGGTGCAGCTTGCGCAGGATCTTGCCTTCGCCTGCACGCATGATCTTTGAGAGGACGGACACGGGGGTTGGTCTCCTTGCCGGTCGGGCCTGGCGCGGTCGAGTGGCTATGGGTAGGGGTACAGCAACGGTCATCGTATGCGAGGACCCGGCCGCGCCGGGAGGTCTGCCGTTACGACAACGGACGGGACTGTCCGAAGGTGCCGGGCTGACGGGGAAATGAGGTGGCTCCGGCTGCCCGGCCCACGCAGAATCGGGCGATGGAACCCGTGACACTCACCTCGGAGCGACTGCTGCTGCGCCCGCTCGGCCCCCAGGACATCGACGCCGTGTACGAGGGCGCCCAGGACCCGGCCGTCCAGCGCTGGACCACCGTCCCCTCGCCCTACACCCGCGAGGACGCCGAGACCTTCGCCGGCAAGATCGCGCCGGAGTCCTGGGCGACCGGCACCGAGTACTGCTTCGCGATCTTCCCCAAGGACGGCGGGCCGCTGCTCGCCCTCATGGGCGTGATGGCGCGCGGGACGGGCACCGCCGAGATCGGCTTCTGGGCGGTGGCCGAGCACCGCGGCCACGGCTACACCACGGAGGCGCTGCTGCGCCTGGCCCGCTGGGCGTTCACGGAGCTCGGGATCGACCGCCTGGAGTGGCGGGCCGAGGTCGGCAACGCGGGCTCGCGCAAGGTGGCCGAGAAGGCCGGCTTCACCCTGGAGGGCACCCTGCGCGGCGCCCTGTTCAACAAGGGCACCCGCCGCGACAGCTGGGTCGGCGCCCTGCTCCCCTCGGACCTGGGCCTGCCGAGCGCGCTCCCGTACCTGCCCGCGCAGGGCTGATCCCGGCCCGGGCGTTGTCAGTGGCGGCCACTATCGTGCGGAGCATGACGAGCCTGCCGCCTCCCGCCGCCGAACTGTCCGCCGACGAGGCCCGCCGGATCGCCCTGCGCGCCCAGGGCTTCCTGGGCGCGCCCGACCGGCGGGCCGGGGTGCGCGGGGTGCGCGGGGTGCTGCGTCACCTGGGCGCGGTCCAGCTCGACACCATCTCCGTGCTCGCCCGCTCGCACGAGCTCGTCCCGTACGCCCGCCTCGGCGCGATCGGCCGCAAGACCGTCGAGGAGGCGTACTGGAGCGGCGGCCACTCCTTCGAGTACTGGTCGCACGCAGCCTGCATCCTGCCCGTCGAGGAGTGGCCGCACTTCGCCTTCCGCCGCCGCGCCTACCGCTCCCGGCCGCACTGGAGCCACGAGCTGCCGGACGGCGCGTACGAGCAGGTGATCAAGCAGCTGCGCGCCGAAGGCCCGCTCACGGCAACGGACTTGGGCGGCGCCAAGAACAAGGGCGAGTGGTGGGACTGGTCGGCGTCCAAGGTCGCCGTCGAGCGGGCGCTGATGTACGGCGAGGTGGTCTGCACCGAGCGGCGCGGCTGGAAGCGGGTGTACGACCTGGCCGAGCGCGCCATTCCGGACGCGGTGCTGCACGACGACCTGGACGACACCGAGTGCCTGCGCCGCCTGGTGCGGCTCGCGGGGCAGTCGCTCGGCGTGGGCACCCGGGCGGACATCGCGGACTACCACCGCCTCAAGGGCGAGCAGTTCGACGCGGTGGTCGCCGACTCGGGCCTGGTGCCGGTCAGCGTGCGGGGCTGGTCCAAGCCCGCCTGGGCCGACCCCGAGGCGCTGGCCACCGAGCCGCGCGGCCGCCACCGCACCACGCTGCTTTCGCCGTTCGACTCCCTGGTCTGGGAGCGCGCCCGCACGGAGCGGATCTTCGGCTTCACCCACCGCCTGGAGGCGTACGTCCCCAAGCCCAAGCGGATCCACGGGTACTTCGCGATGCCGCTGCTCTCCGGCGGCCGGCTGATCGGCCGCGTCGACCCGGCGCGCGAGGGCCGCACCCTGGTCGCCAAGCAGGTCTCGCTGGACTCGCCGAAGGCCGTGCGGCCCATGGCGCAGGCCCTGCTGGAGGCCGCCGAGTGGGTGGGCTGCGACTCCGTACGCGTCGAACGGGCCGGGACTCCTCAGGAGGCGGCGGCGCTCACCTCGGCGCTGGCTACCTGATCTCCAGGATCTTCTCGCGCATCGCGTAGACCACCGCTTCCATTCTGGAGTGCAGCTGCAGCTTCTCCAGGATGTTGCGCACATGGTTCTTCACGGTGTTCTCGGAGATGAACAACTCCTTGGCGATGTCACGGTTGTTCATCCCCGTGGCGACCAGCTTGAGGACCTCCAGCTCGCGGTCGGTGAGCCGGGGCGCGGGCACCAGACGGCGCTCGTCGGTGCGCTGGATCATCGACTTGAACTCGGTGAGCAGCTTGGAGGCCATCGAGGGGCTGATCTGCGACTGCCCGTCGGCCACCGCCCGGATCGCGGTCGCGACCTCGTCGGTGGAGATCTCCTTGAGGAGATAGCCGGTCGCGCCCGCCTTGATGGCGTCGTAAAGATCGGCCTCCTCGTCACTGATCGTCAGCATGATGATCTTCGCGCTGGGGGCCACCTCCTTGATGGAGGTGCAGGCCTCGATGCCGCCGCGCCGGGGCATCCGCACGTCCATCAGCACGATGTCCGGCAGCAGGTCGGCCGCCTTGTCCACCGCCTCCGCGCCGTCCCCCGCCTCGCCGACGACCTGGATGTCCTCCTCGGCCGCCAGCACGATCTCCAGGCCCCGGCGGAACAGGGCGTGGTCGTCCACCACCAGGACCCGGATCGGCTCCTTGCGGGAGGTGCCCGCGTCCACGCAGGCCCCGCCGTTCGGGCTGTCGGCATGGGAACCGTCGTGCACCGGCCCGAAGCTGTCCGCCATCGTTCCTCCCCCTGAAGGCCGTGGCCCGAGTTGGTGTGCGGCACCAACCACGCTCCAGGGAGCTGCGGTTGGCGTGCGACGCCATGATTTCATGCCCGGCCGACAGAAGGGTGATCCAGTGGTCGCACGGTGGTGCCCCTGGGGGCGCACAAGGGCTCCAGGGGCACCGTCACCCGTTGGTACGGCGCGCCGTCCGCGGACGTTCAACGCGCCGGCCAGCGGGTTCTCCGCGGTCCTTCCCGGCCGGGGTCAGCCGCCCAGCGCACCGCCCGCGCCGCTCGCGTCCTCACCGGCGAGCGGGTCGGTCTCCAGGTGGATGACGCCGTAGTCGTAGGCGTGCCGCCGGTAGACGACACTGGGCTGCTTCGTCTCCGAGTCGACGAACAGGTAGAAGTCGTGCCCGACCAGCTCCATCTCGTAGAGCGCCTGGTCGAGCGTCATCGGGGCTGCGACATGGTTCTTCTCGCGGACCACCAGCGGTCCTTCGCCCTGTACTTCGAGCGAGCCGATCCTGGTGGTGGGAATGCGGTCTTCCTCCGAAGCGTCCACAGGCTTGCCGTTTCCGTTCAACTCCGCCACACCCGGTACGACAGAGACGACCTCGGCCGCCGAGAGCCGGCCGTTGCCCCGGCGCGTGTAGCGCTTGTCGTGCTGCTTGCGCAGCCGCGCCTCCAGCTTGCCGGTGGCCAGGTCGAGCGCCGCGTACGGGTCTGCTGCCGCCGCTTCCGCACGGATCACCGGGCCGCGCGAGTGGAGGGTGATCTCCACCCGGTCCGAACGGTCCGCCTGCCGCGGGTTGTGTTCCTTGGACACCTCGACGTCGAGGCTGATTACCTTGCCGTCGAGCTTCTGGATCTTCTCCAGCTTCAGCTTCTCGGCCACGTGCTTGCGGAACCGCTCGGGCACCTCGGTCTTGCGGCCCTTGACGACGATGTCCACGCAGAACTCCGTTCCCGGATCACTCCGCCTCAGTGCGGAGCTGCTCCCTTTTGCACCAGACCCCGGTGAGTGCCGGGGCGTCGGACTCGGTGACGTATCACCTCCTCCTCCCCCGTCGAGAAGATCCCCACCCCACCAAGTCGGGGGTAAGTGAAAACGCGCCGAAGCTCAGCCGTGCATTAAGTGAACGGTCTTTCGCCATTCCTCACAACCGAACATAGCTCGCCCGGCCGGATGTCGGCACCCGCTACTCGCACGTACCTCCACTCAAGTGCTTCTGCCCTCTCACTACCTGCAACGATGCAAGTTCGCGGTCAGTTCCGGTTTATTGCGAACGATTCCGGAGTGACCGCGACAACCGCGGCCACCGGGTGCGCAACACCGGCGTTCCGTACCGCCGCCCCGGCTCCCGGCCGCTGATGCGAAGCCCCCGCACGGGGAAATCCTGGAATTCCCTGCCCGGGGCATCCATCTCCGCCGGAAGGGTCGCTGCCGGGATCGCCCACCCCCGTCGCCCGCACCGCACGCGCCGCCTCCACCAGCGTCGCGCCCGTGGTCATCAGATCGTCCACCAGGACCACCCGGCCGCCCTCCAGCAGCCGCGCGCCACCGCCTGCCACCACCAGGGCCCCGGACAGATTCGCGAGCCGCTGCGGGGCGCTCAGGCCCGCCTGGTCGGCCACCACCCGACGCTGGCGCAGGACCGCGGCCACCCGCGCGTCCGTTCCGGTCCGGCGCAGCTCCCCGGCCGCGGCCAGCGCGATGCGCCGGGTCGCGTCGTGCCCGCGGGCCCGCACCGCACGCCGCGACGACGGCAGCGGGACCAGCAGCAACGGCCCCCGGCCAGGCGGCCCCGCGACCGCCCGCGCCGCGCCCGCCAGCGCCTGCCCGAGCACCCCGGCCATACCGAGCGCGCCCCGCTCCTTGTGCCCGAGCAGCACCGCGCGCACCGCGTCCTCGTAGGGCGCGGCGGCGTACACCACGGGCAGCCCGGCGGGTTCCGGCGCCGGACGGACCCGGCGCGCGGGCACCCCGAGCAGCGCCGCCCGGCACTCCTCGCACAGCGCCGTACGCGGCCTGCCGCAGCCGCCGCAGGCGGTCGGCAGCACAAGGCCGGAGAACTCCCGCCACCACCCCCGCATGGCTCCACTGTGCCAACGGGAGCGGGGCCCGGCCACCCCTGTGGACAACCCGTCCACAGCCCGGCGGCTACCCGGGATACGCGGGCGCCGAGCCCTTCTTGACGGCCGTCCGCCAGTTCGCCCCGGGCGGCAGCCGGACGATGCCGTCCTCCTGCGAGTGCGCCACCAGCGGCATCCGGTCGTCGTCGGTGGCCGCGATGTCCGTGAGCTTGTTGACGCTCGGCAGGGTGCCGGCCGCCGACGTCGACCCGTCCGTCTGCACGTAGCGCAGCTGCTGGGAGACCCCGCCGATCTCCTTGCCGACCACGACCAGACGGCTGCGTCCGGCCCAGGAGACGGCGGTCACGTCCTCCATCTGCGGCGCCCCGGGCCGCAGTTCGACCACCGAGACCACGCTCTTGTCGCCGTCGCCGGTCCGCTCGACCCGGCCGATCCGCAGCGTCGTGTGCCCGCCCTCGGACACGAGCAGCGCCACCCGCACGCCGTCCGCAGACATGCGCACCTGCTGGATCTGCGCACCGTTGAGACCGGCCACGTCGACCGTCTCGGGCTCGCCCGTGCCCTGCGCCAGGCGCAGCAGCCGCGACTTGGCCGGATTGCGGTCGGCCACCCACAGGTCGCCGCGCCCGTCCCAACTCGGCGCCGAGAGGCCGCCGTTCTTGGCGTCCTTGTCGTCGCTGGTCACCGGCGTGTGCACCAGCTCGCCGCCGGCCGCGAGCGGGGCCACGAGCAGGGACTTGCCGTCCGCCGACACCCCGGCCGCGCGCTTCTCGTCCCGCGAGACCGCGACCGTACGCACCTGCTGCTCGCCCTTGCCGAACGGACCCTGCACCGGCTCGGTCACCACCGAGGCGTCCGAACCGTCCGAGCTGTCCGTGCTGCCGCCCGAGCTGTCCGAACTGCCCGCGTCGGCCCGCATCCGCTCCACATGGCCACTGGCGTCCACGAAGTACTGCCCCGGGCTGGTCGACATGCGGTCCGGCGCGTACGTCTCGGCCTGGTCGCCGCTGAGCACACACAGCTGGGAGCCGTTGGCCCGGTCGAGCTCCACCTGGCCGATCCGAGTGGTCGTCAGATCCCGCAGGGTGAACAGGAGTTGGGCCGCCATCCGCTTGCACAGCGCCTCTCCGACATTGGAGGCCCGCTCGTTCAGCGGAACCTTCAGTGCGTTGCGGTCGTCCAGGGCAAGCGACTTGGTGTCGCTCTTCAGCGCCGTTCCCGATGGAAACTTCGAAGTGACCACTGGTTTCAGCCAGTTGGTCGGACCGTCCAGGACCGACTGCACCGTCTGCGTGACCAGGTTCATCTGCGTCTCGGGGTCGGTGCGCTGACGCACGTACACCGGGTCGGCGACCAGGCGGTCCTGGCCCGCCGCGAAGTAGTACTTGTTGACGGAGCGGTAGATGCGCTGGAAGTCGGACTGCCCGAGCAGCAGCCCCTCCGGCAGCGCGTCGATGCGCCACTCCCTGCCGGTCCCGTCCGGACCGCTCTGCCGCACCAGGTGAATGGTCTGGCTGTACGTGTCCTGCGGCTTGGCGGGCTGGTAGGCGCGCTGCTTGTCGACGACGGCGACGGGCTTGCCCGACACCGTGAAGGTGAAGCCGTTCGAGTCCGTGCCCCGGTCGCCGGAGCGGTTCGGCTGCGGGTCGGGGCCCTCGGCGAGGACCGTGACCTGGTTCGCCTGCCAGCCCTTCGCGGCCGCCGCGGTCAGATACTGGCGGGCCATCGCGAACTGGGGATCATCGCTGGTCATGGCCTCCAGGAAGCCCGCGACGATCTCGTTCGGCTCGGCGCCGGGCCGCGGCGGCACGGCGTACACCTGCACCTGCGAATCGGCCCGCTGGGACGCCGAGACCGAGTGCACGTCGCCACTGCTCGGCATGGACGCACAGCCCGACACCAGCAGCGAGCCACAGCCCAGCACGACCACCGCCCGCGGCAGCCTGCCGCGGGCCCTCCCCCGGTCAGCGCCCACGGGCCGATCCCTCCTGGTCAGTCACTTCGGCAAGGCGCTCGGGGCCCGCCGCGTCGTCCTCGCGCTCCGCAGTGGGCCGCGCGCCCGGCTCCGCGTCGGCCAGTCGTGCCACCACCCGGCCTCCGCCTCCTCCGGGCAGCCCCGCCGGGCTGGCCGCGGGACCCGAGGTGCGCGGACGCACCGGGGCCGTGGGCGGCACGGGCAGCGTGGAGCGGTCGAGGCGCGGCGTCGGGACGGAGGAGAGCCGGTTGCCCTGCGCCTGCGCGGCCCCCGCCTCGGCCTTGGCCCGCTCGCGGGCGGCCCGTGAGTCCTCCGGCTCCAGTGGTATCGGCGATCCGCGCAGCGGCTCGTCGGCGGTACGCGGCAGGGTCAGGCGGAACTGGGATCCGCCGCCCGGCTCGCCCCAGGCCTGCAGCCAGCCGCCGTGCAGCCGCGCGTCCTCGACGGCGATCGACAGGCCGAGCCCGGTACCCCCGGTGGTACGGGCGCGCGCCGGGTCGGCCCGCCAGAACCGGTTGAACACCCGCGTCGCCTCGCCGGGCTTGAGCCCGACGCCGTAGTCGCGCACCGCGACCGCGACGGCCCCGCCGGCCGCCGCGAGGCGCACCACGACGTCCTTGCCCTCGCCGTGCTCGACGGCGTTGACGACCAGGTTGCGCAGCACCCGCTCGACCCGGCGTGCATCGGCCTCGGCGACCACGGGCTGTTCGTCGCCGGCCACCCGTATCCGGGTGCCCTTGCGCTCGGCCAGCGGCTCGGCGCCCTCGATCACCCGGCGCACGACCTCCCGCAGGTCTATCGGCTCGGCTTCCAGGGCGGCCGCGCCCGCGTCGAACCGGCTGATCTCCAGGAGGTCGGCGAGCAGCGACTCGAACCGGTCCAGCTGCCCGGCGAGCAACTCGGCCGAACGCGCCGTCACCGGGTCGAAGTCGACCCGCGCCTCATGGATGACATCGGCTGCCATCCGTACGGTCGTCAGCGGTGTGCGCAGCTCGTGCGAGACGTCGGAAACGAACCGCCGCTGCATCCGGGACAGCTCCTCCAGCTGGTTGATCTTGCCCTGGAGGTTCTGCGCCATCTTGTTGAAGGCCTCGCCGAGCCGGGCGATGTCGTCCTCTCCGGTGACCTTCATGCGCTCTCTGAGGACGCCGGTGGAGAGCCGTTCGGCGACTCCGGCCGCCATCCGCACCGGCGTGACCACCTGCCGCACCACGAGCCAGGCGATCGCCCCGAGCAGCACCACGACGAAGAGCCCGGCGGTCGCCAGCGTCGTCTTGACCAGGGTGAGCGACTTCTCCTCCTGCACCAGCGGGAAGAGGTAGTAGAGCTGGTAGGACTGCCCGTCGACGTCTTTGAGCCGGGTGCCCACGACGAGCCCCGGCTCGGCGTCCTGGCCGTCGGTGAACTTGATCGAGGTGTACGTCTTGAACGCGCCGACGCCCTCGTCGACGCTGTCGCGCAGGCTCTGCGGAACGCTCGCGCGGGGGTCCACGAAGCCGGAGGCGCGCGGCCCCCGGTTGCTGGACGCCGAGTCGGAGTCCGACGAGGCCGAGCCCAGGGCGACGACGTAGAACGCCCCCTGGCCGCTGCTCGCGAGCTGGGTCACCAGGTCGTTGCGCCAGCTCACCGAGGAGCCGGAGCCGCGGCCCGTGGTGGAGTCGTCGCCGGACGAGACGGGCGTGCCGGCCTTGTCCTTCGCGACCGCGAAACCGCCCGCGGACTGGCTCTCGGCCGCCTTCTCCTTGGTTTCGAGCAGGCCGTTGCGCACCGCCCCGATGACCACGAAGCCGAGCAGCAGGACCACTCCCAGCGACATCAGCAGGGTGGCCGCGACCACCCGCAGCTGGATGTTGCGCCGCCACAGCCGCGCGGCGGGCAGCAGCGGGCGCCGCAGCCAGCGCACGACGAGGCGCAGCACCGGACCGCCGGGCGCTCCGTCCTGGAGCAGCCGGCCGCCCCAGGACGTCTTGCGCCCAGCTTCTTGGGTCATCTCAGCTCGGTCCTGCCTTGTAACCGACCCCACGGACGGTCACCACGATCTCCGGCCGCTCGGGGTCCTTCTCGACCTTCGAGCGCAGCCGCTGGACATGCACGTTGACCAGGCGGGTGTCCGCCGCGTGGCGGTAGCCCCAGACCTGTTCGAGGAGTACTTCTCGAGTGAACACCTGCCACGGCTTGCGGGCGAGCGCGACCAGCAGGTCGAACTCCAGCGGGGTCAGTGCGATCGACTGCCCGTCCCGCTTCACCGAGTGCCCGGCCACGTCGATGACCAGGTCGCCGATGGCGAGCTGCTCGGGCGCAGGCTCCTCGGACCTGCGCAGCCTGGCCCGGATCCGGGCGACCAGCTCCTTCGGCTTGAACGGCTTGACGATGTAGTCATCGGCCCCGGACTCCAGGCCGACCACCACGTCCACGGTGTCGCTCTTCGCGGTGAGCATGACGATCGGCACACCCGACTCGGCCCTGATCAGCCTGCAGACCTCGATGCCGTCCCGTCCGGGCAGCATGAGATCGAGCAGCACCAGGTCGGGCTTGGCGTCACGAAATGCCGCCAGTGCCTTGTCGCCATCCGCTACGAACGACGGCTCAAAACCTTCTCCACGCAACACAATGCCGAGCATCTCGGCCAGTGCGGTGTCGTCGTCGACGACAAGGACGCGTCCCTTCATAAACGTCATCATCCCATTAGCTAATCGTTACCCGGCGTGACCTGGCACACAGCTCCCTCAGCCCGCCCCCTGTCACCGGGGAGAGCACCCCTTCCTCCGTGACGATCGCCGTGACCAGTTCCGGCGGTGTCACATCGAAGGCGGGGTTGTACGCCTGCGTCCCGAGCGGTGCCACCGGAAATCCGGAACCGGGCCCCCAGCCGCCCCCCGGGACCTGCGGCGCAGTGAACTCTGTCACCTCCTGGCCGGGCCGCTGCTCGACCTCGATCGAAGCGCCGTCGGGGCTCTCCAGGTCCACCGTGGTGACCGGCGCGACCACGACGAACGGCACGTGGTGGTACTTGGCGAGCACGGCGAGCGGATAGCTGCCCACCTTGTTCGCCACCGAGCCGTCGGCCGCGATGCGGTCGGCGCCGATGAGGACAGCATCCACCTCACCTGCCGCGAACAGCGAGCCGGCCGCATTGTCGCTCAGCAGGCTGTACGCCATCCCACTGCCCGCCGCTTCGTACGCCGTCAGCCGCGCCCCCTGCAGCAGCGGCCGCGTCTCGTCGACCCACAGCCGCCGCAGCCGGCCCGCCCGGTGCGCGGCCAGCGCGACCGCGAAGGCGGTGCCCTCGCCGCCGGAGACCAGCCGCCCGGTGTTGCAGTGGGTGAGGATGCGGTGGCTGCCGCCGGGCAGCAGCTCGTCGAGCAGCGCGAGCCCGTGCCGGGCCATCCGCGCGCTGCCCTCGGCATCGGCCCGGTGCAGTTCCTTGGCCGCGGCCAGCGCCGCCGCCCCGGCCTCCGCCGGGCCCACGCCCTTCTCGACGGCCGCCCGGTACGCCCCGGCCGCCAGCCGCACCCCGTACCCGAGGTTGACCGCGGTGGGCCGCGCCCCCGCGAGCAGCGCCGCCGCCTCGTCCACGTCGTAGCCGCGCGCAGCGGCGAGCGCCACCCCGTAGGCCCCGGCGATACCGAGCAGCGGCGCCCCTCGTACCGCCAGTGTCCGGATGGCGAGCACCAGGCCCGGCACATCCGTGCAGACGAGCTCCACCTCCTCGGCCGGCAGGCGGGTCTGGTCCAGGAGGACCAGCACCGGGCCCTCCGGAGGCTCGTCCCAGCGCAGCGAAGGAATCCCCGAAGGACCGGGCCCCATGGTGGTTCGCACGTCCTGATCAGCCATCCGCCCAGTCTGCCCCGTGAGCCACCGACAATTGAAGGTGCGAACGAGATACGGGGGCAGGTCCGCGGCCAGGATCCACGTGGCACGATGGCAGCCAACCCGAAGGAGCCGGCACGCGCAGCCGGTCCCGCGACCAATCCACGAGGTGGACGACCGTGAACGACTCTCCGGGCTGGGCCTCGCCCGGATCGGCCCCCTCCGACGGCGAAAACTCGGGCACTCCCCCGACACCCGAGCCCTCCGACCGGGCCCGTGCCTCCTCCAAGTGGTCGCAGGACCAGCCCCCGGCCGCCCAGTGGTCCCCGCCGGGCGCCGGCCAGACGCCGCCTGCGCCGCAGCCCGGCGGGGGCGGCCCGCAGCGGGCGCCCGGCGGCTGGGGCCAGGTCCCGGGGCAGCCTCCGGGCGGCAACTGGAACCAGAACTACGGCCGCCCTCCCGCCGCCAAGCCGGGCGTCATCCCGCTGCGCCCGCTGGGGGTCGGCGAGATCCTCGACGGCGCCGTCTCCACGGCGCGCGCCCACTGGCGCACGGTCCTCGGCCTGACGCTGACCGTCGCCGTGATCTCCCAGATCGCGCAGATCCTCGCCGTCCGGTTCATCTTGCCGACCCCGACCTCGGTCGATCCGAACGCGACGGGCACCGAGGCCGTCAACCAGGCCTTCGACGCGCTGCAGTCCAGCCTCCTCGACCTCACACCACCCCTGATCATCGGTCAGTTCGCCACGCTGTTCACGACGGCCGTCCTCACCATCGTCGTGAGCCGGTCCGTGCTCGGCCGCCCGGTGAGCCTCGGCGATGCCTGGACCGAGGCCCGGCCGCGCCTGCTGAGCCTGTTCGGCCTGCTGGCCCTCCTGTTCGGCATGTTCTGCGCGATCTTCGCCGTCGGCATCCTTCCCGGCGCGCTCCTCGGGGGCGGCGGCGGCGCCGCACTCGTTGCGCTCGGCGGTCTCGCCGCGTCCGTGGCCACCCTGTGGCTGTACATCCGCTTCAGCCTCGCCGCCCCGGCGCTGATGCTGGAACGGCAGAGCATCGTCCAGTCCCTGCGCCGCTCCGCCAAGCTGGTCAACGGATCCTGGTGGCGCATCCTCGGCATCACCCTGCTGACGTCGATCCTGATGGCCATCGTCTCGATGATCATCATGATCCCGTTCACCGCGATCGCGATGGCCGTGGACAGCAGCGACTTCCACGACATCCTCAGCGGCACCACTCCTGAGTTCGGCTGGACCTACCTGATCATCTCGGGGATCGGGGCCGTGATCGCCTCGGCGATCACCTACCCCATCGCCGCCGGTGTCAGCGTCCTGCTCTACATCGACCAGCGCATCCGTCGCGAAGCTCTGGACCTCGAACTCGCCCGCGCCGCAGGCATTCCCGGCTACGAGACACCCGGGAGCTGATGCAGTGTCAGGAGCGGGGGGCTTCATCACGGCACGACTGCTGAACGGCGCATCCGGCACGCCTCCGGTGGACATCGGGCGCGACGCCGCCCGCGAGGCGGCCCGGCGCGAACTGTCCGACCCGGCGTACCACCAGAACGACCCGAGCCTCCTCCAGCGCGCCCTCAGCGCGTTCTGGGACTGGGTCGGCTCGCTCTTCGACTCGGCATCCGGAGCCGCCCCCGGCGGCCCGCTCGGCCTGGTCGTGATCGCGGTCGCCGTCCTCGCGCTGATCGTCGCACTGTGGTGGCGGCTCGGCACCCCGCAGCGAGCCGTCACCTCGGGCGGCACGGTCTTCGACGACCGCCCGCGCAGCGCCGCCGAACACCGCACCGCGGCTGAGACGCACGCCGCTGCCCGCCGCTGGAACGAAGCGGTCCAGGAACGCATGCGCGCCATCGTCCGCTCGCTCGAAGAGCGCGCCCTCCTCGACCCCCGCCCCGGCCGCACCGCCGACGAGGCCGCCGCTGAAGCGGGCCACCCCCTGCCCAGCCACGCGGACCGACTCCGCACCGCCGCCCGGTCGTTCGACGACGTCACATACGGCGGCCGCACCGCCGACGAAGAAGCGTATGGACGCCTGCGCGACCTCGACCGCGACCTCGAACGCACCAAGCCCGCGTTGAGCGACGCGGTCCACGGAGGGGCCGAATGACCGCCCCCATAGCCGCCCCGACCTCCACCACGGTCACGGCCCGCCAGCTGTGGACCCGTACCCGGGGCCTGCTGCTCGCCCTCGCCATCCTGGCCACGGCCGGCATCGCGCTCGCCGCGCTGCACTCCAACTCCCAGCACGGCAGCCTCGACCCACGCTCCGCCGACCAGTACGGCAGCCGAGCCGTCGCCCAGCTCCTGAAGGCCCAGGGAGTCTCCACCCGCGTGGTCACCACGCTCGACGAGGCGACGGCCGCCACCGGCCCCGACACCACGCTGCTGATCACGGTCCCGGATCTCCTGACCGAGGGCCAGCAACGCCAACTCCGGGCCGCCACCGCCCACTCCGGCGGCCGTACGATCCTCATCGCCCCCAGCTCGCCCTCCCTGGGCATCCTCGCCCCCGGGATACGCGCCGAGAGCTCCGTCTCCGTCAAGCCGCGCGACCCCGACTGCGCCCAGCCCGCGGCAGCCCGAGCGGGACGCGCCGACGCCGGCGGCATCCGCTACGCGGCCCCTGACGAGAGCAACGACGGCTGCTACCCGGCCGATGGCCTGCCCACTCTGCTCCGCACCGCGCCCCCGGGACAGGGCGAAACCGTCCTGCTCGGAGCCCCCGACATCCTCCTCAACCACCGCCTCGACAAAGAGGGCAACGCCTCCCTCGCCCTCCAACTGCTTGGTACTCGCCCCCATCTGGTCTGGTACCTCCCCTCGCTGGGTGACGCGTCGGCCACCGACGGCGGCAAAAGCTCCTTCTTCGACCTGATCCCCTCCGGATGGCGCTGGGCCACCCTCCAACTCGCTCTCGCCGCCGTGCTCGCCGCCATCTGGCGGGCCCGCCGGCTCGGCCCCCTCGTCACCGAGCAACTCCCGGTCGCCATCCGCGCGTCGGAGGCGACCGAAGGCCGCGCCCGCCTCTACCGCAAGGCCAACGCCCGCGACCGCGCGGCCGACACACTCCGCTCGGCCACCCGCACCCGCCTGGCACCCCTCCTCGGCATGCCCGCCTCGGCGGCACACTCCCCCGAGGCCCTCGTCCCGGCCGTCTCCGCCCGGCTCCCCTCGGCCGGCCGTGACCCCCTTTCCCTGCTCTTCGGCCCGACACCGGCCGACGACGCCGCACTTGTCCGCCTCGCGGACGAACTGGACGCCCTCGAAAGAGAGGTACGCACTTCATGAGCGACCGCACCCCGGAGACCGCAGCGAACCCGGACAGCGCCCGCGCTTCCCTGGAAGCCCTGCGCGCCGAAATCGCCAAGGCCGTGGTCGGCCAGGACTCCGCCGTCACCGGCCTCGTAGTCGCCCTCCTGTGCCGCGGCCATGTGCTGCTCGAAGGCGTACCGGGCGTCGCCAAGACCCTCCTGGTGCGCGCGCTGGCGGCCTCCCTCGAACTCGACACCAAGCGCGTCCAGTTCACCCCCGACCTGATGCCGAGCGACGTCACCGGTTCTCTCATCTACGACGCCCGTACCGCAGAGTTCTCCTTCCAGCCCGGTCCGGTCTTCACCAACCTGCTGCTCGCGGACGAGATCAACCGCACCCCGCCCAAGACCCAGTCGTCCCTCCTCGAAGCCATGGAAGAGCGTCAGGTCACGGTCGACGGCACCCCCCGACTCCTGCCCGACCCGTTCCTGGTGGCCGCCACGCAGAACCCGGTCGAGTACGAGGGCACGTACCCCCTGCCCGAGGCCCAACTGGACCGATTCCTACTGAAGTTGACGGTCCCGCTGCCGTCTCGCCAGGACGAGATAGACGTGCTGGCCCGCCACGCGAACGGCTTCGACCCCCGCGACCTCAAGGCGGCAGGCGTACGCCCGGTGGCCGGCCCCGCCGACCTCGAAGCCGCCCGCGCCGCCGTCGCCAAGACCTCGGTCTCGGCCGAGATCACCGGCTATGTCGTCGATATCTGTCGCGCCACGCGTGAATCCCCCTCGCTCAGCCTCGGGGTCTCCCCACGAGGCGCCACCGCCCTGCTCTCCACGGCCCGGGCCTGGGCCTGGCTCACCGGCCGGGACTACGTCATCCCGGACGATGTGAAAGCCCTGGCACTCCCCACACTTCGCCACCGCATCCAATTGCGCCCCGAAGCCGAGATGGAGGGCGTCACCGCCGACTCCGTCCTCACCTCGGTCCTCGCCCACGTCCCCGTGCCCCGCTGAGGAGCCCCGATGGCCCTCACCGGACGCTCCGCACTCCTCGCCGCCCTCGGCTCCATCCCCGTCGGCGTCTTCGCCCCGGGCTGGACCGGCATGCTGGCGGTCAACACTCCCCTTGCACTCGCAATTCTGTGCGACTACGCGTGCGCCGCGCCAGTGCAGAAGCTCCAGTTCACCCGAAGCGGTGATACGTCAGTTCGACTGGGTGACGCGGCCGAGGTCGGCCTCACCGTCACCAATCCTTCCAGCCGCCGCCTCCGCGCCCAGCTCAGGGACGCCTGGCCGCCCAGTAGTTGGCCGTCCGGCACCGAACAGGCCGCATCTCGACATCCGTTGACGATCTCGGCTGGCGAACGAAGCCGCCTGTCCACAACACTGCGGCCGACCCGCCGGGGCGACCGCCACGCGGACCGCGTCACGATCCGCTCGTATGGCCCGCTCGGCCTGGCCGCCCGCCAGGGCAGCCACCGGGTTCCCTGGACGGTCCGGGTCCTGCCGCCCTTCACGAGCCGCAAACACCTGCCGTCCCGCCTGGCCCGGCTCCGCGAACTCGACGGCCGTACCAGTGTGTTGACCCGCGGCGAGGGCACCGAATTCGACAGCCTCCGCGAGTACGTCCCCGGCGACGACACCCGTTCCATCGACTGGCGCGCCACCGCCCGCCAGGGAAATGTCGCCGTACGCACCTGGCGCCCGGAGCGCGACCGCCATGTACTCGTCGTCCTCGACACGGGTCGCACATCGGCCGGCCGCGTCGGCGACGTACCCCGGCTCGATGCCGCGATGGACGCCGGGCTGCTGCTGGCCGCCCTCGCTTCACGAGCTGGCGACCGAGTCGACCTCCTCGCCTACGACCGTCGGGTACAGGCCCAGGTGCTGGGCCGAGCCGCGGGCGAACTCCTGCCCGCCCTGGTCAACGCAATGGCCCCACTCGAACCGTCCCTCGTGGAGACCGACGCCCGCGGCCTCAGCGCGGCGGCCCTGACTCACGCACCGCGCCGCTCCCTGATCGTCCTGCTGACCAGCCTGGACACAGCGGCCGCCGAAGAGGGTCTACTCCCTGTCCTGCCCCAACTCACGCAACGGCATACGGTACTGGTGGCATCGGTGGCCGACCCCCACATCCAGCAGATGGCAGCCGCGCGAGGCGACGTCGAGGCGGTCTATGAGGCGGCCGCAGCCAGCCAGAATCAGCAGCAACGCCGCCGCACCGCCGAGAAGCTGATGCGCCACGGCGTCACAGTCGTCGACGCCACCCCGGACGAATTGGCCCCGGCCTTGGCCGATGCATACCTCGAGCTAAAGGCGACGGGCCGCCTGTAAGAAAAAAGGGAGGGTTGGAAGAAGGGAGCCCTTCTTCCAACCCTCCCTGAAACGCGAAAAAGCCCCGCACCGTGACCGTATTCCTACGGTCTGGTGCGGGGCTTTCCCCACAATTTGTTCGGCGGCGTCCTACTCTCCCACAGGGTCCCCCCT
>NZ_LGDD01000280.1 GCF_001279695.1 Streptomyces sp. WM6378
TAACGGGTGGAGCTGACTGGTACTAATAGGCCGAGGGCTTGTCCTCAGTTGCTCGCGTCCACTGTGTTTGTTCTGAAGCAATGAACAGCCGTCAGAACCCCTGGTTTCAGTGGGTTCCGGTGTTCAACTTCATAGTGTTTCGGTGGTCATAGCGTTAGGGAAACGCCCGGTTACATTCCGAACCCGGAAGCTAAGCCTTTCAGCGCCGATG
>NZ_LGDD01000281.1 GCF_001279695.1 Streptomyces sp. WM6378
GTAGACCCCGGCGATCTCCTCGACCCGGTCGGGCCGGAACGAGGTGATCATGGCGGGATTCACACCCCGGGCCGGGTTGGCGCCCTGATGGAGGATGTAGAGATAGCGCTCGCCGCGGGTGCGGGTGGCGGGGATCCGGTAGGCGCGGATGTTGCGGCCGATCCGGCCCAGCGGCACTGCCCCGCGCGGTGGCGTGATCGACGCCTCCTGC
>NZ_LGDD01000282.1 GCF_001279695.1 Streptomyces sp. WM6378
GCAGGAGGCGTCGATCACGCCACCGCGCGGGGCAGTGCCGCTGGGCCGGATCGGCCGCAACATCCGCGCCTACCGGATCCCCGCCACCCGCACCCGCGGTGAACGCTTCCTGTACATCCTCCATCAGGGCGCCAACCCGGCCCGGGGTGTGAATCCCGCCATGATCACCTCGTTCCGGCCCGACCGGGTCGAGGAGATCGCCGGGGTCTAC
>NZ_LGDD01000283.1 GCF_001279695.1 Streptomyces sp. WM6378
CATCGGCGCTGAAAGGCTTAGCTTCCGGGTTCGGAATGTAACCGGGCGTTTCCCTAACGCTATGACCACCGAAACACTATGAAGTTGAACACCGGAACCGGAAAACGGTTCTGACGGCTGTTCATTGCTTCAGAACAAACACAGTGGACGCGAGCAACTGAGGACAAGCCCTCGGCCTATTAGTACCAGTCAGCTCCACCCGTTA
>NZ_LGDD01000284.1 GCF_001279695.1 Streptomyces sp. WM6378
CAGCGTGCCAAAAGTCAACGCCAGATTGACAACCCCGTATCCGCTCCGGCGGATCGAGGTTCCTTTGAAAAGTCCTGTCGGCCCTTGTGGCGGGCAGGCAACAACACAGCGAGGACGCTGTGGACGACCGGCCTCATTCCGGCCTGGTCGTCCCGCTCTTACGTGATGTGTGCACCCGATTACGGGTAAACATTCATGGAGA
>NZ_LGDD01000285.1 GCF_001279695.1 Streptomyces sp. WM6378
GCACCACATGATCCGCCAGCCACGGGTGCGAGGACACCGACAACCGCCCGGTGAACAACACCCCACCCGAGCCCGCCAGTTGCACCGCCGCACCCAGCATCGGATGCCCCGCTGAATCCAGACCCGCGAACCGCACATCACCGGAACGCGCCACCCGACCCGACGGCCAGAACCGCTCCCGCTGGAACGCGTACGTCGGCAG
>NZ_LGDD01000286.1 GCF_001279695.1 Streptomyces sp. WM6378
GGAGGCCGACGATTCGGAGGCGATGCGGGCACGGATGGTCAAGGAGTACAAGGCCGAGCTGATGCACCCGTACTACGCGGCCGAGCGGGGCCTGGTCGACGACGTCATCGACCCCGCCGAGACCCGGGCCGTCCTCATCGCCTCACTGGCGATGCTCAAGACCAAACACGCCGACCTGCCGTCCCGCAAACACGGCAACCC
>NZ_LGDD01000287.1 GCF_001279695.1 Streptomyces sp. WM6378
CCCACTCACCGCCCCACCCCCACCCCGTCAGCGCCCCGTGCGCACCCCGTGAGCGGGCGCGCTCAGAGTCGGCGGTGTCGGAGGGAGCAGCCCCCGGCGCAAACCCCCGCCGGGCTCGCCGCCCGCAGGGCCGGAACAGGGAGCACACCATGTCGCAGCACCAGCAGGCCCGCACCACCGCCGCCACCACCCTTGCCGACAAGACCGCCCTCGTCACCGGCGCCTCCCGAGGCATCGGGCGCGGCATCGCCCAGCGGCTCGCCGCCGAAGGCGCCCTCGTCGCCGTCCACTACGGCACCGACGGGCCCGCCGCCCAGGAGACCGTCGACGCCATCGTCGCGGCCGGCGGCCGCGCCTTCGCCGTCGGCGCCGACCTCACCACCATCGACGGCGTCGAGCAGCTCGCCGACGCCGTCCGCAGCGGGCTGCGCGCCCACACCGGTGTGGAGTTCCTCGACATCCTCGTCAACAACGCCGCCGTCACCGGGCAGCACCTGGCGTACGCGGAGACGACCCCCGATCTCTTCGACCGGCTCTTCGCGGTCAACGTACGCGCCCCGTTCTTCCTCGCCCAGCGCCTGCTGCCGACCCTGCGCGACGGCGGCCGCATCATCAACATCGGCTCCGCCGTGACCCGCATCGCGCTGGAGGGCGAGTTGGCGTACACGATGACGAAGGGCGCGATGGAGACGTACACCCGGACCCTCGCCAACGAGGTGGGGGCCCGGCGGATCACGGTCAACCTGGTCGCGCCGGGGCCGACCGAGACCGACCGGACCCGTGCCTTCTTCCGGTCCTCTCCCGAGATGGAGGCGCGGATGACGCAGGCTCAGGCGCTGCCGTGGATCGGGCAGCCCGCCGACATCGCGGACCCGGTCGCCTTCCTCGCCTCGGAGGACGCGCGCTGGATCACCGGGCACGTCCTCGACGCCTCGGGCGGGACCTACCTGGGGCCGAAGCTCTGAGAACCGGGAGCCCGTGTCCCGACTCCGCACGCCTCGGCCCAACTGCCGTGGTGGGATGTGGGTCATGAACAATTCCCTCACCGATGTGGCCGGGTTCCTGGTCGGGCACGCGGCCGTGGCCGGACCGAACGCCCTGAGCGGCACGACCGTCGTGCTCGCCCCGCCCGGCGGCGCGGTCGCCGCGGTCGAGGTGCGCGGGGGCGGCCCCGGCACCCGGGAGACCGACGCCCTTGATCCGAAGAACGTCGTCGAGCGCATCGACGCCGTCGTGCTGACCGGCGGCAGCGCGTACGGGCTCGACGCGGCGGCCGGGGTGATGGCCTGGCTGGAGGAGCGGCAGCGCGGGGTTCGGGTCGGGCCCGAGCCGCACCAGGTGGTCCCGGTCGTGCCCGCGGCCTGCCTGTTCGACCTGGGGCGCGGCGGCGACTGGCGGGCCCGGCCCGACGCGGCGGTGGGCCGGGCGGCCGTCGAGGCGGCCGGGACGGAGGTCACGGAGGGGAACGTGGGGGCCGGGACCGGCGCCGTGGTCGGCGGCCTCAAGGGCGGCGTCGGCACCGCCAGCGTCACCCTGGCCTCCGGGGTGACGGTGGCCGCCCTCGCCGTCGTCAACGCCGTCGGCTCCCCCGTCGACCCCCACAACGGCGCCCTGTATGGGGAGTACGGGGAAGATTCACCGGCTCAACTGCCAACCCCCGAAAGACACTTGGGCGCCCAGGCTCGGCTCGCCGCCGCCCGTGTCGAGATGCCGCCCCTCAACACCACCCTCGCCGTCGTCGCCACCGACGCCCGGCTCACCCGGCCGCAGGCGCAGAAGCTCGCCGGGACCTCCCACGACGGGCTGGCCCGCGCCGTTCGCCCCGTACACCTGATGCACGACGGGGACACGATCTTCGCCCTCGCCACCGGATCGCATGATTCCGGGCCGGACGGGACGGACAAGGCCCTCAGCCCCGAGGAGTTGAACCACATTCTCGCCGCGGGGGCCGACGTCGTCGCGCGGGCGATCGTGCGGGGCGTGCGGGCCGCCGGCAGTGTCGAGGGGCCAGGGGGAACTTTCCCCTCTTATGGGGATCTGTACGGGAGTTGAGGGCCGAGAGGCTCTCGATTGTGACCTCCGTCACCATCGATTCTCGCAACCATTGGGCCATTTGGGTTCTCTATGTCCGTACTGGATTCATTTCGCAGTACACCACGCAGACATGGAGTAGCCCGTGACACCGCCGGCGTCGGACAACGCAGCGCAGCCTCAGCAGTTCAGCAGCACCCCGCGCCCCGCGCGTCCGTTTGCCCGGCGCCGGGTCCGGCTCATCGCGGGAGCGGCGGGCCTCCTGGTCGGCGCGCTCGCGCTGACCGCCTGCGGCGGCGACGCCAAGGCGAGCGACGACAGCAAGAACGGCAAGGGCGCGGACGCCTCGGCCGCCAAGGACGCCTCCACGCTGAAGATCACCATCTCGGCGAAGAACGGCTCCACCAACGCCTCCATCAACGACGTCACCGTCAAGGCCGAGGGCGGCAAGCTCTCCGACGTGACGATGACCGAGGTGCAGGGTGGCAAGGCCGTGCCCGGCACGCTCGCCGCCGACGGTCTTTCCTGGAAGCCGACCGGCAAGGTCGAGCGCGGCACCCAGTACAAGATCGCCGCCAACGGCAAGGACGACAAGGGCCGGGCCGCGACGGAGAACTCGCAGTTCTCCACCGTTTCGGCCAAGGACAGCTTCATCGCCAACTACACCCCCGAGGACGGCTCCACGGTCGGCGTCGGCATGCCGGTGTCCTTCGACTTCAACAAGGAGATCACCAACAAGAAGGACGTCCTCTCGCACATCACGGTGACCAGCAGCAGCGGGCAGCAGGTCGTCGGGCACTGGTTCAACTCCCAGCGCCTGGACTTCCGGCCCGAGGAGTACTGGAAGGCCGGCTCCAAGGTCACCATGAAGATCAACCTGGACAAGGTCGAGGGCGCCAAGGGCGTCTACGGCGTGCAGTCGAAGGAAGTCACCTTCACCATCGGCCGCAACCAGGTCTCCACGGTCGACGTGAAGACGCAGGAGATGACCGTCCAGGAGGACGGCAAGACCATCAAGACGATTCCGGTGTCGACCGGAAGTTCCGAACACCCCACCTACAACGGGCAGATGGTGATCTCCGAGAAGTTCACGCAGACCCGCATGAACGGTGACAGCGTGGGCTTCGGCGGCGAGTACGACATCAAGGACGTGCCGCACGCGATGCGCCTGTCCACCTCGGGCACCTTCATCCACGGCAACTACTGGGGCGACCCGTCGGTGTTCGGCAACGACGGCACCAGCCACGGCTGCGTCGGCATGAAGGACGTGAAGGGCGCCGCAGGCGACACTCCTGCCAAGTGGATGTTCGACCACAGCCTCATCGGTGACGTGGTCGTCGTGAAGGGCTCGCCGGACAAGACCATCGCCCCGGACAACGGCCTCAACGGCTGGAACATGCCGTGGTCGCAGTGGACGGCGGACAGCACCTCCTGACCAACTCCCTTTCTCCACAGCAGACTTGACCGGCCGGTAACCCTTTTACGGGGTGCCGGCCGGAAAAGTTTCGGCCATGCCCGCTGCGCGATCCGCCCTCAGGGGCTACGTTGAGCACCTTCTACGTGACCAACAGCGACGGCCAGGAGAAGCCTTGGTGCTCCATGTGCCCCACCCGCTCGACGGCGAGCGCGGCCCCGGCGACGACTCGGCCCAGGAACAACTGGCCGCAATCCTGGGGCGGGCCCTGAACTCCTTCGATCTGCCGGACGAGCTCGTCGAGCGCCTCGCCCTGGCGATGGCGCACACCACTTCGCTGCACTCCTCGCTGCACACCTCGGCGGCGGGCCCCGGCGGCCACCGCCTGAGCCGCGAGACGTACCGGCACTGCTATCTGCTCCTGGACGGCACCACCGTCACCCTGTGGGAGCTCGCCCACCACGACGGCCGCGAGTACGCGCACGAGGTGTACGCGGCCGAGGAGGACGCCCGCATCGCCGCCGCCCGGCTGCGCCGCCGGGCCCTGCCCCACGAGGCCACCCACCCGGACGACGAATTCGGCGCGCTGGAGGCCGAGTTGGGTGCGTACGGGGGCGGCGCCGTCGACCCGCTCCAGGACTTCGAGGACGGCTGGGAGGCCGGCTTCGGCCCCGACTTCCTCGCCGGGCAGGACCGCCCGTCCGCCGGGCGCCCCCACCCGTACGCCCCGGACGACTCCGCGGACCACGCGCGCCGGCTGCTTCGCCGCGCCGAGAACCCGGACCGGCCCGGCGAGCGCACCGCGCTCAGGCTGCGGGCCGCACACGCGCACCGGATCACCCAGGCCTTCGGCAGCCACTGCCGCACGACCGGCCGGGATGCCGCGTTCACGCTGTACGAGCACGCGTTCCTGCTGCTCGACGGCGGCGAGCTCAGCCTGTGGGAGGTCGAGCACACGGCGACCCCGGACGGCCGCCACATGTGCGAGGTGTACGCGACCGAGCGGGCCGCCAGAGCCGCCATGGAGCGCCGCGCGCACGTGAGTTGAGGGCCGCGGCCCGGGCCCCGAAGGACCCGCGGACCCTCACCTCACGGCCGTACGCTCACCTCACGCGCACGCGTCAGGAGCTGCGCGGGTCGAGCTGGCGGATCAGGCCCGCGAACGCGGCCCGCTCCGCCTCGGTGAGCGCGACCTTCTCCCGGGCGGGCGGCCCGGCCTGCCGGCCCACCGCGCGCAGGGTGCGCAGCGCATGCCACTCGGCCCGGTCGGCGCGCTCCCGGCGCAGGATGCGGACCAGGCCGACGACCCAGGCGACACTCGCCGCAGCGAGGACGGAAAGGCCTATCTGCTGAATGATCGTGATGTTCTGAGCCACGCGCCCCAGTAGACAACACAGGCCGGGACTTACGGCAGGGAGATGCAAGGACTTTGGTCCTCAAGTGGTACATGTCACGTCATGACGGCCGAAGATGCCCGGCCCCACGGTAGGGTCCGGGCATATCGGGTGTAATCCTTCAGGCGGCGACCGTCACCCTCTCCTCGTCGAGCGCCGGGGCCTCGTGCTCGGGCTGCCGCTTGCGCAGGCCCTTGAGCAGGATGACCAGGGCCGCGCTGACCGCCGTGCCGGCCGCCACGGCCAGCAGGTACAGGAAGGCGTTGCCGATCAGCGGGACCACGAAGATCCCGCCGTGCGGTGCCCGCAGGGTGCAGCCGAAGGCCATCGACAGGGCGCCGGTGACCGCGCCGCCCGCCATCGCGGAGGGGATGACCCGCAGCGGGTCGGCCGCCGCGAACGGGATCGCGCCCTCAGTGATGAAGGACGCTCCGAGCACCCAGGCCGCCTTGCCGTTCTGGCGCTCGGTGCGGGTGAACAGGCGGCCCCGCACCGTCGTGGCCAGGGCCATCGCCAGCGGCGGCACCATGCCCGCGGCCATCACGGCCGCCATCACCTTGAAGCTGCCGTCGGTGCCGTCGGCGAGCCCGCCGACCGCGAAGGCGTAGGCCACCTTGTTGAGCGGGCCCCCCAGGTCGAAGCACATCATCAGGCCCAGGATCACGCCGAGCACGATCGCATTGGCGCCCGAAAGACCGTTGAGCCAACTGGTCAGCGCGGACTGGAGCTTGGCGATCGGCTCGCCTATGACCAGGAACATCAGGAAGCCCACGATCGCCGACGAGATCAGCGGGATCACCACCACCGGCATGATGCCGCGCAGTGGCGCCGGGATCCTGACCTTCTGGATCGCCATGACCACGGCGCCCGCGATCAGACCGGCCGCGAGCCCGCCGAGGAAGCCCGCCTTGATCGCGACGGCGATCGCACCGCCCACGAAGCCGGGCACCAGACCCGGCCGGTCGGCCATGCCGTACGCGATGTAGCCCGCCAGGACCGGGACCAGGAAGCTGAAGGCCAGGCCGCCGATCTGGAAGAGCAGGGCGGCCCAGCTGGTGGCGTCGGTCCACAGGAAGTGGTCCATGACGGAGGGCGCCTTGTCGACCTTGTAGCCGCCGATGGCGAAGCCCAGCGCGATGAGCAGGCCGCCCGCGGCGACGAACGGCACCATGTAACTGACGCCCGACATCAACCACTTGCGCAACTTGGTGCCGTAGCCCTCGCCCGGCTCGCCCGCCGCCTCCACGGGGGACGGCTTGGCGCCCGGCTCGGCGATCTCGCCACAGGCCGCCTTGTCGCGGACTTCCGCGATCAGTTCGCCGGGGCGGTTGACGCCCGCCTTCACACCCACGTCCACCGTGGGCTTCCCGGCGAACCGCTCCTTGTCCCGTACGGGCACGTCGTGCGCGAAGATCACGCCGTCGGCGGCCGCGATGACGGCCGGGGCGAGCCGGGTGAACCCGGACGAGCCCTGCGTCTCGACCGCGATCTCGACGCCCTCGGCCCGCGCGGCCCGCTCCAGGGACTCCGCCGCCATGTAGGTGTGGGCGATGCCGGTGGGGCAGGAGGTGACGGCCACGATCCGGAAAGGCTGGGTTTCGTGCGACTGGGCCGCGGGCTCGGGAGCCTCTTCGACCTGCGGCTCGGCCGCCTCCTCGCCCCGGATCAGCGCCGCCGCCGCCTCCGCCGTGGCCGCCGCCCGCAGTGCCGCGGTGAACCCGTCGTCCATCAGCTGGCGGGCCAGGGAGGACAGGATCGACAGGTGGGCGTCGTCCGCGCCCGCCGGGGCCGCGATGAGGAAGATCAGGTCGGCCGGGCCGTCCGGCGCGCCGAAGTCGATCCCGGCCGCGCTGCGGCCGAAGGCCAGGGTCGGCTCGGTGACGTGGGCGCTGCGGCAGTGCGGGATGCCGATGCCGCCGTCGAGGCCGGTCGGCATCTGGGCCTCGCGGGCGGCCACGTCGGCGAGGAAGCCGTCGAGGTCGGTGACGCGGCCGAGCGCGACCATCCGCTCGGCGAGCGTACGGGCGGCGGCTTCCTTGGAGTCGGCGGCCAGGTCGAGGTGGAGGTCGACCAGTTCCGCGGTGATCATCTGGCTCATCGCGGGCTCCTTTGCGGGCGGTGAGGGGCGGGGGCGGGGGTCATGGCGCCGGTTCCGACAGGGGGCGGTCCAGCGGGACGGCGTCGGTGACGGTGACCGCCGCCGGATCGAGGTCGCCGGGCGTCGGCATCACGCTGCCGGGGAGCTGCACGGCGGCCGCGCCGTGGGCGACGGCCGCGGCGAGCGCCCGGGGGCCTTCGCCGCCCGCCGCGAGGAACCCGGCGAGCGATGCGTCACCGGCTCCCACGTTGCTGCGTACGGTCGCGACGGGGGCCGAGGCGAAGTACGTACCGGATGCGGTGACCAGGAGCTGGCCGTCGGCGCCGAGGCTGGCGAGGACGGCGCCCGCCCCCAGCTCCCGCAGCTCTTCGGCCGCCTTGACCGCGTCGCCGATGGTGGCGAGGGGGCGGCCGACGGCCTGGGCGAGTTCCTCGGCGTTGGGCTTGACCACGTCGGGGCGTTCGCGCAGCGCGGCGATGAGGGAGGGGCCCGAGGTGTCGAGGGCGACCTTGGCTCCGGCGGCGTGCGCGCGGGCGACGAGGTCGGCGTACCACTGGGGTGCGAGGCCCGGCGGGAGGCTGCCGCAGCAGGCGATCCAGTCGGCGCGGCCGGAGTGCCCGCGGACGGTGTCGAGCAGCAACTCGCTCTCGGCGGCGGTCAGTTGGGGCCCGGGCGCGTTGATTTTCGTCAGGGTGCCGTCGGGTTCGGCGACCGAGATGTTGGAGCGGGTGTGGCCCGCGACGGGGACGGGGGCGACCTCGATGCCCTCGGCGCCGAGGAGTTCGGCGACCAGGGCGCCCGGGGCGCCGCCGAGTGGCATGACGGCGACCGTGCGGTGTCCGGCGGCGGCGACGGCGCGGGAGACGTTGACGCCCTTGCCGCCGGGGTCCACGCGCTCGCCGGTGGCGCGCAGCACGTCGCCGCGCGTCAGGCCGGGGACCTCGTAGGTGCGGTCGAGGCTGGGGTTGGGGGTGACGGTGAGGATGTTCATACGGTGATCACGTCCGTGCCGGCGGCCTCGATGGCGGCGACGCTGTCGGGGGCGAGCCCGCTGTCGGTGATGAGGAGGTCGACGTCGGCGATGTCGCCGAAGCGGGCGAAATGTTCCTGGCCGTGCTTGGCGGAGTCGGCGAGCAGCACCACGCGCCGGGCGGCGCCGATCGCGGCCCGCTTGACGGCGGCCTCGGCGAGGTCGGGGGTGGTGAGGCCGTGGGCGACGGAGAAGCCGTTGGTGCCGAGGAAGACGACGTCGGCGCGGATCTCGCCGTAGGCGCGCAGCGCCCAGGCGTCGACGGCGGCCCGGGTGCGGTGGCGGACCCGCCCGCCGACGAGGTGGAGGTCGATGGCGGGGTGGTCGGCGAGCCTCGCCGCGACGGGCAGCGCGTGGGTGACGAGGGTGAGCCCGCTGTCCAGGGGCAGCTCGGCGGCCAGGCGCGCGATGGTCGATCCGGCGTCGAGGATGACGCTGCCCTCGGCGGGCAGTTCGGCGAGCGCGGCCCGCGCGATGCGGTCCTTCTCGTCGGCGGCGGTGGACTCGCGCTCGGCGAGGTCGGGCTCGAAGTCGAGCCGCCCGGCCGGGATGGCCCCGCCGTGCACGCGGCGCACCAGGCCGGCCCGGTCGAGTGCCTTCAGATCTCGCCGTACGGTCTCGGCGGTGACCTGGAAGGTCTCGGCGAGCGAGAGCACGTCCACGCGCCCGCTCTCCCGCGCGATCCGCAGGATCTCCTGCTGCCGCTCCGGTGCATACATGTCTGTTTACGTCCGTTTCCGTGCCCGAACCTGCGGTTACACCGCCAGGTTACGACCGAGTTCCCCTGAAGTAAATCGATTCGGGCATTCTGCGGACACAAACGGACTTAGGTCCCGGCGGCCGGGAGCCACCCGACCCGGGCCCGGACGGGCCGAAGATGCCGATGCGGGCGGGCACCAAGGCATTTAGGGGCGCGGGGAACTGCGCGACCAGCCACCCACGGTCCGCAGCCGAACTGGGGGTCCGGGGCGCAGCCCCCGGACAAGCCGATGGCCCGCACCTCAAGAGGTGCGGGCCATCGCGCGCAAGGGATCAGGCCGGCTGCGCCGACTTCGTGAGGTCGAGCAGCTCGGCCTCGTCGATCGCGCCCTCGACATGCTGCCGCGGCTTGGCCGGCAGCGCGAACATCACCAGGAAGATCACCGCGAGGACTCCGGCGACGTACCAGAGCGAATGCTGGAAGCCGTCCACGAAGGCCTGGTTCAGCTGCGGCGGTACGAGGTCGTCGCCGATCGAGCCGAAGAAGACGACCGAGACCAGGCCGAGGCCGAGCGCGTTGCCCATCTGCTGCACGGTGTTGATGAGCCCGGAGGCGGAACCCGAGTGCTCCTTGGGGACCTCGGAGAGCACCGCGTCGGTGAGCGGGGCGACGATGAGGCCCATGCCTAGGCCCATCACGACCAGCGGGAGCGCCATCTGCCAGGAGGCGATGCCCGTGCCGTAGTGGTCGGCCTCCCAGATGTAGATGAGCAGTCCGGCGACCATCGTCAGGGCGCCCGCCTGGAGGACCTTGCGGCCGAAGCGCGGGACGAGCTTCTGCACGGACATGCCGGCCGCCACCGACACCGCGATCGAGAACGGCACGCCGGTCAGGCCCGCGCGCAGGGCGCTCCAGCCGAGGCCGATCTGCATGTAGAGCGTCCACACCAGGAAGAAGATGCCGAGGCCGACACCGAAGGTGGCCTGCACGGCGATGCCCGCCGCGAAGCTCTTCACCTTGAACAGCGACAGCTCTATCAGCGGGGAGCCGTCGCGCCGCGCCTTCATCCGCTCGTACGCGATGAGGCCGGCGAAGACCAGGACGCTGCCCGCCATCGAGAGGTAGCCCCACAGCGGCCAGCCGAGCTCGCGGCCGCGGGTCAGCGGGTAGAGCAGCATCAGGAGGCCGAGGGTCACCAGGACCATGCCGACGAGGTCGAGCTTGAGGGCCTTGGGCGCCTTGGACTCGCTGATGAACTTGATGCCGAGGATCAGGCCCGCGATGCCGACCGGCAGGTTGATCAGGAAGATCGGGCGCCATTCCAGGCCGAACAGGTTCCACTCGGTGAGCAGCGCGCCGAGCAGCGGCCCGGAGACCGCGCCGAGGCCGACGACCGCCCCGAACAGGCCGAAGACCTTGCCGCGCTCGTGCGCGGGGAAGGTGGCGTGGACGATCGAGAGGACCTGCGGCACCATCATGGCGGCCATGGCGCCCTGCAGGATGCGGGAGGCGACCAGCATCTCCGGGTTCGCGGCGAAGCCGCACAGGGCGGAGGCGAGCGTGAAGCCGCCGATGCCGATGAGGAAGAGCTTCTTGCGGCCGTGGATGTCGCCGAGGCGGCCGCCGGTGATCAGGCCCGCGGCGAACGCGAGGGCGTAGCCGGCCGTTATCCACTGGATCGAGGAGAAGCTCGCCCCGGTGTCCTTCTGGATGGACGGAATGGCGATGTTGACGATCGTGACGTCGACCAGGTCCATGAAGGCCGCGGTCATCACGATGGCCAGGGCGAACCACCGGCGGCGGTCTGCTGCGGCGACGGCTGCGGACTCCGGTGTGGTGCTACTGGTCGTTGTGGAGGTCATGAGAAGAAAGTTAGACCCCCTATAGGTCAGAGAGTGTCCTCTTTGGCCCGGCATCCTGGATGCATGACCGATACCCCGGCACGGCTGCTGCAATTGCTCTCCCTGCTCCAGACCCCGCGCGAGTGGCCCGGCGGCGAGCTCGCCGACCGGCTCGGGGTGTCGCGGCGCACGGTACGTCGCGACATCGACCGGCTTCGTGAGCTCGGCTATCCGGTGCAGGCGGCGCGCGGCGCCGAGGGCGGCTACCGGCTGGTCGCGGGCAAGGCGATGCCGCCCCTGGTCCTGGACGACGAGGAGGCGGTGGCCATCGCGGTCGGCCTGCGCGCGGGCGCGGGCCACGCGGTGGACGGCGTGGACGAGGCCTCGGTACGGGCGCTGGCCAAACTGGAGCAGGTCCTCCCCTCCCGCCTGCGCCACCGCGTCGCGAGCCTCCAGGCCGCCACGATGCCGCTGTCCGGGCCCTGGCGCGGCGACGGCGCGACGGTCGACCCTCGCACCCTGACCACGCTCGCCTCGGCCGTCACCGGCCAGGAGCGGCTCCGCTTCGACTACGTCTCCGGCGACGGCACCGCCACCAAGCGCCTGGTCGAGCCGTACCGCCTGGTCTCGACGGGGCGCCGCTGGTACCTGGTGGCGTACGACGTGGAGCGCGGCGACTGGCGTACGTTCCGGGTCGACCGGGTCGCCGAGCCGTTCGCGACCGGCGCCCGGTTCGCGCCGCGCGAGCTGCCCGAGGCGAACGCGGCGGAATTCGTGCGCAACTCGATGAACCGGCTCCAGCCCGTCCTGGACGTCGACGTCACCTTCGAGGCGCCCGCCGACTTCGTGACCGCCCGGCTGCCCACGTCGATGGGCGCGCCCGAGCCGCTGGACGCCGGGCGCTGCCGGCTGCGCACCTCGTGCACCGACTCGCTGGAGTGGGTGGCGCTGCGCCTGGCCCTGGTGGACTGCGAGTTCACCGTCAACGGGCCGCAGGCAATGACCGGTTATCTGCACGAGCTGGGCGAGCGTCTCACGCGGGCGACCGCGCCCGGGCCAGGGGAATGAGGGGAATGAGAGGGGCCCCGACACCAGGGGGGGGGAGAGGTGCCGGGGCCGGGAGCCCACGGCACCAGGGGGGGGAAGGTGCCGGAGCTCGTCTTGGGGGCGGGGCCTAGGCCGCCGCGTCGAAGCCCGTGTCGCGGGCCATCTTCTTCAGTTCGAGCAGGGCGTGCTTCTCGATCTGGCGGATCCGCTCGCGGGTCAGGCCGTGCTCCTTGCCCACCTCTGTCAGCGTACGCTCACGGCCGTCGTCGATGCCGTACCGCATTTTGATGATGGAGGCGGTGCGCTCGTCGAGCTTGCAGATCAGATCGTCCAGCTCCTCACTGCGAAGGAGCGTGAGCACGGACTGCTCGGGCGAGACGGCGGAGGTGTCTTCGAGCAGGTCGCCGAACTGGGTCTCGCCCTGGTCGTCGACCGGCATGTTCAGCGAGACCGGGTCGCGCGCCCAGTCCAGGACGTCACCGACGCGCTCCGGCGTGGAGCCCAGCTCGGCGGCGATCTCCGTGTGCTCGGGGTCGCGCCCGTTCTCCCGGTTGAACTCGCGCTGGACCCGGCGGATGCGGCCCAGCTCCTCCACCAGGTGCACGGGCAGGCGGATGGTGCGGGACTGGTCGGCGATGGAGCGGGTGATGGCCTGGCGGATCCACCACGTCGCGTACGTGGAGAACTTGAAGCCCTTGGCGTAGTCGAACTTCTCTACCGCGCGCACGAGGCCCGCGTTGCCCTCCTGAATGAGGTCGAGCAGCGGCAGACCGGCCCTCGGGTAGCGGCGGGCGACGGCTACGACAAGGCGGAGGTTGGATCGGATGAAGAGGTCCTTGGCGCGCTCACCGGCGGCGTACAGCGCCTCCAGCTCCTCGCGCGAAGCGTCCCCTGCCTTGCTCTCGACCTGTCCGTCGAGGATCTGGCGTGCGTACACACCGGCCTCGATCGTCTGCGAGAGCTCGACCTCCTTGGCGGCGTCGAGCAGCGGCGTACGCGCGATTTCGTCGAGGTACATACCGACCAGGTCGCGGTCGGCGATCTCGCCGGTGACTGCGCGGACCCTGCTTCCCGACTCCGAACCGCCAGAGGCGGACTGTCGGCGGGCGACGGCGCGGGTTGCCATGCGTGCTCCCTTACTGAGTGGGTCGCGACACCCTCCCGGGTGCCCTGCATCCGATGGAAACAACGGCTGGAATCCGGACAGAATTCCCGTCCCGCCCATCGATTTTCGTGATCATGCAGTACCCTGTGCCGCCACGGGAGGGGTTCAGGTGCCGCAGGAACGTACAGAGGTGCAGGTCAGGCCCGGTGTGGAGGCCGATCTGGGGGCCCTCACGGACATTTACAACCACTTCATCCGTGAGACCGCCATCACATTCGATACGGCCGCCTTCACCACCGAACAGCGCCGTCCGTGGCTGCACTCCCACCCTGAAGACGGCCCGCACCGCCTTCTGGTTGCTCACGATGACCGTTTTGTCGGCCGGGCCGGCATTCTGGGCTACGCGACGAGCAGCCCCTTCCGCCCGAAGCCCGCGTACGCGACCTCCGTCGAGGTCAGCGTGTACTGCGCGCCGGAGGCGACCGGCCGGGGCGTGGGCACACTCCTGTACCGCTCGCTCTTCGAGGCGCTCGCAGGCGAGGACGTGCACCGGGCGTACGCCGGGGTCGCCCTGCCGAACGAAGCCTCCCTCCGGCTGCACGAACGCTTCGGCTTCACCCACATCGGCACGTACCGGGAAGTCGGCCGCAAGTTCGGCCGGTACTGGGACGTGGCCTGGTACGAGAAGGAGCTCGGGGAGGCGTAAGGGCCGGGCCTCACGAGAAAGCGGCCCAACTCCCTTTCCCCGCGCGCTCGTTCAGCCGTACTGCACCGACCGCTTGGCGAGCCCCATCCAGAACCCGTCGATGACGCTGCGCGCGCCGCCCGGCTCGCCCTCGCTCGCGCCCATCGTCACGAACAGCGGGGCGAAGTGTTCGGTGCGGGGGTGGGCGAGCCGCCCCGCCGGGGCCTTGTGCTCGAAGTCGAGCAGCGCGTCGAGGTCGCCGGAGGCCAGCGCCCGCGCGCCCCAGTCGTCGAACTCGGCCGACCAGCCGGGCACTTGGCCGCCGGTGTGGCGCAGCGCGGCCAGGTTGTGGGTGAAGAAGCCGCTGCCGACGATCAGCACGCCCTCGTCGCGCAGCGGCGCCAGCTTGCGGCCGATGTCGTAGAGCTCGCGCGGGTCGAGGGTCGGCAGGGAGATCTGGAGGACCGGGATGTCGGCGGCGGGGAACATCTCGACGAGCGGGACGTACGCGCCGTGGTCGAGCCCGCGGTCCGGGACGTCCTGCACGGGCATGCCGGGCGCGCGCAGCAACTTGCGTACGGAGTCGGCGAGTTCGGGGGCGCCGGGGGCGGCGTACCGCACCTGGTAGTAGCGCTCGGGGAAGCCCCAGAAGTCGTACACGAGCGGCACGGTCTCGGTGGCGGCGAGCGCGAGCGGGGCCTCTTCCCAGTGGGCGGAGACCATCAGGATCGACTTCGGCCGGGGCAGGTCGGCGGACCAGGCCGCGAGCTCGCCCGGCCACAGCGGGTCGTCCGCGAGCGGCGGGGCGCCATGGGAGAGGTAGAGGGCGGGCATGCGCTCGGCGCGGGCGACGGTCATGGCGACTCTCCGACTCACTCACTGACAGTCTGACCGGCCGGCCCGGCCATCGGGCATCGGGCGATCAGCCATTACTTGAAGTCTCAAGCTATGGGGCCCACCTTAACGCGACCTAGTTCAACTTTCAAGAAGTGTCCGTACAGTAGGTGTATGACCTCGGCACCCAACTGGCTCAGCGACGAGGAGCAGCGCACCTGGCGCGCCTACCTCCACGCCACCCGGCTCCTCGAAGACCACCTCGACCGACAGCTCCAGCGCGACGCCGGGATGCCGCACATCTATTACGGGCTGCTCGTCCAGCTCTCGCAGGCGCCGCGGCGCCGGCTGCGGATGACCGAGCTGGCCAAGAACTCGAAGATCACCCGGTCCCGGCTCTCGCACGCCGTCGCACGCCTGGAGAACAACGGCTGGGTCAGGCGCGAGGACTGCCCCTCCGACAAGCGGGGCCAGCTCGCGATCCTCACGGACGCGGGCTACGGGGTCCTGGAGCGGACCGCGCCGGGGCATGTGGCCGCCGTGCGGCAGGCGATGTTCGACCGGCTGTCCCCGGCCCAGGTGGACCAGCTCGGCGAGATCATGCGCGTGATGGCACAGGGCCTCCAGCCCACGGACGCCAAAGCGGACCTGCCCTGGCTCCGCTGAGGTCAGCGGGGCCAGGGCAGGGCGCGTCCGGGGTGCTACCGGGGCGTCAGTGGGCGACCACCGGGATGCGCACCTCGTCCTCGATGTCCTCACCGGCGCTCGATCCGGAGACCGAACTGCCGCCGGGGCGGCCGGTGTTGATGAGGGTGGCGGCGATGACGGCGGCCGCCGCCAGGATGCCGACCGCCCACCAGATGGCGGCGGTGAACCCGTGCACCATGGCCTCCAGCTTCAGGAGCTCGGGGTTCTTGGCGCCGAGCGCCATGTGGCCGGTGACGTAGGCCGTGGTCGCCGAGGCGGCGATGGTGTTCAGCAGGGCGGTGCCGATCGCGCCGCCGACCTGCTGCGAGGTGTTGACCATCGCGGAGGCGACACCGGCGTCCCGGGGCTCGACCCCGATGGTGGCGAGCGACATGGCGGGCATGAACGCCGTACCCATGCCGAGGCCGAGCAGGATCTGCGCGGGCAGGATCACGCCGGCGTACGACGTGTCGATGTCGAGCTGGGTGAGCAGCAGCATGCCGACGGCGGCGGTCAGGAAGCCGGGGGCCATCAGCAGGCGCGGCGGGACCCGGGTCATCAGGCGGGCGCCGATCTGGGTGGAGCCGGTGATCATGCCCGCGATCATGGGCAGGAACGCGAAGCCCGTCTTGACCGGCGAGAAGCCCTTCACGACCTGGAGGTAGTAGGTCAGGAAGAGGAACAGGCCGAACATCGCGATGATCGCGAGGCCGAGCGAGAGGTAGACGCCGCCGCGGTTGCGGTTGGTGATGACGCGCAGGGGCAGCAGCGGGTGCCGCACCTTGGCCTCAAGGGTGACGAAGGCGGCGAGCAGCACCGCCGAGGCGATGAACATCGAGATGGTCAGCCCGTCCGACCAGCCGGCCGACTCGGCGCGGGTGAAGCCGTAGACGAGCGCGACCAGACCGGTGGTGGACAGGATCACGCCGGGCACGTCCAGCGGCGAGCGGTTGCGGGTGCCCGAGGGCTCGCGGATGACGAGGTAGGCGCCGAGGGCCGCCACGATCGCGAACGGGATGTTCACGAAGAAGGTCCAGCGCCAGTTCAGGTACTCGGTGAGGAAGCCGCCGAGGATCAGGCCCACCGCGCCACCGCCACCGGCGATCGCACCGTAGATGCCGAACGCCTTGGCGCGCTCCTTGGCGTCGGTGAACATCACCGCGAGCAGCGAGAGGGCGGCCGGCGCGAGCAGTGCGCCGAAGGCACCCTGGAGCGCGCGGGAGCCGAGCAGCATGGCCTCGCCGGTGGCGGCGCCGCCGAGCGCGGAGGCCGCGGCGAAGCCGAGCAGGCCGACGACGAAGGTCCGCTTGCGGCCCCACAGGTCGGCGATGCGCCCGCCGAACAGGAGCAGCCCGCCGAACGCGAGCGCGTAGGCCGTGATGACCCACTGCTTGTTGGCGTCACTGATGTGCAGCGCGTGCTGGGCGGAGGGCAGCGCGATGTTCACGATGGTCGCGTCGAGGACGACCATCAGCTGGGCCAGGGCTATGAAGGCGAGTGCTTTCCAGCGACTGGGGTCGGGGGCCGAGAGCTGGCCCGTCTTGTCGAGACCGACTGTTTTTGACATGGGGGTAGCCACCTTGGGACGCGGATTACCGAGAGGAGTGCTGTAACTATGCTTGAACTACGACTGATCTACGACTGAATTACGTTGACAGACCAGGGAGTTGAAGAGGTGAACGGGGAGTTGAACGGGTACGGCGGTCAACTCCTCCGGAGGTCGTCGAGGGTCGCCGCACTGCCCGGCAGCTCGGACCGCGCCGGGGCCTGAAGCCCGTCGAGGAACAGTTGCAGGTGGCGGTGGACGAACTGGTCGATGTTCGGGCAGGGCGTGCCGGGCAGCGGCCTGGTCAGCTGGGAGAGGGCGACCATGAGGTCGCCGACGGCGACGTCGGTGCGGAGCCGGCCGGCCGCGCGGGCCCGCCGCATGAGCCCCTCGACGTCGCGTTCGAGGCGCTCGCGGGCCGCGTTCAGTTCCGCCTGGTCCTGGTCGAAGGTGTCGGAGAGCATCGGGCAGAGCGCCCCGATCCGCTCGTCGGCCGCCGCGTGCACGAAGCGGCGCAGGGCGTCGAAGGGGTCCGCCTCCTCGGCGGCCGCCGCCTCGGCCTGGCCCGAGACCCGGTCCATGACGTGGAGCACCACGCTGGTGATGAGCTCCGAGCGGTCGGCGAAGTGGCGGTAGATCGTGGCGTTGCCGACGCCGGCCCGGCGGGCGATCTCGTCCAGCGGCACCTCGGCACCGCACTCGACGAAGATCTCACGCGCGGCGGCGATGATCCGCTCCCGGTTGCGCAGGGCGTCGGCCCGCGGACGCGGGGCACGGCGCGGCGCTGCGGCGACGGGGGCGGCGGCAGTCTGCACGGCTCTGCTCCTTCTCGTAGGTGATCGGGTCGGTCGGGCTCTTCGCCGGGACCTGGCCCAAGCGGGGAAGCATTCCCCGTTTCGCGGGGACGAAGGTTCAAACGGGGAAACCTTCCCCGGTTATTTCCCGACCGGCATGTGACCTGAGCCACAACCATCTTTATGGGGAAAAACCCACATTCGGTCCACCCAGCGCGCGCACGCGACACGCCCGACACAGGGTGATCAGACGAGCGCAGTAAGGAACCGGCCTGCTGTCGCGTACCCGAAGGCGAGGGCGTGCGCATGCAGGACGCCAGCCAGTCCCGCCCGGCCCGGGCGCCCGGCCGCCGGATACCCCGCAGGCGCCGGACCACCTTCCTCGGCGCCGCCCTCGCCTCGGTCGCGCTCGCCACGCTGACCACCGGATCCACCACGCTGTCGATCGCCACCCGCGCCTCCGCGGGCCCGGTGGCCGCCCCCGGCGAGTCCCTGCTCGGCCCCTGCCGGATCCCGGCCGCGCTGGGCGTGCAGATGTCGGAGGGCCTGCCGACCCCGCCCGGCTACGCGCACTCCACCGGCATCGTCCGGGCCCTCACCCTCATGATCGACTTCCCGGACGCGGTGGGCTCCGGCTCCGCGCTCAGCCGGTACAAGGAATTCTTCCCGCAGACCAGCGACTGGTTCCGCAACGCCTCCTACGGCCGCCTCGACTACCGTGCCGAGGCCCCGATCCCGGATTGGCTGAGGATGCCGAAGGCGTTCACGGCGTACGGGATCGACCGCGGCTCGCCCTATGAGCCCGGCTACCACCGCCTGGTCCAGGACATGATCGCGGCGGCCGGCCCGAGGGTGAACTTCTCGAAATACGACCTGGTGAACGTGCTGGTGACCCCGAACGCGGGCCCGTCAGCCCTCGACACGGTCCTCTCGGTGACGTTCTCCGGCAATCAGGACGCGCCCTACGCGGACGGGGTGCCGCTCTCCAACACGTCGTTCGTCTACAGCCGCCAGGACGACGGCTCCGGCTCGTACGGGGAGACGGGCTACCGGGTGCTGCCGCACGAGAACGGTCACGTCTTCGGACTGCCCGACCTCTACACACCGCAGGGCGGCGGGGCCGTCGGGCACTGGGACATCATGTCCGAGGACTGGGGCGCCAACAACGACATGCTGGGCTGGCACAAGTGGAAGCTGGGCTGGCTCGACAACAGCCAGGTCTCGTGCGCGACGGGCAGCGGCGCGAGCCAGTACGCCCTGACCCCGCTGGCCACGGAGGGCGGCCCGAAGCTGGTCTTCGTGCCGGTGACGAAGGACAGCGGGTACGCGGTCGAGGTACGCACCCAGGCCGGCAACGACGAGGCGGTCTGCAAGCCCGGGGTCCTGATCTACCGCGTGGACGCAACCGTCGACACGGGCCGGGGCCCGGTGAACATCTCGGACAGCAAACCGAACACGGGCGGCTGCACCCGCCGCCCGAACGTCAACGCGGAACTGTCGGATGCGCCGTACACGACGGGAGAGACGTTCGTGGACCAGCCGAATGGGGTGCGGATAGCCGTGACGGGGGTGGATGGGATGGGGAACTATCACGTGAAGGTGACGAAATCTTGACGATTCCGGCCACCGCGCATTCCACCCTGCCCGGCGGTCGCGGGCATCAGCCCCCCCCCAGCCCGTCCGGCGAGTACGGACGGCAGCCCACTTCCAGCCCGTCATGGGGGTCCCCCCTGGCCCTTAAGGCCTTGGGGGAGTTTGAGGACGAGCGCCCTTAAGGCGCGAACGGGGGTCCGGGGGCGGAGCCCCCGAAGCAGGGGTGCAGGGGACGAAGTCCCCGCAGGGGGTCTGGGGCGCAGCCCCAGGAAACCTCCCTTCCCCCCTCCAACCGCCGGAGGCTCTAGGGAAGGGGCGGGGTGGGGAAAACCCCCCGGAGCTCCCGCTTCAGCACCTTCCCCGTCGCATTGCGCGGCAGAGCCTCCTCCCGCAGAACAACGTGCGCCGGCACCTTGAACCCGGCCAGCACCGCCCCGACATGCGCCCGCAGGGCATCCGCGGACACCCCGGACCCGCCCCGCACCTGAACCACCGCCCCCACCTCCTCCCCCAGCACCGGATGCGGCACCCCAACCACCGCGGCGTCCAGCACCGCAGGGTGATCGTGGAGCACCCCCTCGACCTCCACGCAGTACACGTTCTCCCCGCCCCGGATCACCATGTCCTTGATCCGGTCGACGATCCCGACCCGCCCGTCGCGAAGCGTCGCGAGGTCCCCGGTCCTGAACCACCCGCCCTGGAAGGCGAGTTGAGTGGCCGCCGGGTCGTTCCAGTACCCCCGCACCAAAGACTGCCCCCGCAGCCACAGCTCTCCGACCTCGCCGTCGGCGAGCGGGGACCCGTCGGCCCCGGCGATCCGCACCTTGGGGCGGCCGGTGGTGCCGGAGGTGTACATGATGGTGGCGTCGGCGTCCGGCGGGACGTCGACGTCGGGCGGCCCGGCGGCCGGGTCTGGCGAGGTGAGCTCAGGGAGGTCGTCGAACCGCTCGAATCCGTCGGGCAGCCCGCCCGCGTGGTGGCAGACCATGCCGCGCACGCCGTGCGCGGCGGCCCAGCCCGCCACCCGCTCAAGCCGCTCGCCGTCGACGAGCAGCACGCGCGGGGCGCAGTCGTCGAGGGCGTACGCGAACTCCTCCGCCGTCCACCACGCGTTCAGCGGCACGGCCACCAGGCTCGCCAACTGGGCGGCCCAGAAGGCGACTTGCCACTCGGGGTGGTTGCGCATGCCGATGACGGCCCGGTCGCCGGGGCGCAGGCCGTAGACGTCGGTGAGGCGGCGGGCCAGCGCGCAGGAGGCGGCGAAGAACTCGGCGTAGGAGTACGTGCCGCTCTCGGCGATCAGGAACGGCCGCTCCCCGAAGGCCCAGACGGTCTCGACGAACTCCCGCAGGGTGCGCGGCCCGGAGGCGTACTCAAGGGCGCCTCCCTCGCCGCGGACGACGGCGAACGGCGCACCGGCCGCGGTGAGCAGCCCCTCCGCGCGAGCGGGCTCGATGTGCGGCCCGGCCGCCCGCGTCCCACTGCCTGTCGTCTCCACGGGAAACCCTCCTAAGCGCCTGCTCAGTCCCAGTGGTCCACGACGCTATGCCGCTGCCCCGCCCCGGTCAAGGTCGGTGTAAAACACAACGGCCCGTGGGGTCAGCCCGACGTCACCACCTGGCCGATTCCGTTCGGTTCCGACGCCGTGCCGGTGAGCGCGTCCTCCGGAACCGGGCGGTCGGCCTTCAGGGCGGCCCAGAGCGTCTTGCCGCGGGCGGTGTCCGGCACGAGACGGTCCTGGTCGCCCTGCTCCAGTTGGGCCGGCAGGGTGACCATCTGGACGTCGCCGGCGCCGAGCCCCCTCATCGAGTACGCCAGCGAGGCGAGGCTGTCGACGTGGGCGAGGGAGGAGTCGGTGGTGAGGGACTTGGTCGCCGCCTCGGCGACGGCGAAGAGCCTGGCCGGGTCGGTGAGCAGGTTCTGGCCGGCCGTCTTGCCGATCAGCGCCGTCAGGAACTGGTGCTGGAGCTGGATCCGGCCGAGGTCGCTGCCGTTGCCGACGCCGTGCCGGGTGCGTACGAGATCGAGGGACTGCTGGCCGTTCAAGTGGTGCTTGCCGGCCTGGAGATGGACGCCGCTCTCCTTGTCGTCGATGGGCTTGGCCAGGGTGATGTCGGCCCCGCCGAGCGCGTCCATCAGCTCGGCGAAGCCGTTGAAGTCGACCTCGACGTAGTGGTTGATCCGCATGCCGCCGCTCAGCGACTCGACGGCGGCGACCGTGCAGGGTGCGCCGCCCGTCTCGTACACGGAGTTGAACATGACCCTCTCGTGCTCCGGCGGTTTCTGGCCGGATCCGGTGGCGCAGGCGGGGCGGTCGACGATGGTGTCGCGCGGGATGCTGACGAGCGCCGCCTTCTTGCGGCCGCCGTACACGTGGAGCAGCAGGGTGGTGTCGGAGCGCCCGACGTCGTCGCCCCCGCCCGCCCGCGTGGCGTTCTTCCCGGCCCGCGAATCGGAGCCGACGACCAGGATGTTGAGGTCGGAGGTGGCCGAGGCCTCCGGGGTGAGCAGCGAGCCGAGCTCGACGCTGCTGATGTTGTCGTTCAGCCGGTGCCAGGTGTACGCGGCCGCGCCGCCCGCGAGCAGCAGCACCCCGGCGAGCGCACAGAGCGCGAGACGTATCCGGGTGGACCGCGGACGGGTGGGCGGGCCCGTCCGGGGTATCCGCCTCCAACGGGGTCGGTACGCCATCCATCGACTCCGTCCGTCGGCGACCCAGAATTCCGCATGCGTACAAACAGGGCGTTACCGCACACTACAAGAAAGGTGCACAACCCCGCATAACGGGCATCCAAGCTGGCAGCTGCCGGAGGGGAGACGTCCAAGTTGAAGCCCACACCGAGGCCCCCGTCGACGTCCATATCGAAGTTCCCGGCGACCGGCAGACGCATACGGCCCGGCCGCCCCGGGATCGCACCGCTCCTGGCCCTGTTCGCGGTGGCCGTGCTGGCGCTCGGCGGCTGCTCGTCGGGCGGCGGCAAGGACACCTCGCCGAGCCCGAGCCCCACGGTGTCGAAGGCTCGGATCACCACCACGCCGAAGGACGGCGCGGGCAACGTCGGCATCACCGTCAAGGACGTCGGGGCGAGCGTCGCGGACGGCACGTTCACCTCGGTCACCCTGACGGCCCAAGGCGGCAAGGCGATACCCGGCGCGCTGGCCCCGGCCCGCGACGCCTGGCACCCGTCGGTGAACCTGACCCGCGGCACCGCGTACACGCTGACCGCCGAGGCGAAGGACCCGGACGGGCGGACGGCCACCGCGACCGCGCGCTTCACCACGGTCTCCGAGAGCAACTCGGCGATCGCGTTCTACACCCCCGAGGACGCCTCCACGGTCGGGGTCGGCATGGAGGTCTCCTTCAAGTTCGACAAGGCGGTGACCGACCGCAAGGCCGCGGAGTCCGCCGTGCGGATCACTTCGAGCGGCGGCCAGCAGGCGAGGGGGCACTGGTTCGGCGACCGCCGCATCGACTTCCGCCCGCAGGACTACTGGAAGCCGGACTCCAAGGTCACGGTCGCCTTCGACTTCGACGGGCTCGAACTGGCCAAGGGAATATACGGAGTTCAGGACAAGTCGTTCTCCTTCACGGTGGGCCGCGAGCAAATCTCCACGGTGGACGCGGCCACCCAGGAGATGACCGTCCAGCGCGACGGCGCCACGCTCAAGAAGGTTCCCGTCTCCACTGGCCAGCCCAAGTACGCCACGTACAACGGCACGATGGTCATCAGCGAGCAGGACCGGCAGACGAAGATGAACAGCACCACGGTGGGCCTCGGCGACGAGTACGACATCCCCGACGTGCCGCACGCCCAGCGCCTCACGAACTCCGGCACGTTCATCCACGGCAACTACTGGGCCGCGCCCTCCACCTTCGGCGCGAACGCCACCAGCCACGGCTGCATAGGCATCCAGGACACCCAGGGCGGCGGCGCCCCGGACTCCCCCGGCGCCTGGTTCTACGCGAACTCGCTGCTCGGCGACGTGGTGGTCGTCCGCAACTCGACGGGCGGCGGCACGGTCGCCCCGGACAACGGCCTCTCCGGCTGGAACCTGCCGTGGCCGGCGTGGACGGCGGGCAGCGCGCTCACGTGACGACCCCTGGGCGGGCTCAGCCGTCCGGCGTGCGGGCGCCCGCGCGTCGGCGGACGCCATGCACTGACGGAGAGGCCGGCGAGGCGGGGCCGGGCGGGCCTTGGGCCGACGCGGCTCGGCCCGCCGATGGGCCCGCCACCCGCACCCCGGCCGACGCCACGCGCTGACGTCGGGCCCGGCTCCCCCGCCCCGCCAGCAAGCTCCTCCCCGCATCCGCTACCCTGTCCAGGTCTGCCATCGGCAGCGCGCCTCCGTGCCTCCGTGCCTCCGTGGGGCTTGTCGAAAACCCCATCGTCGCAGGTCAGAGCGTTCTCTCCGACTCCGCCGGAAACGCTTGCCGGTAGATCTTGGAACGCAGCGGCAGTTGTCGCAGCTCAGGGGCCATGTCTGCAGGTCCCCAGAACACGCTGAGAAATTTCACCTCTCAGGGCCCGGCGAGCCCCAGTCCAGGACGCCGATGCCAGCCCTTCTGAGCAGTGTGTCGGACAGGCCGAGCCGCCGAATGGGTGACTTGCCATGCCGCGACAACCATCGTCTTCGGCGGGCCTGTTCCTCTGCGGTAAGGATGCTCCAGTCGTCGTACTGGATACCGGTGTCTGTGGCTGTTCCTGCTTCACGCGCAGCCTGTTGGACGAAGAGGAATTCGTCGGATCCAGCGCGAAGCGCTATCAGTGACCAGGCCGTTTCGTAGGTGAGGTGGGTGCCATGCGTTCTGATGAGTCGATGGGTACGCCACTGACGGAGCGGGGCGATGAGCCAGCGGCGCGTGTAGAGATTCACTGGGGTCCGTTCTCGTGGTGGTCAGGGGCGCGGACGGCGGTGAGCCAGGCATCCGCAGTGGCACGGAGTTCCGGACTGCCCAGAGATTGCAGCGTCTGGGTCAGTGCGCGGAGAAAAACTTCCTTCTGCTGCGGGGTGTGGAGGTCGGTGAATAGCCGATCCGTGAACCTGCTGATCTCGTCGCGTAGGACGTCCTGTGTTCGTTCGTGAGGCGGCTTCACGTCTTTCAGGCCCTCATTGAGTTCACCGAGCTCGCCCAAGCGGTCGGGATGCTCATCGATCCACCAGACTGTGCGGGTGTCCGTGTCAGCCAGGACGGCCTGGAGGAAGGCGAGGTGTCGGCGGGCTTCCTGCCGCGTCAGGTCGCCAGCCCTCTCAGCGCGAAGGTGCTTCCGTGCGAGCGCCCGATCCTGGCGTCGTGCCGACAGGGTGGCTTCGCCGCGGGCAGTGAGGCCAGGGGCGATGCGCACGCGTGTTGCGATGATGTCGTTCACGGCGTCCTGTGCTGCGGAGGCATCGAGAACCGAGTAGTTGGAGAGGACGCGGCGCGCTTGTTCTCTCAGGCCGTGCCGTGCCGGAACGGCAGGATCGTGGTGCGGGAATGGTCCTGGTTCGTCGAATTCCCAACTCCCGTCGATGCGTACGGTGAAGCGGATGCTGGGCACATGGCTCCGGGCCTGTTCTCTTGTGATGGCGAAGGTGCCGCTGTGCGGCGCGGGCACGCTGTTCGGGGACGCCGCTGCACTGTCCGTGGCAGGCGTCCCCGACTTTCCACGCCATCTGGCGAAGGCGCTCATCAGTGCGCTGGCTTACTCCTCCACCAGCCCGCTCATGTCGGATGCATCACCTACATCTGCGGGGCCCGTCTGTGCCACCAGCCGCTCGAAGACGAGCCTCCTGCGCCGGGTTCCGACGTCGGTACGTGCGCTGCCTCCCACGAGGAGGTCGGCAACGCCTGCGTCACCCAATCGCCCCGCGAGCACAGGTACCGCAGTGCCGATGGCGAGCTCGTCGGACACCTGCGTTGAATCGAGCCAGGCGGCGAGACGCGCCTGGGCTTGGGCGGCCGTGCCTTCATGACACCAGGCTGCCCGCCATCCTCGGACGAAGGGCTTTTCTTCCGTGGCGGTCGGCGGTTCAGCGCCCATCTCGGTGGCGAGTACCAGCGCAGTCGCGTTGTCATTGGCGAGGTCAGTGAGGGCGAGGAACCCCGTTGCCCCGGCCTGCCGGACGACTGGGTCTTCGCTCTCAGCCCATTCGACGACCTCCGCGAGCACCAGCTCCCGCTGCTCCGGGCGGGCCGCGAGTGCCCGAATGGCCTGGGCTACAGCGGTAGCGCCCCGTTGGTCCTGCCGGGAGGCCAGGAGCCGGAGTCGGGTGAGGGCGGCCCGAGGGTAGACCTGCCCGAGAGCTCCTCCGCACACGTCCGCGATGGTCTGGGCCAGTGCCTCGCTGAGACCTTTCGTTGTCGCCCAGTCGTACAGGTTCTTACGGACTGTGGTGCCGATGCGCGGGTGCGTCGCCATGTGCTCCAAGAGGCCGACCGCGAGTCGGCGGTGGTCGGCGGTGCCTGCCTGTGCCCACGTGGTGGCGATGTGCAGGACGGACTGTCCGCCTGGGCCCACGGCCAGACGGGTGAGGCTCGCGGCGATGGATTCCCGGTGCTTCACGGCGATGCCATTCGGCCCGCTGATCTCCGAGGCCCATTCCAGCAGCACCTTCCGCAAGGGCGGCCGTTGCTGCCAGACGTGCGTAAGGACCGCCTCGTGGAGGCCGGGCCGTGGGGTGCTGAGTGAGAGGGAGTCCCCGGACCGTTCGGCCTTGATGGATTTCAACCGGGTTTCGAGGTCAGGGCCAGCGAGGGCACCACCTGGTGGCAGCTCTCCCTTCACCAAACGGAACAAGAAATCGGCGGCCTCCATGACGACGGTGGACGGGCACCCTTCGAGCAGGGCGGTGGCGATCAGCAGAGCCCTATCCCAGAGCTTTGCCGGGCCGTCGTTGTCGGCAAACCATTTCAGTAGGTGCTCGCTCCAGTTCTCGAACTCTGGGCGGATCAGGTCGCGTTTGCCGTCCTCGGTTCGGGCGATGATCCCAGCGAGCCGTGCGGCGTCCGCGGGCAGTGTGGTGGGACCCAGCAGGCCTGCCAGGTCGGACCCATCGGCGATCCAGTCCAGTCGCTCCGGCCTGAGGTGCTTGACGTGCGCCTGAGCCACCGGCAGGGCCGGCGGCCTCACGTGGTCGATGCGCACCACGTCGCTGAGGTTGCCGGTGCGCCAGGTCTCGGGTGTGGCCAGCATGATCAAGTACGTGTCGACTCCGGCAGCTTCCCGCTGGTAGTCAACGAGCCCCTGGTAGAAGTCGTCGGGCAGGCTCCGGTAGTCCGACAGGTCGAGGACGAAGGCGTGACCTGGTGTGAGCGGGATCTGCTCCGTACGGGGCCGGTCCCAGTCCAGGACGAGGCTGCGGATGTTCTTGGCGGCGACATCAGCCTCACGCAGTACGCGTAATGCCGCGGCACGCCGTCCGCTGCCGAGCATGCCGGCCACTGCGACGATGTTGCGCCGCATCGGGTTTTTGAGTTCATCGGCGGCACGGGTGGTGCTGCGCGAGCGTTCGTCGTCGGTCTCGTGGACGTAGGCGCGCTCCACCAGTCGGAGTTCGTCCTCGTCAATGCTGACAGCGCCCAGGTACTCCCATCCGCGCACGTACCGGTGGTGGTGTTCCTCGTAGTCGCCGGCCACCTGGGTCACAACGGCGCGCCCCGATGCCTCAGCCTCCTGTTTTGCCCCCGCCTCGGAGGGCTCGCTGCTCACGCCTTCTCCGGGCGGATGTTGGTCTGATCGCCGCCGACTTGAGTGATCCGGGCATGTCCGCTTGCCTTGGCCTTCTGATTGACGGCTGCCGCGCGCCGGGCGGCTTCAGGCTGGTCGGCCTGCCACTGCCTCACCCACTCCAGCAATTCTTCACCCGCGGTACGGTCCATGTCGACGAGGTCCTGCAACCGTACGGCCCAGGCGTTGACGAGCGTCGCCGACGTCGCAGCTGCGTCCCCACCCCCGTCTGCCAATGCCGTCCGGTCACGATCAAGCCGGACAAGGCACTGCTCCTCCGCTTCGGCGTGTCCCCGGCCGAACCAGCGTCCGAACCAGGACCGAATCCCGCCCCACCCGTCCGTTGTCATTGCTGTGACCAACGCGGATGCGCCGGCCATCCCCACAGTCGCTAGTTCCCCGGACACGTCCAACGCCGTCTCCTCCCCCTGCACACGACAGTGACAAGTGCCATGCATTCCTCACCACTCCTGCCGGGAAGCAGACCGAAGCCACGACGGCGTGTTCCCTGCGTTAAGCGGCTGGAAAGAAGCAGTGTCTTGAACGCTTCAAACACAGCCGAAACTTCTGCCTCAATGGCCCAAGGTGATCCAGCCGTCTGGAATCCAGCCGTCGACATATCCCTCGATGAACTCGGGAAGTTCCGGGATGGCGAGACGGTCGAGTACGGGCAGAGCTTGACGCCACGGCAGCCAGACATCCCCCAGCTTTGCCTCCGCGGCTTGTCCGCGCCGTACGTGGGCAGTGAAGATCCGCGCCTCGGAGCGACCGCGGCTTCCTGCAGGGGGCTCGGCCTCCAGTCGGGCGACGACATCGCCTTGTCGCAGGTCCCGGCTGGCCATCAGGCGCCGGGCTGCTTGTTCGTACGTCTCGTGCGTGCGGCAGTGCCCCGTCGGCAAGGCCAGGCCGTGGGGAGCGACGGGGACGAGCAGAAGGCGATGGGTGCGGTCGAAGCAGAGCAGATAGAGCTCACGCCTCATTCTCGGTGCATACATGGACACCATGAATTGCTTGACCGACTGGCACGGGATACGCCTCATGCCAGCCGAACGGCGGATGCCCGCCGGGTCAGGGCCGCATGAAATCCGGCGGCAGTGCGGCCGGCCCGGGCCAGAGCTGGAGCCCGAAAGCGGCCTCCAGGCGGGCGAGGGTACCGAGGTCGGGCATGACCTTGCCGTTGAGGACGCGACTGACGGTCGAGTGGGTCACACCCGTCACCTCGGCGAGGCTGCGCAGTGTATGCCCTGTGGCATTCATGGCCCGTTCGAGGTTCCGGGCGAAGGCCTGCCCGTAGTACGCACTGACCGGGGCGCCAGGCGCGAGAGTGGCATGCGGCCAGACACCGTCGGCCACATACTCGGCCGGCACCTGATCGTTGCTGCTCCTGGGCATGCCGAGATCATCCCACGCACCCATGGGTCCGCACCTTCCGCTTCGTCGAGCACCTTCCTGAGCACTTCCCGAAGGTTGCATGTATGGAACCAGCATAGAGATGACGACCCGAGTGGGAGGGGTTTCCACACGGTTCTCGAAGGCGCGTCCCAGAAGCCGGGCCACGGTGGTCGGCAAGTAGCGCGAGCGATGTCCGCCGTCTTCGGCCCATGGCGGTCGCGCCGCCCACCTTCGCCACTCCGTGAAGGACAAGGGGACCACGCCCCTGCTGGGGAACGCGCTCAGCATCCTCAGAGGCCGCGACTCACGGAGCCGTTAGGGCAGGGGCGCAGGGGCAGCGCCGACGACCAGCCGCCCCCTCCTGCGGACTGATCAGCCCGTATCGGGGCGCCATCAGAGGCCGTCAGTACGGTGCCCGGTGACAGCGGACGCCCTTCGCGGCGATTCCGCAGCCCATCGAACGGCCACCCATCCCACCCCATCGCCGCGACACCCACGCCCTGAGCCACCACCAGTCGAAGACTGGACACCAGGGCGTTCTGGCAAGACCACGGCATAAGCAGCTGGAGCTCATTCACCGTGTCGGCGAGCGCGTTGCCATCAGGGTGCTCTGCCCACCGCCGACGCGCTACGGCCCTCCCGCACGCCGTGCCGAGACACGGACCGCCCGCACGCACAGAGCCAGCCCGCTCAGCCGGGGTTGGATCCCGAGCAGATCCTTGCCGAGTGATTCACCCGGGGCGGGGTCGGCGAGGAGGAATACCGCAGGTGCCCCGCCGCCCTGCGCATGACAGACCCGTGCCGCAAGAGTGAGGCAGTCGAGTTCGCTCCTGCTCTGCCGAGCCTCGATCACCCCCGTGCGCGGGCTCCCCGAAGCCGCCGCTAGTCCGATGCACCAGTGCGCTCCGCCTACGCAACCCTGCAGGGACAGAACGCGCCTTGAATGCAGTAACTTACGTACCCACCAGGCGAGTTCACCTCAACACGACGGTGAAGCCACCGCGTTTCTGCGGTCTTGCCAATTCTCCTGCGGTGTTTGCGCGTTGCCGCTACCGTATGGATCGATCAAGCGGGAGGAGGGGAGCATGCGGCAGGCAACTGGCGCGGCTGCGCATCCCCTTGTCGCCCATCTGCAGCAGGTCAAGGCTCTGGAGCAGGACCGGTTTACCTCTGCGGATGCTGCATACACCCAGGCGCGGGCGACCATTGAAGCAGCACGCCTTCAACTGACTGAGGCCGAGCGGGGATTCGCCGAGGCCGAGCGAGCGCGGCTCGTCGCCGCGGAGCGGCTGTCCGCAGTCACGGAGACCATTGCCGGTGCCGCCCCGTACCTCTTCGGTGAGGCCGTCGAGAACGAACCAGACACCGAGGCTTCCGCAGCAGAGCCGGAAGGGCCGACGCGCCCCGACACTTCCTCCACCGGCCGGGGCCCGGAAGACCCGGAATCCGTCTCAGCCGAAGCGAAGCCACGGCCGGTCACACAGCTCATCCTCGACGCACTGGCAGATGGCAAGGAGACCGCACTCGCCGTCGTGACCGCTCGCGTGCGCCAGCACCGTCCGCACACCGCCGGGAAAGTCATCCGCTCGACGGCCAGCACCCTCCGCAAGGGGGGCAAGGTCGAGTTCGTGAGGCGCGGCGTCTACCGACTAGTCATCCCTGGAGACACCCACGCATAACTGAAACCGCATGTCTCACGCCGACATGGAGGCGCCGCCAGGGCTCTAGCCAGCCCCAGCGGCGCCGATGACACGTCAGCTGAGGGCCCACGCGTCGCCACCAGATTAGGGCATTCGATGGCGACGTACCGGACCCTCGGCGAATTCGCATATCTCACAACTGACAAAGCTGAGGGCCCCATTCATGGTTACTGATCCGTACATGCACCACGAAGGCCGATGCGGCGGCTGCTTCGACCTGTCACGGCACACGCTCGGAGGTGCCCGGTGAGTCCCAAGATGTCCACCCCGGAGGGCGGCCAGCGCATCCTGCCGACCGAGCGGCTCATCCCCCGCCGCCAGCTTGAAGAGCTTGATCTGGTCGCCGAGTTGGGAGGCACCGAGCGGCTGCCCGTTCCGGCCGCTGACATCAGCGCCCGGATGAGCGTCAGCATCGATACCGTGACCGCCGCGCAGGGATTCCTCCGGCAGAACGGGCTCTTCGTCCCCGACCGCGGAGTCCTGGCCGTCACACCAGAAGGGCTGCGGCTGGCGGAGCTTCGCGCGGCGGACTCCGCCAGGGCCCGCCTCTTCCTCAAACAGCACTGGCGCTCGGCTTGGTTCACCACGGCGGCCGCCCGGCTGCTCACCCAGGGCCCGCTGGACAGCGCCGAGCTGGCCCGCCGCATCGGACACGGCTTGAGTCGCACCGCGGAGCGGGCGCGGCACTTGGTGGAGTGGCTCGACTACGCGCTCATCGTCCACTGCGACCAGCACGAGCAGGTCCGCCTCACAGACGGCTTCGGCCGGGCAGCCCATGCCTCAACGCCCCCGCCCACGAGCGCCCCGGTATTCGCCTCCGGCCAGGAGATCTCCGCTCTGTCCGACGAGCGGTTCTTCTCGATGATGCAGGCCTACCGGACCGTCCTCACTTCGCTCGCACCCGCCTCGCCCACAGGCGGCACGGAGCAGAGCCACACGCCACCCATGTGAGTCCGCCCGCGCCTACAGCGGGTGGCTGACGCCTGAGCCACTGTCGCCGGGCGTCAGCCGCCGCGCCCCCTCACTCATTCGCTCGCGATCGGTTGCAGTGGAGCACACCCATGACCAATGTGTTGCATGTACGGAACGATTTGAACGGTTCGCACGCCTACGTCCGGCATGCCTGCGGGGCGGTCGAGCTGTCCCGCCCCACCTCTTGGAGGCCCCCGATCGTGGGAACCGACCTCTCCTTGGCCCATGCCGTCGACCAAGTTCTTGAATCCTGGCGTGAGATGACCGCCCGTGACGAGATGAGCATGCAGACCTTCGACAAGTTCTCCCTGCTGCTGGGGCGCTTCCAGCGCAACGCGACCGTGCGGGGCGTCCTTCTGGTTGCCGACGTCCGGCAAGACATTGCCGAGGACTTCGTGACCGCCAAGGGCCGCAGCCGCCACGGCCATGTCACCGACTCGTCCCCGGCCACCCAGTTGGTGCGCCGCAGTGTCCTGCGCATCGCCTTTCGCACCCTGCGTGAACTCGGCCTCAGCGACCAGGACCCAACCCGGGACATCGTGCTGTCCGGCCGCACCTACGAGGGGGCACGGGCCCTCACGGAGGACGAGGCCGTTTCGCTCCGGCACCACGCCGCCTACGTCACCCGTCCTACCCGGCACGCAGCCGCGGCCGCCCTCGCCCTCGCCGGCGGGCACAGCGGCGAGATCGGGCACAGCGTGGCCGCCGACCTCGACCTGCCCCACAGCCGGGTCTGGATGCGCGGCGCCACCAAGTACGACGCGCGGTGGTGCCGCCTGGACGCGTGGGCGCGCGAGGTCCTGGCTGAACGGGCTCGCCACGTCCTCGGCCAGCACCCCGACCCGGCGTCCGCGCGTCTGGCCGTCTCCAGCTGCCCCGCGTCGGACGCCGCCCTCCAGGCCCGCGCGTGTGTCGCGCTCAGGGACCTGTTGCGCCGGATCGGGCTCAGCGACGACCCCGAGGTGAAGCCGGCATCAGTCACAGCCCGGGCCGCCGTCGAGACGTTCGAGTACACCGGTCGCATCGAGGCGGCGGCACGCCGCCTCGGCCTGCGCTCACTCGACCGCGCCGCGGCCGTCGTCGGCTACAACTGGCGCACCGATCCCGCGCACACGGACGGCGGGATGCTCGATGCCTGAAGACGTCTTCGGCGCCGCGCTGCCCGAATCTGAGCTCCCCAGCCGCAAGTTCCAGCTCACCGACAAGGACCAGCGGTCGGTGTCCGAGCGGGTCCGGGACTGCCTCGACTACCCGCTGCTGTACGAGATGGCGGAGCTGCTGCCCGCACCCAGCGCGGCCGGCTGCCCGCGGGAGTATCCGGCCATCGTCTACCTGATCATGGCTGCCCTCACGCCCGTCACGAAGTCGAAGCGCTCCACCGCCGGATTGCTAGCCTCTCCGCAGGAATGGCGCCGCGTGCGCGCGGGCGTCCGGCGCCATCTGGGCCGCCGGGTCGCCGCGCAACTGCCGCTCGACGCGCCGAGCCGCGGCCAGTACCACTACGCCGTGGGCAAGCTCCTCGTCCCTTCCATCGACCTCCTGGAGGAGGAGTTCCGCAGATACGCCACCCAACAGGCCTTGGTCCAAGGACTGTTCCCGGCCGGGGTGCACAAGGTGTGGAGCCGCCCCGAGCGCCGCCAGCTCCTGGTCGGTGACGCCACCGTCCCCAAGGCACCCTCCAAGTCCAGGCTGCGGGAGACGGTCGACCCGGTGACGGGCGAGCTGCGCAACCACCGGGTCGACCCGGCCGCGCGCGACTACTACGAGAACGGCGAGAAGGCCAAACGCCTGGTGCGCGGCACGAAGTGGTTCTTCGCGTCGGGCCGCGACGACGGCTACTGGACGAGAGTCATCCTCTCCTTCGCGCACGTGGCAGGAGGTGCGTACGGGGACGAGGCTGCCGTCGCAGTGCGTCAGTTCACCCTGCTCAAGAGCGAACTCGTTGACTGCATGGGCGTCGTGTACGACGGGGCGTTCCGCGGTGTGCACCGTGACGCACTGGCCCGGCAAGGCTTGCTGGCCGTCAACAAGCAGCACGGCTCGGTCGTGCCGGTCTTCTACGAGCGCGTCACCGCCTGCCGCCGCGGCCACAGCCTGTGGTGCGACCAGGGCCGCATCGCAGAGAGTGTGCGCCTCGACGACGGCACCCGCATCCTGGAGCCCGTCCCCGTCACCAAGCTGGAACACCGCGCCGGCGTCAGCAAGAGCCGCTGGTACCACGTCCTGCTGATCCCCTGCCGCCATGGCAGCCACGAATTCCGCGTGCCAGTCGGCATCACCACCACGCCCGCGGACCGTGCTCTGCGCGGCATCGACGGCCGCCCCCTCAAAAGTGACAGCCAACGCGGCTTCCACCGCGCAGAACTCCTCCAGCAGATCCCAGAACCCACTCTCTCCCACCAGCTCGTCTACCCGTACCGCAGCGACTCCGAGTCCGTCCACAGCCAGTTCGACCTCAGCCTGTGGAACCGTCGCATGATCGCCTACGGCGTGGAGCGCCAGAAGGTGTTCGTACTCGGCTTCGCCCTCTCCCAGAACGCCACCAGCCACCAGGTCTTCCGCGCACGCCAGAATGCCCAGCAGGTGTCGGCCACGGCCTGAGGCCCCCATACAGAACAGACAGGCACCGGTCATGCTCGTGCCCAAGAGCGTGACCGGTGCCCGCTGTCGGCGACAAGTCAGGGGCGGCCGAGGACGCGGAAGCTCCAGCCTGCCTCGCGCCAGGCACCGGTGTTGAGGACGCCGCGGCCATCAACAACCCTCGGGTGCCAGTACGGGCGTAGAGCGGGTGTGGGTCGATGTGGAAGTACGGCGGCCACTCGGTCAGGTGCACCAGAACATCGGTGTCTTGGAAGGCGGCGATCGGAGGCGGTGATGCAGTCGAGTGCCAGGGTGCAGGATCGGACTGGAGCGACAGCGGGCTCATCTTCAGCACGCCGACTGGCCAGCTTCTCGACCTTACCAACCTCACCCACCGCTTACGCAGCTTCCTCGACCGGGCCGGACTCCGCCGTATCCGCTTCCACGGCCTCCGACGCTCGACCGCGACGCTGCTCATGGAACAAGGCGTCTCCCTTGTCGTGATCAAAGAACTCCTCGGCCACGCCCACATCGGCGTCACCGCTGCCGTCTACGCTCACGTAAGACTCCGGCTCCAACACCAAGCCATCGATGCCCTGGGCCACGCACTCGATGCGACCGACGACGGCACCGGCGACCCACACGCCGTGGCGGCTGTCCGCTGACGTTGCCGTCAAACACCCCGGAAGCCCCGCCGGATTGAAATCCGGCGGGGCTTCCGGGGAACGCAATTAACGATCAGACTCCGACAATCCGAGCCCATCGCGATGTGCCCTCGCAAGAGCACCCTCTTCGATGCCGATTTTCCCTTCATCGGCGACACGAAGGAGCGCAACTCTCATGGGCGCATAATCAACGTGAGGCGGCACATCGATTGCCCACAAGTAGCCCGTCGTATCAATCTCCCAGGAACACTCAAAGCTGCGAAGCATGGCGTCAATCGCGTCCTTCGCGTCGTCATCTTTGATGATGACGCGGACCGTCGAATGTCCGGCCTCCGACACGAACTCCTCGAACACGAGCTCTCTCCGCTCGTGATCAGCTCTGACTCGCACTATGTCCCCGAAGGCGATTCCCTTCATGTAGAAGGGAGTGTTACGAACCTGGACCTCCATCTGTACGGACGTCTTCCCAGTCCAGAGCCGTTCCGAAGAGGCGTGGGCCCATTCGGCTGTCTCGTCGGGGAGGTCGAAGGCCACCTTGTACAGCCTCTCAGGCTTACCTGCCGGCGCCGACTCGCCGCCGCTAGGGGCCGAGGAAGTCTCTGAGCTCATCGTCCCAATCTTCCATGGTCTTCGTGGACTTATCCCTGTTGCATCGACGGCAGGCTACTGCACCGTTATGTTCGCCGCCATGCCCACCGCTGGCCCTCGGCTCTATGTGATCGATCTGGGCATCGTCAGGCCTTCCCGGGACGGGGTTGCCGTTGGCATCCCGGGATCCCCGCCGCTCCACCTTCTGCCCACAGTAATCACACCTGTACTCGCCGCCATTCTTCGCGGCATTGGCGTCGTAAACCTTCTGCCTCTCAGCATCGGTGAAATCCAAACCGGCTCTATTGCAGTTGTGCACAAGGACTGGCGTCTGTCCCGCCAGCACATAGTACGTGTGGAGTTCTTCAATCGTCAGATTGTAGGCAGCCTGCCTGTGCCTGAAGTGGGTGGCGTCGATGACCTTGACATCCGCTCCGCTTGCCGAGCGGAGAGTCATGCCCGGCTTCAGATCGGCGGCATCCAGCCAGGCATGGGCGCTGGGCGACCAGATCGGGTGGTGGTCCGTGGCCGTGAGAGAACTATGCTTCCCCGCACCATCTTCAATGGTGAGCGTCGTGAAGTCGACGTCGTCCGGAGTGACAATGGTTGCATCGACCTTGCGGGAACCGGACTTCGAGCGCTCGGGGTCCGCAGCTACGACTTCGTCGCCGACTTCGAGATTTTCAATTGGCTTGAGGGAACCATCTGCCAGAAGAACCAGGGTGCCGGCAGGGAAGCTGTTGCAGGTGCCACCCTTGGCTGCCTTGACAGCCTTGCCCTCTCCCTTCGCTATAGCCTTACCGACTACACTCCCAAGGAAGGACTCGCCCTCCCCCTCGAACATGGGAACGTTATCAATTTCCCACTGCCTCAGTTTTCCATAGAGATCCTCATACGTATCCGACGAGTGACATTCCTCGTCATCGAAGCAGGCGTTGACTGCCGCGGCGACATACTGGTGGAAGTCCTCCTTGGCGTCATACCCGAACTTGTAGCCATTTCGCTGATACTTCTTAACGTTTTCAGCGATTTTCTTCTGGAGCTTTTTATAGCTCTTGGTTTTCCCAACGACCACGCCACCGTAGAGGACTGTTTGCGTCTCGTTGCTTTTCTTGATCTCTACGGACCATTTGTCGGTGTCGTAGCTCCAAAGTTCTTTGACGATGACGCCGTCAGGGGTTCGGCATTCCGCAGTACCGTCGCACGTCCCTGCCGGGCGCTCGCCGCTCGGGTCGGCCAGGGTCAGCGGGTTGTTGTTGCTGTAGGTGTAGCCGTTGAGGGACTGCGGGTCCTGGTCGGCAAGAATGGGGTCGACGCTGATGAATCGACCAGTGTCAGGGTCGTATTCGCGGGCACCAAGGTGGGTGAGTCCGGTGTCTGTGTCCTTCGTACCGCCGATGAATCCCTTGGTCCCGGCCCACGTGCTGGGGGCCGTGCCGCGGTCCTCTCCGAACGGCGTGGAGCGGCGCTGGCTGAGGGTTCCGTCAGCGGCGCTGATGCTGGTGTCGGCGGTGCCGTGGTGGTCGGTGACCTGGAAGGTGACCTTGTTGTCGTCCGTACGGACAGCGGTGGCGCTACCCAGGGCGTAGTAGCGGGTGGCCTTCGGTTTGGCGGCGCCCTTGGTGAAGTTCAGCTCGGTACTGCCGAGGTACAGCGTGGTGTTTTCGGCGGCAGGGTCGGCTGTGTCGAGGGTGTGGGCGGTGAGCCGATTGCCGCTGGCGTCGTAGACGTAGTCAGTGTTCTTGTTCGTGGTGAACGTGGACGAGCCTGACTTCGTCTTGACGATGTCGGCGACGTTGCCGAGGCGGCCTTCCGAGTTCCAGGTCAGGGTCTGGTCGTTGGCGACAGTCGGACTGGGGTTGAGATGGCGTCCGGTGGTGTCGCCTGCCGCGTCATAGGCGTAGCTCTCGTCGACCCGCGTTCCCGTGCCGCCGCCCGTCAAGGTGCTGGTGGAGAGAAGCGAGTGCGGCTGAGCGGCGCCAGCGGCGGGATAGGTGTAAGAGCGAGTGCTGTCCTTGCTGGTGTCGCCCTTGGGGTCGTGCTGCGTTTCGGTCTTGCGGGTGCCGTCCGTGTTGTAGGTGTAGCTGCTCCAGTACGGGGCTGCGCCGCCGAGCTTGCTCCCGTCCACGATGCTGGGGCAGGTTGCGTCGGTGGGGGTGAATGCCTCGGTAAGGCGGGCCAAGTAGTCGTATTGGAAGCACTGGCGGTCGGTGCCCGAACGGGAGACATCACTCAGTGAAGTGACGTTGCCGGCTTGGTCATATGTGTAGGCCGTGGACCGGGCCGCGCCTGTGATGCCGTCCTGATCGGTACGGCTGCTCGACAGGCGCTGCGTCCCGTACTCGTAGCCGTTGGTGATCTGGGTGTTCTTGCCGCCGGCGTTGAGAGTGGACTGCAGGGGCTTGCCAGTCAGGCTGTAGGTCTGGTTGGTGAGATAGGTGGACAAGTTGCTGCCGGTGGATATTGGCCGGTGCTGCTTGTCGTAGGTGAAAGCGACGGTCTCGGCGGCGAGCCCGCCCGCTGCCGGGTAGGTCGCCGACTTGGGGGTGCCGTCCAGGTTGAAGGAACTGGTCGTGACGTAGTTCCCTGCAAGGCCCTCCTGGCCGGGGACCGATGGTACGGCGACCGTTGTCTTGGTCGGCCGGTACAGCGCGTCGTAACTGTTGACCGTCGTCTTGTACGCGTAGCTCTTGCCACTAATGGTGGCGTAGCGCGTCGAAGACGCCTGCTGGCCCTGGTTGTTGGCCGGGTCCCAGGCCTGGGACGTCAGCAACGGTCCGGCGGACGTGCCGTCGTGGGTTTCCAGGAGACGGGAGAGGTTGTCGTAGACGCTGGCGATGGTCTTGCCGCGGCCGTCCGTGGTGGAGGTGACTTCGCCCCGGTCGTTGTACGCCTTGGTGTTGGTGCCGCTGTCCGGGTCGACCGCCTTGACCTGCCGCCCGAGTTGGTCGTAGGTCCAAGTCCAGACGCTGCCGGCCGGGTCGGTCAGGCTGGCCAGATGACCGGCCGGATCGTAGCTGTAGGTGGTGCTGTCGTACAGACCGGTCGGGCCGGTGGGAACGTTGGCGTGATACTGGCGCAACTCGGTGGTGTGTCCGGCCGCGTCGGTGATCGTGGTGGTGGGGGTGGCTCCCAGAGGCGGGGTAACGGTCACCCGGTCGCCGCCGTACTGCGTAGTAGTGGTGGACAGCACGGTGTTCTGGCTGTCGCCCGCAAACAGCGTCGTCTTCGTGGGGCGGCCCAGGCCGTCGTACTGGGTGGCGGTCTGGGTTTCGACTCCTGTGGCGTCCTCCACCTTGAACAGGGCGGTGCTGGGAGCGCCGGTGGCGTAGTACGGGGCATAGGCGAGCTTGGTCTGCCCGCGCTCGTCGTAGAAGGTGTCGGTCAGGAGACGGCCACCGTCCTGGCCCAGTGCCTGGGTCTGGCGGGCGCGGCCGAAGCCGTCGTACAGCGTGTAGGCGGTGTCCTGGGACCCGTCGCTGTTCAGCGTCAGGCTGGCGACGGACTGGATGACGTTCGGGTCGTTGCTGTAGCGGAACTCAAGGTTCGGGCTCTGGCTGTCGGCCTTGGAGCGGTTGGGCTTCCAGACCTTCAGTGGCCGGCCGAGGGCGTCGTAGTCGGCTTCGATACGACGGCCGGTCGGGTCGGTGGACACGATGGGCAGACCACGCAAGAGGTCGAAATACGTCGTTGTGGTCTGAGCTGAGGCAGCGGTACCGACAGTGGCGGGCGGTGTGGTGACCGTTTGCGCTGTCGGACGGCCAGTGGGCGGCGTGTAGGCGGTGGTGGTTGTGCGGGCGTCTGCTGCTGGGGTGGTGACGGGGGCCTTGGTCTCGTCCGCCGGGTTGAAGACGCTCGTGGAGGTCAACGCGGTCGTCGTCAGCGGCCGTCCGTAGGTGTCGAACGTGGCCTTGTCGTCGAGGTATGTCGCGCTGTTTCCGCTGTGGGACTTGAGCGACTCGGTCATCGTCGCCTGGCCCTTGGTCGGGGCGGCGCCGTAGGCCTGGTCGTCATAGCGGATCCGGGTATCCGTCAGCACGACGGAGGAGCCGTCGCTCCGGGTGTCACGGTTGGGAGTGGCGGCGCAGTTCACGGCGACGGTCTCCGTGTGGATGGGAGCCGTCAGCAGCCAAGCGGTGGTGTTGTCCGCATAAGTGGTGCGGGTGCACGTGTCGTCCTTGTCCGTGCCGGTGTCGCCCAGTGACTCGGACTGCGTGGCTCGTCCTCGGTCGTCGAACGTGGAGTTGGTACGGGTCTCGCGCCAGTTGGTCCCGGCACCCGCATCGAGGGACGTGAAATTGCGTGCGGTCGCGACACCGGTGAGGTTGGCGGTCGTGGTGCCCCAGTCACGTACGCGCTTGGCGGTCTCCTTCTTCCACGGCGTGTTGACTACCTTGGACAGGATCTTGCCGCCGGGCTTGTCGTAGATCTCGGTGCGGTATTCGACGCCTGCCCATGGCTCGTCGTCGGTGAGAGTAGTGCCCTCGCCATCAGGGATGCTGACGTTGCGTGTCTTGGTCTTGTCGGACGGGTCGGTGCGGTCGCCGTTCATGCCGCGCAGGTAGTAGTGGTCGGTCTGCGTGGACATGGCCGCGTCGCCGCCGGTCTCCACCCTCACGTGGGCGTGTCCGCGCCACTGTGACCAGGTCTTGAGCTTCTCCTTGGTGATGCCGTCGTCATCGTCGAACGCCCACGCCCCGTCGTCGAGGTAGCTGTAGTGCGTGACCATGTCGGGAGCGCCGCCCGTGCGGTCGGTGGCGATGACGCTGTCGACGACGTACTTGTTGAACCACTCCGTGGTCATGGGCACGTCGTTGTTGGGCTGGTACTTCTGCGGGAAACAGTGCGTCGTGTTGGTCTGCGGTACGGGCAGGTGGTTCCAGTCGCATGCCGCCTGCGAGTAGTTCACGTCCAGCTGACCGCCGGATTCGTCCGCGACGGTGCTCAGGCGCTGCTTGTAGTAGGCGAGGCGGCCGTCACCGTCCTTGTCGAGGCGGCCGATGCGCGGCGTGTAGGAGAGGCTGGTCGTGGGCAGCTTGACCGGGGTCGTGCCTGCCAAGGCGGTGTGCTGGATGGAGTCGAGCAGCAGCTGGTAGTCGACGTCGGCAGTACCCCACTTGTGGTGCAGCGCCCATTCGTCGACCGGCTTGTAGGTGCCGTCGGCCTGGAGGGTCTGGGTGGTGACTTTCGCCAGCCGGTTGCGCGTCCAGAATGTCGGTGAGAAACGGTCCTGGTCGCACTTGCTGCCGACCTTGCAGTTCTGGTCCCACGGGACGTCGTACCAGTACTGCCGGTTGGTATCGATATTGGCCGGGTCGCACCGGGTGATGTCGTCTTCCAGGCAGCGCTCGCCGGTGGTGAAGTCCACACGGGCCATCGGCTTGACGGTGGCGGAGTAGATGTCGCCCTGCTGCTGTCCGTAGTCGATGTGGTCCAGAGTGGTGGCACGGACGTAGGCGGTACCAGCGGTGTCCTTGAGGTTGCGGCCGTAGGAGTTGGTTTCCGGCTTGTACCAGTAGGTGATGTCGTTGCCGTTGGTGTCGAGGACGAGGTCGAGGTTCCAGCGCCGTCCCTGCTGGCACCATGAGTCGGCAAACGTGGCTTTGTTGCACGGTTCGCCGCTGTTGTTGCCGTAGACGGGGACGGTTTCCACCGAATTGGTTTCCGCCTTGCCGGCACCCCAGTTGGGAAGCCGGTTGTAGCCGAAGTAGTAACGGGTGCCACTAGTGGTGGTGGCCTGGAAGTACTCGCCGTCGTTGTCGCCGTTGCCGCGGGCGGTGTCGCGCAGCCGGACGACCTTGGTGTTGTCGTCGCCCTTGATGCGCCATTCGTCGGTGCCGGTCGGTATCAGTTCACCGGCGTGCCCGGCGAAGCTGATGGTGGCGTTGTCGTATGCCCAGCACAGGTCGCCGGGCTCCGCACCATCGGTCTTGACGCCCTCGTCACCGCATGGTTTGTACGAACGCTCCACGAATCCCGGAGAAAGGTCGAAGCCGTCTCCGACCCAGGAGGCCTGGTTGTTGCTGTTGGCCGTACGGCCGTCAATGGCCCCCGAGGAGTAGGCCAGGCTCAGGTCGGGCTTCAGGTCCCCAGGGACTTTGGGGACTGGCATGCCGTAGGACCAAGAGAATGAGCCGCTGTTGAGCGCTGTGCTCCACGTCGTCGCTGACGACAGCGGTGAGGCTTTGAAGTCGCCGGAGAGTCCACCGGATGAGGGCGTGGCGGCGAGTACCAGGGCTCCGCCCGCCAGCGACGCTCTCGCGGCCATAGGAGACGCGGACTTCGGGCTGGTCAGGGTGCCGGGAACGGTGACCGCATCAGCGGTGACCGTCTTCCTCTCCGCATCATTGCGCCCGGCAAGCGGGGTGGACTTGCGGCATTCGGGCTTGTCCGGCGTTGTGAGAAGACAGGCCGGGAACTGGACCAAGTGCAGGCGTTCGCCGTACCCGGCACCCGCCGCATCCGCGAAGGCGCTGTAGTCGACGCTGACGTTCGCCGAGGTCCCCGGTCCACCGGCTGGGGTCACGGTCAGCAGCACGCCGTCCACCCCGGCCTGCTGGGCGGCCTGGTGATCGAGCACGCGAACTGCGGCTGCTGTGTCCTTGGCGGCCAGTTGTGACGGCGCCGCCTTCTGCGGTGCCAGTGGTCCGCTGGGCAGCGCTGTGAGGGCCACTGGAAGCGAGCCCGCCTTCACCGGTCCGCCCAGCGGGGCAGCTACCGACTTCGACGCGGCAGGGCTCTTGCCGCTGGCAGAGAGGGAGACAGTGGCATCTGCTGCGGCGGGCCAGGCAGCCTTGGGCTTGCGAGGCGCCGATACGGTCTGGTCGGGCTTGCGCGGCTTGGCCTTGGCGCTGGAACCCTTGACCGGCTTCTCCGCCGACTGGGCCGTCGGAGCGCCGAGGGCGATCGCGCTCGGCGCTGCCTGCAGCAGGCCGGCCACCAGCGCGGCCGATAGAAGTGTGGCGACTCTGCCCGTTGTGCGGGTGCCGAGTCTGCGGACCTGTTTGGTGCGCATAGTGATGTAACCCCCTGCCGCTCCCATGCTGTTGGGGCGGCCGATCGTGCCGGCCGTCGGCCGGTCGTGGAGATGCAGAGGCAAGTAGGTGTGGAGCGCCGGCCCGCTCAGGGCGAGCGGGCCGGCACCTCCGATTCAGGCGTGCCGTCAGCCGAATGCAGTTGCGCTGTCGAGTTCGTCGCCACCCGCCAGCGTGATGATCTGCGCCTGGCTCAACACACCTTGATAGGCCCAGACGTCGTCGATCTGGCCGGAGAACCATTCGGGCGCGGTGCCGACGTTGCGGCCGAACTGCAGATCACCCGTGGCTTTGAACGGTTGCTTAGCCGTCGTGGTGGACACCCGGTCCGTGCAGGTGCCCGCCGGGGCCTGGGCATCACACAGCTCGTTCTCCAGCACTCCATTGACATAGAGAGCCAGTTGGTCGGTGAAGGCGTCGTACGTGACGGCCAGATGGTTCCATCGGCTGCCGAACTCGTCCGGGGCGGCGAAGGTGTGCACGGCCTTGGTGTGGGCTGCCGGGTTGGATGTGTCGACAGTCTCCACCTGCCACCGCCCCCGGTTCTCCGTCTGGTGCGTGACGGGGTCGGTGACCGTGTCGAGGTAGTTCCATCTCACCGTCACTGCGCTGGTGTTGGCGTCACCGACGGAGAGCACTGTCATGTCGCGGTCGGGAACTCCAGCGGTTTGTGCCCAGCCGGCCACGGTAAAGCTCTGCCCCGTGTCGAAGGGGGTTCCTGTGGTCGCCGCGTAGGAACTGGTGCCGCCCAGGCCCAGCGCGCCGCCACCGATGTGCGCATTGCTTGTATCGATCGCAGCAGCGCCGGTCAGGCGGGCCCCATGCGTCCCTCGGTCGTCGGGTGAGACACCGGAGTCGGCGTTGTTGAACGTCCATCTGGCCGCGAGCTGAGGCCGCTCCTGCATCATCAGTTTGACTTCTGGTCCAGTGACGATGCGATCGAAGAGCCGGACGTCGTCGATGTCACCGCCGAAGTACTCGTCCGCTGCCCCCTCACGGTTGACCGCGCCGATACGGATCCCGCCCGTGGCCCCCCAAGGGGACGCCTGTGTATAAGGGGCCTCACCGACCAGGTAGCCGTTGATGTACAGACGGATCTTCTGGGCAACCGCGTCAGAGACGCCCACGAGCTGCATCCACTCCCCTGACGGCACCGCGAAACACGGCGCGCCGTTCACTGTCTGACCGGCCGTGCAGTCGGCCTGGGCTGCCTTGATCAGCTGCGCGTTCGCCGCATCCGACTGGTACCGGCCGAACACCCACTTCTTCTGCCAGACCGAGTAGTAGAGCTCGAACTCGCTGTTGTGGGTGCCGAACTGGCCGACAGCCACCTTGGCGTTCATGTCGCCGGCGGCAACGGCGGGCAGCCTGACCCATGCCGCGACAGAGAAGCTGCGCGTTCCGTCCACCTGAGGCCGAGAGACATCCGCGAAGCCGGTAGAACCGAAGTGCGTGGCCTTGCCCGCGATGCCGGAGACACCGGTCTGCACATCGCCGGAGGTCTTGGCGTCACCTGTCTCGGCCAGGCCGGGCATGACCTTGCCAGTCCCGTCCAGAGACCACACTGCCTTTGCTCCCAAGCCGGCGATCACGGTGCCTGACCGGACTGCGGTCACGTCAGTGGAGTTCAGGGCGCGGTCCCAGATCCGGACGTCGTCGAGGGAGCCCTTCCAGCCGTCGGTGTAGTTGTCGCGCCACAGCAGTCGGCCGAAGTTGAGAGCACCACGCGCCTGCCAGGTAGTCACGCCCGTCACAGGAGCGGACGGAGTTCCGTTGACGTACAGCGTCAGGGTCTTGGCCGGAGCGTCGTAGACACCGGCCAGATGCGTCCATTGGTTGGCCGCAGGTGCCACGTCCGAGGAGGCGGTGTACCAGGTCGAGTCAAGCGATACGTCCGCCGTGGGCATTTTGATGGCCCACTTGCCCTGGTTCAGGCCGAGGCTGAACGCAGCCTGGTGCTGGCCGCTCTGGCTGACCGCCGTCTGGTTCTTCGCCACGTCTGTGGGGTTCACCCAGGCTGAAACCGTGAAGCTTCGGTCCGTCTCCAATCCTGGAGTGTCGGTGGCGGCGTAGTCGGCGGGAGAACCGTCCGCTGCCGACGTTCCGGGCAGCGAGACCGCCGTTCCAGTGTGTCCAGCTGCACCCGGCACAGCTCCACCAGCCAGCGTCGCGGGCAAGTTGGATCCACTCGCCGGAAGGCTTGTGGCGCCGGGATCGCTGTCCATCGACCACCCCGTGCGCTGCGGCTGGCCATTGCGCACGACGAAGTAGAACGTGTTGTTCTGGGACGCATTGCCGGCCGCGTCCAAGGCCCGGGCAGACACCCAGCGGAGGCCCTGCTCGTCAACGAGCAGGTTCACCGACCTGGCGGCACCGCCGGTAGTGGCCACCTCGTTGGCAGCAGACGGGTCCTGGTTAATGCCGTACTGGTACTTCACCACATCGGTGGAGGAACTGGCGAAGGTGAAATTCGCGTAGCGGCCTACGCCGTCCGTCGGCGGCAGAGTCGCCTGTGAGTCGGAGGAGCCGGGAATCGCAGTGGAGGAAATCACCGGCCCGGAGGGCGCTGTCGTGTCGATGCGGAAATAGCAGTCCGTCGGAGTGTCACCGTCCGAACTCCATGGACCCCATTCCGCACCGTCCCAGCCTCGGACTTCCCAGCCGACCAGTTGGTTCTGTGGAACGGCCTCCGGTCTGCTCATCGCCAAGAGGGCCGACGAGGCTTTGTTCGGGGAGCCGGTGAGCTTGAAGGTGCTCGGCGCGGGCGCGATGCCTTCGCCTCCCGTGGAGAACCACCGTCGTTTGAACACCCCGTCAGCGCCCACCCAGGCAGCTGCGAACTGGACCCCGATCCTCTCGCCTTCGTCCGGGTCGGTGACGATCGCTGTCAGTTCCGGCATGCTCCGGATCGGCTTGGAGCTGGTCGTACAGGCCGAGCCCGGCTGCATCGAGAGGTCCTTCATGGCGGGCTGGCGCGGCGGCAGGTTGTAGAACACCTGCAAGGCGGCGTCATCGCTGAACCGCTTCCAGGCGTCGCCGTCCGACTCATCGGTGGCCTTGAGGCCCAGCGTGAGGTCGGGCCAGTTGTTGTTCGCCGCCGACTGCACCGAGAGCCTCAGAGCCGTCGGAGAGAACTCCAAGTAGCCAGCCGCGCAGTTCGTGTAGCCCATGGCGGCCGACCGCTCCTCCAGGAACTTCCCCCAAAAGGCGCCGGAGCTTGAATTGTCCCAAGTTGTACCCGAGTTGATCCGCCCGGTGTCATACAGCTGGATCGGCTTCGGCGTGCAGCTGAAGGAATGGGTCTCATAGACCTTGAACCGGGCATCCTGGATGTGCTTGCCGACGAACTTCTTGTCGACCGGCATCGAGTACAGGACCCGCTTCACATCAGCGGGCACACACCGGGAAGCAATGCAGTAGCCGGTGCCGAAGTCGTTGACGTAGGTGCTGTTGTAGCTGAAGTGCCAGTAAGACTGACCGGAGTTCGCGCGGGAGATACCTGCCCAGTTGCCCGCGTGCGGGGTGACGATGCCCGGGTCGATCATCACCGGGAAGACGGTGTCCGCGCTGTCCAGCAGCTTCTGGTCCGGCGTGAGGACGAGGGACTTCTGGTCGTCCGGGATCTCCACATCCACCGGGGCCGCGTGCACAGGGCTGCTCGTTGTGGCGTTCGGAACAGCGGCACGTGTCCTGAACAACGCCTGCGGCCCCACCGGAACAGTGGCCCCTCCGGGACCGTCCTTGGCTACCGCGGACGAGTCGAACATCATCGGCGGCGGCGCCTGGAACACCGTCCCCCCGCCCACGGTGTCGACCAGCGACAGCGAGCGGTCCGGGTTCTCCTTGGCGACCAGTTCGGGACTGGACATCCCCAGCTTGAGCCGGCCCAGCTCCGGATTCTTCGCCGCCTGCGGTGTCTTGACCACGACGAGTTGCGTGAAGCCGTCCTGGGTGGCGGTCATCCGCAGGTCCACATCCGGCAGGATCGACCGGTACTCGGCCGTATCTCCGTTGATCACAGGCTTGGGCAGCGGCTTGGGCCAGGTGAGCTTCAGCTCCTTGCCCGCCTTCGACATCCGCACCAACGGCTGCGTCCCACCACCGGAAAACTCCAAGTCGGACAGCGTCGCCTTCGGCGCCACCGCGCCTCCCGACGTGGCCTCCAGCGCGGTGTCGATCGTGTGCCAAGAGCCGTTCTTGCGCGTCCGGACCGGCTTGGTGTGGGTGGTGGATACGAGGGTGCCGTCCGGCCTCGCCGACACCTCGCTGGACTCGTCCTGGAGCGAGGGGACGTTCACCTCCTTGCCGCTGCGCTTCGCCTCCGCCACGGCCAGCGACTCCGCGGTGTCGCCATGGCCGGAAGAGTCACCGCCCCGCCCCGATTGCGCGCCAGACACGGCAAGGCCGCTTGCTGCCGCCGACAGCTGACCTCCGGACACCATCAGACCGGATACTGCAGCCAACACGGCCAGCCGCGCCACGGCACGATGCCCCAGCCTTCTCGTGACAGGCCTATGGCCCAGCACATTCACCACCGACGCTCCCCCCACAGGAACAACACAGAAATCACACAAGTGACCGAATCAAACGGTGATCACCGCTCGCGGTCAACCCATGACTCAGGCCACATTGGCCGGAAGGGGGCAGCCGCCGAGCCCAAGGCTGTAGACACCCGCCCCTCACCGCTGGGCGACCGACAGAACATGAACTTCCCTGCGCATTAGCAGGTTTGACTCATCGGAGGGTGATGCGGAGGCATACGCGCAACCGGCGCAAGACAGAGGGAAGCCAGTCACGCACGCCTCGCATTTCTTTAACAGCCCTTTATGGACTCCCGGTTGCACAGATGGATAGATCCTTCCGCTAAGCCTAGGTATCGCCCCTATATGCGCGATAGCGCATCCATCGGGGCAATCAGCCGTTCAGGCTGAAGCCGAGACCCGGGCCCGGGCGCGAAGATCCCGTTGGGCCATATCTGAGCATTTCTCACCTTCAGGCATAAAATGATCTATTCTCTCGAAAATCTGCATGCCCCCATCCGCCCCAGAAGCGATCGAGTGGCGCCGTTCGATAGCGTCACGACGCCCAGGCTTGGTCGCACCCGGCTTCACTCAGCGCGAGAGCGCGGCGCTATCGCTGCCGTTTCCACCTGCCACTTCATGAAGACACCCACTTGAAGCAAAGAGAGCCAGACCGAGCTATCGCACAGGTGTCCCACCGGCGGGTCTACGATCAGCGTCGACTGTGGCGGTTCCGCGTCCGCAGCGCCTGCCCATGACCGCCAGTCTCCGAGGTAGTCCACGTGACCCAGCTCGCTCCCCCGGCCCTCCGCTCCGACAGCAAGGACAAACTCAGCAAGAGCCGGGACCCGTACTACGACAATGCGAAGCTGCTGGCCGTCGTATTGGTGGTCTGCGGGCACTTCTGGGAACCGCTCATAGAACAGTCGGGGCAGCGCCACCTCAAAGCCCTCTACCTGCTCGTCTACGCCTTCCACATGCCCGCATTCATTCTCATATCGGGCTTCTTCTCTCGGACTTTCACCGCCCAACCGCAACAACTCAGACGGTTGGCCAGCGGCGTGCTCATACCGTTCGTGCTGTGGGGCACTCTGCTGACACTCTTCAACAACACGCTCTCCGGCGCCCACGCGAAGATCCAACCGCTTACGCCGGTGTGGATCACCTGGTTCCTGATCGCGCTCTGTCTCTGGCGCCTGACTGCCCCGATATGGCAAACCCTGCGCGCACCCGTGACGATCGCCACCGCGCTCTTCCTGGCCGCCGGCGCCTTCTCCCTCGGTGCCCAGTTCTCCATCACCCGCGTCCTGCAGTTCTTGCCCTTCTTCGTCATCGGGCTGACGCTGCGCCCGTCCCACCTGGCCTGGCTGCGCGAGTCCCGGTGGGTCAAGGGAGCAGCCCTCGCCGTGTTTGCCGTGGCAGGCACTGCGGCGTACTGGCTGGCCCCGCGTCTCGGAGCTGGATGGCTGTACCGCAGCAGCAGTGCCGACGAGCTCCACGTCTCATACACGCACTGGCTCGCCCAGTCCGCCGCGATCTACGCCGCCGGACTCGTCCTCACGGCAGCCTTCCTCGCCCTTGTCCCCAATCGCCGAACCTGGTTCACCGCACTCGGCGCCGGCACCATGAGCGCCTTCCTCATCCACGCCTTCGTACGCCAAGCCCTGGTCCACACCCACGTCTACAACCGTGAAGTCCTGCACCACCCGGCAGGCCAGGCCACCCTCACCGTCCTGTCCATAGCCCTCGCCCTCCTGCTCTGCACCCGTCCCATCCAGCACGTGATGAGGCCCTTCATCGAACCCCGCCTCAACTGGCTCTTCCGCCAAGGCGAAAGCACCCGGAACCGAGCCGTGTAACAGCAGTCGGCAAGCCTGCGACTTCTGCACCGGACGCTTGAGTTCTGAGCTTCGATGACCAACAGCAAGAGTCCAGGGCGGCTACCCAAGACCGGCTGTTCGGCGTGCCCGTCACCCGCTGCCTGGTCAGCCCCACCGACGACACCGCCCACCATGAGGGCAGAAGGCAACGCAGGCGGCCTCTCGGACGAAGTCGGCCGTGAACTCTTCAGTATGACTGGTGAGTTGTCGGGCCTGACGTGCTAGACGGCCTTCCATATCAATCAGCACGATGCAGCCCAGCGGCACTTCATCCAGGCCCTCTGCCTGCCCAGCGCCGACGACGACGTCCAGATCGGCTGCATTGCGCTGACCACGATGGCCATGCAGTCCCCTGATGCGAGGCTTCGCCTCCAAAGCCGTCGATAGGCCCAGGGTGCCTTCGAGCAGGCCAAGGCCAGCCGCCGCGAAGCTGTTGGCGTTCGCCAAGCTCATCAGGGCTCGTACCCATGCCCGCGAGAACGATCTCCGAGCCGCCTCACCGGCCCTGGCGGCTTCCGAAGATCTGCTGGACCAGACCACAGCACACAGCGCGACAAGTCCGGCTGGATCGACTTCTATCACCACGCCCGCCTCTCCGCGGACGCCGTCGAGGTCTTCCACGACCTGAAGAACCCCAAGGCCTCCCTGGCCTGGAACAAGCAGGCCACCGCCATACCGACCGGGATGATCACCCGCTCGGTCGACATGCGACGAGCCATCGTCGTCACCGCCCACCTGCAGGCCCACGACCTTGGCCACGGCATCGAACTCGGCAATCGAACGTCGGCTTCCTCGCCCGCGTCCAATCGACGGGCCAAGGACTACGTCGCCAAATTCGACACCGCCCTCGCCCCCCTGGCACCCCGAACCGGACGTCCGCAAGTTCATCCAGCGCACGTATCGCCGCCCGGAGAACCACAGCCCCTCTGCCCGTCTGCCCCCGTTGCCAGCGCACCGCGGACTTCGCCGCCAGCGTCCGGGGTCTGGGAAGGCCGCAGAACCAGATCCTCACGAATCAGCAGGCTCGCACAGCGCCAGAACCTCGAAACGGACATCACAGCAGGCGCACCCCGGACACATCCGCCTCCCTAGTAGCCTCACCGCAGCCGCAGCAGCCTTAGAAATCCCAGCTCAGAGGCCTATCACGCACATCCCGAAGACCGGGCACACCACCGGGTACCCCCTCCCGTCGCCCGATCCGCTAGGCTGTCCGCGGTCAGTCGGCTATCAGGCCGTGTGCTCGGCAAAGTGTCCCTGGGGCACCGTCACCGAGCCCGGCATCAGCAGCCTGACCAGGGCGTTTGTCCAGCCAGGCCAGGGACCCCGCACCGGGGTTTTCAGCAAGGTTTCCGACAAGCCCCCGCCTCCGTAGCTCAGGGGATAGAGCACCGCTCTCCTAAAGCGGGTGTCGCAGGTTCGAATCCTGCCGGGGGCACCAGCGAAGCAGCAGGCCGGAGGCCCTGCCGTCCTATTGGGCGGCAGGGCCTCCGGTTTCCCTACGCATACGGCACACGCGGGGTCGCGCGGAGCGTGGGGAATGGCGGGGCGAAAGCCCCATGGCGCGCGACGCCAGCGACCCAGCCTCCTAGGCCACGTACGCCCAACACCACGCAATCAGAACGAAGCGGCTTCCGTCAGCTAACTCTTCTGCCCCACAAGGCAGTTGGAAGCCGCCTACCCAGCGGCGCACCTCGTCCCCGCACAGCCTCACACCCAGGGCAACCGGGGGTGCTCCCGAAGTCCCCCGGAATCAAAGAGAGCCTGCTTCGTCGCGAAACGCCCCCCGGCCCCGTTGGCCGAGATCCCCTACGTGGACGAGACTGCATGGCATGCGCTCACAGGACGTACTCATCGACGGTTACGGACGCATCCAGGAAGAGGTGCACGCCGTCGTCGACGGGCTCTCCGCCGACGAACTCCACACCAGGCCGGGGGACGGCGAGGCGAACTCCATCGCATGGCTCGTCTGGCATCTCACGCGGGTGCAGGACGACCACATCGCCGACGCGGCCGGGGTCGAGCAGGTGTGGCTGGCGAAGGGCTGGGCAGACCGCTTCGATCTGCCTCTGGTGAAGACGGACACCGGATACGGGCACACGTCCAAGCAGGTCGGCCAGGTGCGGGTGGCGTCGGGCAGGCTGCTGCTCGACTACTACGACGCGGTCCACGAGCAGACGCTCGGCTTCCTCGGCAAGCTCGACGGCAATGCGCTCAACCGCGTCGTGGACGAGCGCTGGGACCCGCCGGTGACGCTGGGCATCCGCCTGGTGAGCGTGCTGGGCGACGACCTCCAGCATGTCGGCCAGGCCGCGTACGTACGGGGCCTGCTCTGAGAGCCTGCGTCTGATCGCTCGGGGATCTCGGCTCAGCCTTGCCCGGGCCGTATCAGGGCTCCGGAGCCATCCTCCCGCCCCCCTCCCTCAGCCCCAAGCCGCTTCCCCAGCACCCACGGTCCGGCCCAGCGCCTCGCGCCACCAGCGGCTCGGGGGCATCGAAGTCCTCGGCATCAACGACCACGCGGCCGACAAGCCGTGTCACCCTTCACATGCCGGTAGTCGTCTCCCCTGGCCCCACTCGACGCGCCCAGGTGGCTCTCGCCCGCGACCTTGATGGCGGCGCCCTCGATGGGCCGGTCGCAGGAGACGCAGAACTTGGTGCGGCTCATCGGCGTCATCGCGTCTGCTCCGTACAGCGGGAGGTGCTGTCGGCAGCAGTAGATGTCCTCGCCGACGCCTGCCGCCGTATGGGCTTCACCGATCTTGACCGGCTCGTCCGTGAGCACGCCGTCGTGGCAGCAGGGTTCCCTGCCGATCAGCAGGCGCTGGTCTCCAAGATCTGGCTGTTCCGTCATCCCGTACCTCACATGTGTGGCCCGGCGCGTGATCGCCTGTGGCTGCACCGTAGGGCGCGGTACAACGGAGACGGGCACGCAGAGTGCGTGGCCTGCTCGGGAGTGCGCCATGGACGCTGGCCGCATCGGCCGTCGCATCGCCCGCTGGCGGGAACGCCGCGGATTCACTCAGGCCGACTTCGGCCGCCTGATGGGGCAGGCCACGCGGTGGGTGCAGGACTTGGAGGGTGGGAAGCGCCAGAGAGATCCGCGCCTGTCGGTTCTGGTGCGCGCGGCGAGGGTCCTGCGCGTTCCTCTGGAGCAGCTCTTGTCCGATGCACCGCCCCCGCCACCCGCCGATGATGTGGCGCCTGCCGAGGCCGGTGCGGTCATCGACGCCCTCTACCGCAGGGCTGGCGATGACGTTCCGCCACCGCAGCTCGCCGACATCAAGCGGCGGCTTACGTACTGCTGTGAGGCCTTCCAGGCTTCCCATTACGGGGCTCTGGGCCGGGACCTGCCTCAGCTGATCGCGCTCGCCCGGGCCGCCGCCGATTCGGCAGAGGGGGAGGCCGCCGAGGCACACGTCCTGCTGTCGCGCACTCTGCAGCTGGCGGCCTCCTTTCTGCACAAGTACGGGCGGCCGACAGCGATTCCAGCAGCCGTGGTGGCCGACCGCGCGCTGGCTGCGGCCGAGAGGTCGGGGGACCCGGTTGCCATCGGAGCCGCAGCCCGTCGGGTGGCGAAGTCCTTGACGTATCAGCAACTTCCGCTTGCCGCAGTCGAGTTCGCCCTCGACGCGGCCGGCCGGCTCGCGGCGGACTTGAAGGCATGTGGGCCACTGGGTCTTTCGACGCTGGGCATGCTCTATCTCAATGCCGCGATCGCGGCGTCCAATGTGCAGCGGTCGCCGGAAGCGGTGCGGCAGGCCACTGAATACGTCGACCAGGCCGCGGACGTCGCCGCCCAGCAGGGTGCGGACCTGAACGAGGACTGGACGATGTTCGGGCCGACGAACGTGAAGATGCACCGGGTGGACGTGCTGACGCGCTTCGAGGACGGCTGGTCGGCACTGGAGGCCACGGCTGCGCTGGAACCCGGGGTACTGGCCGGCCTGACATACGAGCGCCGGGCGCAGCACCACATCACACTGGCACGCGCTCAGCTTGTGACACGGCACAAGGAAGAGGCGGCCAAGGCACTGCAGGAAGCGGCCAGGCTCGCACCGGAGGAGGTCTATGGGCGCCCGTCCACCGTCAGCCTGGTGAAGGACGTGATGGCGGCGACGGCAGCCCCGGACTCCGGCTTGCGCGCATTGGCCGAGCGCTGTGGACTCCCGGCATGACACGACGAGTTCTGTACTTGATCGCTTGCGCCGCCGGGCCCGCCGAGTTCGTCGAGGAAGGGGTGCGCCAGGCACAGGAACGGGGGTGGGACACATGCCTCGTGCTCACTCCGGCGGCGGCCCGCTGGTGGGAGCCGCGTCTCGGCGAGTTGGCGGAGCTGACGGGGCATCCTGTGCGCTCGCAGTACAAACTCCCGGGCGAGAGCGATGCGTTGCCGAAGGCCGACGCCATGCTGGTGGCGCCGTTGAGCTGCACGAGCCTCAACAAGTGGGGCGCGGGAATCGCTGACACGCTGGCACTCGGCCTCGTCTCCGAAGGCGTCCACATGGGTGTGCCGGTCGCCGCGATGCCGTACTTCAACCAGGCTCAGGGGGCCCAGCCCGCAGTGGCCCGGAGCATCTCGGACCTGCGGGCTCAGGGTGTGGCCTACCTCGACGGGAAGGCCGGGTACGCCTCGCACCCGCCCAAGCGGGGAAACCCGGCCGCATTCCCTTGGCATCTCGCGCTGGACGCGGTCGAGACGCTCACCCGGCCCAGGGGGCAGGCCTGATCCCCTGGGCCTCGGAGGCTTCCCGGCAACCCTGGTCCGGATGACCGACGGCAGGCAGTTCCTACCGTGCCCGGAACGTCTGCCGGGGGTGCGGAGCCCTCACGGCTCGACCACCCCCTCCGGGCACCCCGTCCCCCGGGGAATGCTGTACGGCGCGGCCACGTAATACGTGCCCGGTTTCGGGGCGAGGAGTTCGGTCCACTCGTCGCCCGAGGGCGTCATCGGGGCCTTGCGGAGGCAGCCGTTCGGGTTCGTGTACGTCTTCTGGCCGTGGCCGCGGAGTTTGGACTCCGGGGTCTCCTGCGGCGGCACGACCCCCTTGCCCTTCGCGTCGACCAGCTTCAGCCAGGGCGAGTACGGGATGCGGATCAGGATCTTGCCCGGGGAGCGGACCTCGACCGTGACCTCGCCCTCGCCGGCGTGCTTGACCGTGGCGGGCGGGTCCGCCAGCGGGGTCGGGTTGTCGACCGCGAACAGGCGCCAGTGCTCGTTCGACCAGATCTGCTTCAGGTACGGCAGACCCTCCTTGATGAGCTTGCCCTCCTGGACGGCGCCGTTGACGTCGGCCGGGCCCAGCGGCAGCACCACGTAGCGCACCGCCCAGCGGTTCAGCCAGGCGTGGTAGTTGTCCGCGTTCAGGGTGTCGTCGTAGAACAGCGGGTTGCGCTGCATGTCCGCCTGACGGTTCCAGCCGCGGGCCAGGTTCACGTACGGGGTGAACGCCGAAGCCTCCCGGTGGCTGGAGGCGGGGACCACCTCGACCCGGCCGGTCTCCGCGTCGAGCCCCTGCAACTGGTCGACCAGCGGCGCCAGATCGCGCGCCCAGGTCGCGGCGGGGGCAGTGCTCACGATGTCGTCCACCGACTTGAAGCCGATCCACCCGTTGAGGCCGACGAAGGCCAGCAGCACCGCGTACCACTTGCGGGACTTCGGCACCGTGTACGGGAGGGCCGCGAGCAGCACCACTCCGGCGAACAGCATCGCCATGCGCGTGATGTTCGAGCCGATCTGCGACTGGATCGCGAAGCACAGCAGCACCGCGACGCCGTACACCAGCGCCGCCGTGCGGACCGTCCGCCAGTCCTTCGGTACGAGGAAGAGGATGAGCAGCGCGAAAAGGAACGGGCCCGACGTCGTGGCCAGCGACATCGGCTGCGTACCCGAGAAGGGGAACAGCCACGCCGACAGGCCGACCACCACTACCGGCGGCAGGCCGATCACGTACGCGCCCGGGCGGCGCTTGTTCAGGAACAGCGCGGCCGCGACGAGGCCGAGGAACAGTCCGGCGACCGGGCTGCTCGCGGTGGCGAGCGCGGCACAGGGCGCGGCCACGGCCGCCTTCGGCCAGCGGTTCTCGCGCTTGTTGTGCGGCCAGCAGAACACCGCGGCCACCGCGCCGAGCGCGAACATCATGCCGAGCCCGAACGTCACCCGGCCCGACATCGCGTTGCACAGGAACGCGAACAGCGCGGCGAAAGAGCAGGCCAGCGGGTTGCGGACCGCCTTCACACGCACCAGGATCAGCGCGGTGAGCCCGGCCGACACGGTCCCGGCGATCATCATCGTCGTCCGCACGCCGAGCACCGTCATCAGATACGGCGAAACCACGCTGTACGAGACCGGGTGCATCCCGCCGTACCAGGCCAGGTTGTACGCGGACGTCGGGTGGCGGCCCACGAACTCGGCCCAGGCGTCCTGCGCCGCGAGGTCGCCGCCGCTGTTCGCGAAGAGGAAGAACCAGAGGACGTGGGTCACGGCCGCGGCCGCCGTCACGAACGCGACGGGGTGGCGCATCGGCCACGAGTCCGGGCTCAGCCCCGGTCCCGGTCCCATTCCGAGGCGTATTCGCGCCTTGGACCAGGGCGTGGTCCCTGTACTGGTCCCGGCCGGGCTCGTACCCGTGATCTCGGTCGTGCTCGTACTCGCGGTGCTGTCGGCGCGGGTGGGCGTCGGCTCAGCGGTGGTCACTGCGGCTCTCCCGCCTCACGCTGTCTCACCTGGCAAGCGCGACCGTGTGCATCTGCACATGGTCCGCGCGGAGGTTCCCCGAGGGTCTCCCCCGAGATTGTCCCCTGATTCCAAGGACGCCGTCCCCGCGTCCTCAGTTGCCCGAAGCTAGCACGGGGGCGCCCCGCAGGTCGGGGCGCCCTCGATGCGATCGGGGTGGTCAGCCCAGTCGGGTGAGCTTGTCGCCCGTGCCCGGTTCGGTCAGGGCGCTCTTCAGCTCGACCGGCGCGGTCAGCCTGCCGTTGCCCGAGCCGATGGACAGCTCGCCCACGACGGTGCCGGCCTTCGCCGAGTGCGGAACGGGCTTGCCGCCCGCGCCCAGCGTGACGTCCACCTTCAGGCCCGGCCAGCCGACCGCCTTGAGGTCCTTGGCGGCGACCAGCGGGGTCTTCCCGCCGAGCCCGTCGTCGACGTACCCGACGACGTCGCCCTTCTTGACGACCGTCGCCGAGGTGACGGCCTTCTGCACGGCCTGGATCAGCGTGTAGCTGTTGCTGATCGCGGCCTTCAGCTTGTTGTCGAGGGTGGTGCCGGTGCGCTGGCCCATGACGATGCCGTAGATCCGCTGGTTCTTGCCGTCGACCACCGTGTCGGCCGACCACAGCAGATTGCCGCCGGCCGGGGTCGAGGAGCCGGTCTTGATGCCGCTGACACCCGGCTTGAGCAGGATCGTGTTGTTGTTGTAGATCATCGTGTCGATGCCCGGGATCTTGATCTGGGGCGTGTTGACGATGCCGCGGAACACGTCGTTCTGCATGACGGCCTGGGCCAGCTTGAGCTGGTCGGTCGGCGTGGAGACCGTGGTCTCCTTCAGACCGCTCGGGTCGGTGTACGTGGTGCTGGTCATGCCGAGTTCCTTGGCGGCGTCGTTCATCTTCTGGATGAACGCCTCCTCGGATCCGGCGTCCCAGCGGGCCAGCAGACGGGCGGCGTTGTTGCCGGACGGGATCATCAGCAGTTCGAGCATCTGCTTCTCGGTGAACTGCTGGTCCTTGCGGATCGGCGCCGTCGACTCGTCGGGCTTCTTCGCGTCGTCCTCGGCCTGCTGGTCGACCGTGATCTTCTCGCCCTCCTGCTTCCCGGTTATCGGGTGGCCCTTGAGGATCACGTACGCGGTCATCGTCTTGGCCACGCTCGCCAGCGGCGCGGGCTTCTGCTCCCCGTGCGTACCGAGGCTGCCCACCCCGTCCACGGACACCGCCGACTGCCCCTCGGCCGGCCACGGCAGGTTCAGCGCGCCGCCGTCGAAGGTGTACGTCGCCGCCGAGGTCAGGGTCAGCTTCGGCGCCGGAAGCGGACGCAGGATCTGTACGACTGCAAAGACGATCAGGAGGAGCAGGACCAGCGGGGTCCAGATCTTGAACCGCCGCACCGTGGTGCGGACCGGGGTCTGCGGCGGGGGCGGGGTGTTCGTCAGCTCGGCGAGCAGATCGAGCGGGGGCTTCGGCGGGAGCGGCTGCTGCCGGGTCCGCTCGGCACGCTCGGGGATGGCCGCGGCGGGGCCGGGGCCGGCGGCCGGCGGCGGGGTGACCTTCGGCGCCTCGGGCTTCCTGACGGGGGCGTCGAGGCTGTTCGCCGGGGTGTTGAGGTTCTTGCCGGGGGCGGCCGTGCCCGCGCCCGCGTCGTCCGAGCGCAGCGGTATGAACTGGCTCGACCGCTTGCCGGTCCCCTCGCCGGCGGGCTCCCGCTTGGGCGCGGGCAGCTTGAGCATCGCGGTGGGCTGGTCGACGGCGGGCGGCGCGGGGGCCTTGAAGACGGCGGTGGGCTGGTCGATTCCCTTGGGCTCGGCAGGCTTCGCACCGGCTTCGGACGGGCTCGATCCGTCGGCCTCGGAGGCGGAAGGCGCTGCCTTGGACTCGGCCTTCGCGGGGCTCGCCTTCGGCTCGGAGGGGGTCGGTCCGCCGGCCTCGGAGGGAGTCGCCTTGGCCCCCCAGGAGGTGGCTCGCGCGCCAGGGGCCGCGTCTACGCCGTCGGCCCGGTCGTCGTCCGGCTTGGCGTGGTCGGCCTTGGCGTCGCTGGGCTCCGCGTCAGCGGCGGTGGCCGCGTTGTCGGACGGCTCAGGCTTGGCGCCGGGGGTCGCGGGCGCGGGCTTGGCGCCGTCCGGCTTCGGGGCGGCTGCCTCGGTTTCGGTACCGCTGTCCTTGGACTCTTCCGGCTTGGCCTGATCCGCCTTGGGGGCGGCCGACTCGGTGGCCGAATTGGCGACCCGCTCGGGGCTGGCGGGCTCGGCGGGCTCGGCCTTCGGAGCCTCGGCCTTCGCGGCGTTCTCCGGCTCGGCCGGCTCAGCGGCCGCCTCCGGCTCGGAAGCCGCGTCCTCAGACACCGCCTCGTCCTTCGGGTCCGCCTCCTGGTCGACCCATGCCGCGACCGCCGCGCGGAGCCGGGAGTCGCCGTCCTCCTGGCGCGGGGCCCGGAAGACCGCGGTCGCCTGATCGACGCCGCCCGCCGCGGAAGCCGCAGCGGTCGAAGCCGACGCGGAGGCCGGACCGGAACCCGTACCGGCACCGGAGCCGGAACCATTCGCCGCCTTGGCGCCGTCCTCTCGGGCAGGGGCCCCGGAGGGGGACGGGGAGTGGGAGACAGCGATGCGCGGGTCGCGTTCGCTCGTAGTCGTCTCCCCCGACGACTGCTTCTGCTCCGACTTGTCGGGGGACTCGCCCGCCACCGATGCCTCCTCCAGACGCCGGGTGGCGTCATCCGAAACTGTCCGAACCATGTACCAGTGTCCCGTGTGCCGGGTAGGACCCCCCGGCTAGACGAGAACGACATACCTGTCGGTTCCCGTACGAACCACCCAGGCGCTCTCGACAGATGAATGTGAGAGGGGTCACCCTGTCATTCATCCACGCGGGGAGGCATGGATGGGCAGGAGCCGCAGAACTATTCCGGAAGAGCTGTTGCTGCTCGCTCTGGACCCGGCCACGGGTACCACAGCGCAGCCGCAGTCGCTCGACCTCGGCCTCGCCGGAGCCCAGCTAGTGGAGCTGGCTCTGGCAGGACGGATAGCCCCAGACGGGGATCGTATCGCCGTGGTGATGGCACGGCCGACAGGAGATCCGACCTTGGACTCCGCACTGGAACTGCTGCGCAGGCGCGGCAGCCCGGTTCGGGCCGTCCACTGGATCGGCGGGCCCCGCCTCGGGCTCCGCCAGATTTACCTCGCGCACCTGGAGCGGTGCGGCATGGTCCATGCCGTGGCGGGCCAGATGTGCGGGGTGCTGCCGACGACTCGCTACCAAGCGACGGACACGGCGATCAGCCGGGACATCAGGGCCCGGCTGGACAGTGCGATCCGCACCGGCGTACCGCCGGACCCGCGGACCGCGGCGCTTGCCGCGCTGGCCCACGCAGTCGGGCTCGGCAAGCACCTGTACCCCGGCAACGAGGGGCGTTCATCGCGCTCCCGTCTCAGGGACCTGATCAGGCACGACCCGATGGGCGGTCTCGTCGCGCACGCCGTGATGGACGTCCAGAACGGTGTGGCCGCTCAGCCACGCCGAGGCGGCCAGGGCCCCGGCGCCGCGCCGGACAACGGAAGCCGCCACGCAGCGGCGGCCGGCGTCCCGATGCAGCCGCACCACGGGGCGATGGCGAGGGCCGTGGCTCACCACTAGCAGCACCGGCAGAATCCGCATCACCAGTCGCACCGCAATACCGCCGCACCGTCGTCCCCATGACCCGGTTCGGGAGCCGCACCATGAAACGCGCGGGGCTGTCCCAACAGCCCCGCGCGTTTGCGTAGTCGCTGTGTGTGGCCATTTTCCAGCGCGCGCCCGGATGTTGGTGGCAGTCTGCAGAGCAGAAGAACAGAAAAGCCGTGAGCCGGAGGTGCGTTTCCCGTGGCGTCCAATGTCAATCCCACCGTCAGGCGGCGCCGACTGGGCCAGGAGTTGCGCAGACTCCGCGAGCTGAAAGGCATGACCGCCGAAGAGGTCGCCGAACGCCTGCTGGTGTCCCAGTCGAAGATCAGCCGCCTTGAGAACGGCCGCCGTTCCATCAGCCAGCGCGACGTACGCGATCTGTGCGGGGTGTACGAGGTCGAGGACCACCGCATCGTCGATTCACTGATGCAGATGGCCAAGGACTCCCGCCAGCAGGGCTGGTGGCACGCCTTCGGCGACATCCCGTACAGCGTCTACATCGGCCTGGAGACGGACGCCGCGAGCCTGCGCGTCTACGATCCGCAGGTCGTCCCGGGCCTGCTCCAGACCCCGCAGTACGCGGAGGCCCTCATCGCGGGGGCGCTCCCGGAGACAGCCCCCACGGACGTCGAGAAACGGGTGAACGTCCGGTTGCGACGGCAGGAGCGGGTGCGGGCGGCGGAGAACCCCCTGCGGCTGTGGGTGGTCATCGACGAGGCGGCGCTGCGCCGCCGGGTCGGCGACAAGCAATTGATGATCGACCAGCTGGAGTTCCTCATCGAGCGGTCCCAACTGCCCCATGTCACCGTGCAGGTACTGCCGTTCAGCATGGGCGCGCATCCGGGAATCAACGGCCAGTACGCGATTCTGGAATTTCCGGACGCCTCGGACTCAAGCGTCGTCTACATCGAGGGCGTCACCAGCGACCTTTACCTGGAAAAGGCCAATGATGTCCAGAAATACAGCGTGATGTACGAGCACTTGCGTGCACAGGCCCTGAATGTGGACCAGACCCGGGAATTCATTACCGGGATCGCGAAGGACTACGCCCGCGGCACGGCCGGCTGAGAACTGAAGCGCGGCACCGTACACCCCTCGCCCACCGTGATGGAAGGCCCGGCCGGAATATGCCATCCGGTCGAGTGAATGGCCACCTCGTACCCCGGGACCTGCGAGTAGCGTCGATCACGCCAACGAAGAACGTTGGCCGAGAACGACCAACTGGCAAGAACCGGAGCGAACATGGCCATTCTTCAGGGCGCCACGGACACCTGGACCAAGTCCTCGTACTCCACCGGAAACGGCGCATGTGTCGAAGTCAAGTCCCCCGAGATGCACGCCATCGCCGTGCGGGACTCGAAAGTCGTCGAGGGCCCCTCGATCGCCTTCGCCCCCGGCGCGTGGAACGCGTTCGTGGCCGAGGTGACCCGGGATTCCCTCAGCTGACCACCACGACAGCCGACGTGATACCCGCATTACCGACAAGAGCCCTCTCGACTGGTCCGCCGTCCCGGCCGAGGGGGCTCGGCCACGTCCGCGCCCCCGGCCGCTAGCGGAGCTCGTCCACGTAGCGGTCGGTGCCCGGCACGGTGGGAATGAACGGCGCCGCCAACTCCAGCCTCCCCAGGCCCGTTCCGGCGACCTCGGCGTCGAGACCCGTGAAGTGGTCCGCCCACACCTCCCTCGGATCCCGCTCCAGGAACCACAGCAGCGTGAGCCGGGTGCCGACGCCCTCGACCTGCTTCACGTACGTCATGCGGTCGCCCGGCAGCGGCGTCGGCCGGAACACCGTCACCATCGCGGCGGGCCCCCCGGCGAGGCGCTTGGGCAGCTGCCGGGAGCGCAGCCACTCCAGCAACTCGGCCCGCGCCTCCGTGCTCTCGGCGTCGATGACCTCCAGGACGAGGCCCGCGTACGGGTGGTCCAGGGCGTGGTAGTCGCGCGGCCCCGCCGCGCCGTCGCGGTAGACGGTCGCCTCGTGGTCCTGGAACGCGGTGAAGACGTGGGTACGGTCCTGGTAGACCCGCCCGTCCCGGTTGAGCCGCTTGTTGATGCCGACGGTCCACTTCATGTGCTCGCCGTAGCGCCCGTCGGTGATCCAGTACGTGGAGAGGTAGCAGCCCGCGTTCACCGGCTGGGCGATCGCGGACTTCTCCGGGTAGCGCAGCTCCTGGAGTTCGCGGGTCGCCACCCAGCGGCGCCCCGCGTACATCCAGGGCATGGCCATCGCGCCGGCGTAGTAGTGGTCGTCCTCGTACCAGCGGTTGTACGCGTACTCATGGCCCGGGTGCGGCTCCACCATGGTGATCAGCGCGTGCCCCGGGCGCACCCCGTAGGGCCCCACCGACGCCAGCTCCGCGTAGGCCTCGGGCTGTGTGTCCTCCGTCATGCCGCATCCCTTCCCTCCACCACCGGACGGACTTACTCTGACGCCCCGTCAGAAGAAGTGCCAGAGCCGGGAGGCGACCGGATGTTGCTGAGTGGGAAGACCGTCATCGTGTCCGGGGTCGGGGCCGGGCTCGGGCACCAGGTCGCCGCGGCCGTCGTGCGCGACGGGGGCAACGCGGTGCTCGGCGCGCGCACCGGAGCCAACCTCGCGAAGTCGGCCGCCGAGATCGACCCGGACGGCGCCCACACCGCGCACGCGCCGACCGACATCACCGACGAGGCCCAGTGCGAGGCGCTCGCGGCGCTCGCCGTGGAACGCTTCGGCGGGATCGACGCGGTCGTCCATGTCGCCGCCTGGGACAGCTACTTCGGCGGGCTCCAGGACGCGGACTTCGCCACCTGGCAGCAGGTCATCGACGTGAACCTGCTCGGCACCCTGCGCATGACGCGCGCCTGCCTGCCCGCGCTCAAGGCGCGCGGCGGCTCGGTCGTCGTGATCGGCACGCAGTCGTCGGTGGCGGCGCCCTCACAGGTCTGGCAGGCGGCGTACGCGGCCTCGAAGGGGGCGTTGACGTCCGCGATGTACTCCATGGCGCGCGAGCTCGGACCGGACCGGATCCGGGTCAACACGGTGCTGCCGGGCTGGATGTGGGGGCCGCCGGTGCAGGCGTACGTCCAGTTCACCGCGCACACCGAGGGGGTGCCCGAGGAGGAGGTGCTCGGGCGGCTCACCGAGCGGATGGCCCTGCCGGAGCTGGCCACGGACGCCGATGTCGCGGAGTCCGTGATCTTCCTGGCCTCGGACCGGGCCCGGGCGATCACCGGCCAGTCGCTGCTGGTGAACGCGGGCGAGCTGATGAGGTAGCACCGCCCATCAACTCACGTACAGAACAAGGCAGTTGCACCTGACTCTCTCGGCCGCACGGGACCCGCATCCCGTGCGGCCGTTCGCGTGTGCAGGGAGTCCGATGCATGAAGTCCGATGTACGGAGCCCGACGAAGTGCCCCCATGGTGTGGCCCCCGTCACGTGCACGACAACACCCCTCGAAGCAAAGGGACGGCAAAATCGTTCGACTTTATGATCCGCGTTCATATCCGTGATCGCGAGATGTCTTGACCATCCCCTTGGACAAGGGGTTCAATCCCCGAAGTCCCCGCTCCCGCACGGGGCGCCGCTGAGCCGGACGTACTGACGAAGAGCACCCGAGTTCATTGACGTCGCGCAGTGACGTTCACAAGGCGGACCCCTTGGAGGGGGCACATGAACAGTCTCGACTGGGCCGTGCTCATCGGCTACTTCGGCGTGATGGTCGCGATCGGCATCTGGTCCCACAAGCGGGTCGACAATGTCTCCGACTTCTTCACCGCCGGCGGCAGGATGCCGTGGTGGCTGTCCGGCATCTCGCACCACATGTCCGGCTACAGCGCGGTGATGTTCACCGGCTACGCGGGCATCGCCTACCAGTACGGCGTCACGTCCTTCGTGACCTGGTCGTTCCCCATCGCCGTCGGCATCGGCATCGGCGCGAGGCTCTTCGCGCCCCGGCTCAACCGGCTGCGCTCCAAGCTGCACGTGGCCTCCCCGCTCGAATACCTCAAGAACCGCTACAACGTCTCGACCCAGCAGGCCCTCGCCTGGTCCGGGCTGCTGCTGAAGATCGTCGACGTGGGCGCCAAGTGGGCCGCGATCGCGACCCTCTTGTCGGTGTTCACCGGCATCACGATCACGCAGGGCATCTTCATCACGGGCTGCATCACCGCGGTGTACTGCACGGTCGGCGGGCTGTGGGCGGACGCGCTGACCGAACTGGGCCAGTTCATCATCCAGTTGTTCGCCGGGCTCGCGATGCTGATCGCCGTCATGGGCAAGCTGGACGGCTTCTCCACGCTGTGGACGGTCTGGGACAAGCTGCCCAGCGGTCACGCGCACGCCACCGCGGGCCCGTACACCGTCACGTTCCTGATGGCGTTCCTGTTCATCAAGACCTTCGAGTACAACGGCGGCATGTGGAACCAGGCCCAGCGCTACATGGCCACCGACTCGGCGCGCTCGGCGACCCGTTCGGCCCGGCTCTCGGCGATTCTGTGGGCGGTCTGGCCGACGGTGCTCTTCTTCCCGATGTGGTGCGCGCCGCTCCTGGTCCACGCCAAGAAGCCGGACGGGTCGGACAGTTACGCCCTGATGACCGAGACGCTGCTGCCGCACGGCATGCTCGGCCTGGTCGTCGTCGGCTTCTTCTCGCACACCATGGCCATGTGCTCCTCGGACGCCAACGCCATCTCGGCCGTCTTCACCCGGGACGTCATGCCCGTCCTGTCGAAGTCGGCCCGCGCCTGGAACTCGCGCGCGGGGCTCGTCGCCGCGCGCCTGTCGACGCTGGTCTTCCTCGGCCTGTCGATGACGGTCGCGACGCAGGTCAATTCACCCGCGTTCAAGGACATCATCACCGTCGTGATCAAGTGGGTGGCCGGGCTCATGGGCCCGATCGCGATCCCGTTCATGCTGGGCATGCTCAAGACCTTCCGCCAGTCAGGCCCCACGGCCGCGCTCACCAGCTGGGCGGCCGGGCTGCTCGCGTTCTTCTTCGTGAACTACGACCTGGACGGGTCGCAGAAGACCGGGGTGGCGCTGCAGTGGCAGGTGTCGGTGCCGCTGGCGATCTCGCTCGTCCTGTACATCGTGATCGGCCTGCTCAGGCCGGAGGACACCCCGGAGCGGGACGCGCTGCTCGCCCGCATCAACTCCGATGACGACGGCCCGGGTTCAAAGTCCGCCGCGGCGTCCGTGCCGGCTCAGCCGGAGGCCGGCGACGCGAAGGTGACGACGGCCGACTGACCTTCGACGGTACGGGTGTGACGGCCCGCCCTGGGCTCCCCGCCGGGCGCGGGCCAACGCGTCGCCGGGGTTCAGCCGACGATCCCCGGCTCGCGCCGGGCGTCGCCGCCGTTGGCGGGATAGGCGTCGTCGCGGTGCGGGCCCCAGCGCTCGTAACGGAGGAGCTTCGACTCGTCGTTCTGCGGCGGGCAGTGCTGGCCGTCGTCCTCGTTCTCGTCCATCACCATGTCGTCGACGGCCTGTTGGGCGTCCCGGGCGTCGTACGGCGGGAGGTCGCCCTCGCGGGCCGAGGGGGCGGTGAACGCGGGCTCCTCCTCGGACTGGACGTACTGCTGGTGGCCTGCGTCGTCGGCCGGGGCCGCGATCGAGGTGCCCGCGCCGCTGCCGAGCAGCACGAGGGCGACCAGCGGGGCCGTGAACCAGCGTGCCGACAGGCCGCGGGAGTACGCGGTGCGGGCCTTGGGGATGGGGGTCATGACGACGACCCTGGCGAACTCACGCGTGCGCGCGCGAAGGACACGCGGTTCTGGAGCCCGTCATCCGCCCGCACGAGTGGTTTCAGCCCCTCGGATAGCGCAGCAGCCAACCCGCCGTGTTGACGGCGGGACCGTGCAGCGCGGGGCCCTGGGTCATCTCCATCGCGAAGTCGTCGGCGAGTTCGAGCAGCGTGGATCTTCCTTCGAGCTGGGCGAGCCAGGCGGGCGGCAGCGCGGTCTCGCCGTGCATCGCGCCGAGCAGGCTGCCGCAGACGGTGCCGGTGGCGTCCGAGGGCCCGTCGTGGTTGACCGAGAGCAGCAGGCCGTGCCGGATGTCCTCGCCGACCAGCGCGCAGTACACGCCGATCGCCAGCGCCTCGGGGGCGGTGTGCCCGGTGCCGAGCGTGGCGACCAGGCTCGGGCTCGGCATGCCCTGCCGTACCGCGCCGAGCGCGTGCTTGAGCGCCTCGGTGACCGGCTGGTGCCCGGGGCGCACGGCGAGCTGCGCGAGGGCCCGCTGGACGGCGCCGTCCATGGACTCGCCCCGGGCCAGGCCGTGCACGACGACGGCGAGCGCGCCAGCCGACAGGTAGGCCGCCGGGTCGCCGTGGGTCTGCGCCGCGCACTCCACGGCGAGCTGGAGCACCAACTGCGGCTCCCAGCCGACCAGGAGGCCGAAGGGCGCGGACCGGGTGAGCGCGGCCGGGTCGTCGGCGCCCGGGTTCTTGGGCTGTTCCAGGGTGCCCATGACGTCGTCGCCGAGCCCTACGAGGCAGGCCTTGGCGGGGTCGCGGCGGGCGTAGAGCCACTCCTCGCGGGCCAGCCAGCCGTTGTCCTCGCGGCGCTCGTCGGGCCCCCAGTCGCGCTGCGTCGCGGCCCACCGCAGATGCGCCCGGTGCACATCGGTGGGCGGGTGCCAGGCGCCGGTGTCGCGGCGCACCTGGGCGCGTATGAGCCCGTCGACGGTGAACAGGGTGAGCTGGGTGGCCGCGCTCACCGCGCCCGCGCGGCCGTACGCGGGGACGAGGTCGCCGAGCGCGTCCGTGCCGTGCCGTTCGCGGATCTCTGCCAGGGCGAGCCCCGCGACGCCCGCGCCGAGCGTGTCCCCGATGGCCCCGCCGAGCAGACAACCCCGTACCCGGCTACGGAAGTCCTGCTGTTCGGCCCGGCCCCAGACGGGTGCGGTGGCTCCGGCTGCTGCGCTCATGCGGCAGCACGGTACCTGAACGGATGCGCCCGTTTAAGAGGGCAAATTGACCGACCCTGCGTGAATCCCCTTACGGTCTGGGCGTGGGCCCCGGCTCCGGCGGGACGCCCGGGTACGCCGGGTCGCCCTCGTCCGCCGGGAGCGGGCCGCGCGGGATGCCCTGGGCCGTGCCGGCCTGCGCCGCCCGCGCGAGGTCCGCCAGGGCCGCCTCCTCGCGGCCCTGAGCCCGGTGCAGCCTGGCCCGCTGCTGGTACGCCCACACGTAGCCCGGCACCAGCGCGACGGCCCGGTCCAGGTCGGCCAGCGCCTCGGTGGTGCGCCCCAGTTCCGCGAGGGCCACCGCCCTGCTGCCCAGCGCCCACGCGTACCCGGGGTCGAGGGCGAGGGCCCGCCCGTACGCCGCGACGGCCTCCTCGTAGCGCCCCGCGAACCGGTACACGTCGCCGCGCTCGCCGAGCACCCACGCCCACGACGGCGACAGCCGCTCGGCGTGGTCGAGGTCGGCGAGCGCGTCCTCGGTGTCGCCGAGCAGGCCCCGCACATGGGCCCGGCGCACCAGCGCCCAGCCGTAGTCGGGGTCGATGAGCAGCGCCCGGTCGAAGTCCTCCAACGCCGCGGCAGCACAGCCGAGTTGGGCCTTCGCCTGGCCCCGGCTGCCCAGGATGAGCGCGTCGCCGGGGTCGAGCGCGAGGGCCCGGCCGAGTTCGGCGACGGCCTCGTCGTAGCGGCCCGCACGCCGGTGGGTCTCGCCGCGCTCGCGGGGTGCGCGCGGGCGGCCCGGCTCCAGCTCTTCGAGCCGGTCGAGATCGGCGAGGGCGGCCGCGTGGTCGCCGACGGCCCGGTGGGCGACGGCCCGCCCGTGGTAGGCGTCCGCGCTGGAGGCGTCCAGGGTGAGCGCCCGGCGGTAGTCCGCGAGGGACTCCTCGTACGCCTCGGTCCTGAAGTAGCCCCAGGCGCGGGCGATGTGCACGGCGACCCGGTCCTCGTCGGTGAGTTCGGGGCGGGCGAGCATCATGCCGAGGACGTCGATGCCGTGGCGCCGCTCGGCCTCCAGCGCCGCGAGGCAGGCGGCGCCCCACTTGCGCAGCGGTTCGCGGTTGGCGTCCTCGCCGGCCTCGGCGATCACCCGCGCCCAGCGCCGGGCGGTGACCGTGCCCTGGCGGCAGGCCTCGATGCCGTCGCGCAGCACGTCCCCGAACGCGCCGGCGGGGTCGGCGCACAGCCGGTGGTAGAGCTCTTCGAGGCGCGGCTCGCGCCAGGTCTCGTCGCGCCAGCGCCCGTCGCCGGCCGCGGCCCGCTCCTGGGCGTACCAGGCGGCGAGCCGCTCGTGCCCGGCCCGCCAGCGCTGCGGCGAGGCGGTGCGCTGGAGGCGCTGCATGGGGGCGCGGACGACGTCGTGGTACTTGATGCGGCCGCCCTGGTCCCGTACGAACGGGAGCGAGCGCAGCCAGTCGAAGAGCCCGGCCGCGTCCCCGCTGACGGCCGCGCGGAACACGTCCTCGTCGAGCCGGCGCGGCAGCGCGCCTTCGAGGGCGGCGGACCTGCGCACCGGGTCGGGCTCCCACTTCAGGAACCGTTCCACCGCCGTCGCACTGGGGTCGCCGATGTCGCCCGGCGTCGCGGGCCGGCTCCCGGCGAGGGTACTGACGAGCACGGGCAGCCGCCCGGAGAGCCGCAGCACGTCACGTACGACTTCCTCGTCCAGCACCCCTTTGCTGGCGAGGAGTTGGCGGGCCTCCTCCTCCGTGAAGGGGTCGAGCGGCAGATCGGCGACGTAGTCCGCGGCGGCGGGCCAGCGCAGGGGGTCGGGCCGGCCCTGGCCGGACAGGGTGAGCACCGCGTTGGCGGGCAGCCCGCCGTACCGGTCGGTGGTGACCAGATCGCGCAGCCAGCCGTCCAGAAACGCCCCGGTCCGTTCATACGTATCGAAGAAAAGGACCACCCAAGGCACGTGGGCGGCCACCCGGCCCAGCTCCTCGACGAAGACGGGGGTGAGCACGCGCAGCGGGTCGAGGACGAGCTGCACGTCCTCCTGCCGCCCGAGCCGGGCGCTGAGAGCGGCCCTCAACCGCTCGGCGCCTTCCGCCAGTTGAACCGGGTCGACGGTGGAGGCGAGCACCCCGACCCCGGGCACGAGGCCCACCCCGGCGAGCCCCGCCTGGGCCGCGACGACCGCCCCCGCCGAGGGCCCCGAGCCGGCCCCGGCCGCCTCGGCCTCGTAGCGGCGCTGGCGGTAGGTGGCCAGGATCTTGTCGAGCGCCTTGAGCGGCCACCCCTGCCGGGCGAACCGCACACTGATCGCCCCAAGGGCCTCCGGCACACTGTCGACGCCCTCGTCGGTGTAGGCGGTCAGCGCCCCGCGCTCCAGGGCGGCCTGCTCCAACTCCCGTACGAGAAAGGTCTTCCCGACCCCGGCGTTGCCGTGCACGCGGAACACGAACCGGTGCCGCTCGTCGTCGACGGGAACGTCGAAGTTCCGCTGGAATTCGGCGAGTTCATCCCGCCTCCCCACGAACCCGGCGCGTTTGCGGCGCCGGATGAGCTCCTGCATCGAAGGCTGCACGCCTCCCACCACTCCCCCCAACCCCCGTCAGCCAAGACCGAGATACTCCCCGGGGTCGACCATATCGGGCAGCGCCAGAGCGCCGTGGGGCCGCAGCCCGTGGAGATAGACGGCGACATGCCGCGCGGCGAGGGCGCCCGCCGCCTCGCGGGGCAGATGCGGCATGGGCCGGCAGGCCATCGCCGCCGCCCCGACCAGGTCGAACGCCGTGATGTCGGCCCGTAGCACCCCTTCGTCCCGCCCCTCGGCGAGCACCTCCTCCAACGCGCCCAGAATCGCCCGCTGAAGCTTCCGTACGCGGGGGTCGCGCACGACGGGCCCCCCGACGAGCGGCATGACGAGCCGGTCCCGCTGCTCGACAACGCGCCGGAACACCTCACCGAGCACCGCCACCGCACCACCCCCACCGGCACGAGCCGCCTCGACGACAGCGAGGACCGTCTCGAAGCCCTCCAGGGCGACGTCCGTGATGAGCGCGTCCCGGTCGGGGAAGCGCCGATAGAGCGTCCCGATGCCGACCCCGGCCCGCCGGGCGATGTCGTCGAGGGCGACGGCCGTGCCCTGCTCACGGAACAGCTCCCGGGCCGCGGCCAGGATCTTCTCCCGGTTCCGCCGGGCATCGGCACGCAGTCCTGTCATGCGGAACATGCTAGGCGTCGCGAATTAACTGGAGCTTTTCCTCCACATAGCGCGTACGGTGGTGGAACCACCGACCACGGCACACCCGCCGCGGCACAGAAAGGCACGGCCATGCCCGCTGCATCCGACATGCCCGAGGACCGCTTCTTCGTACTCAAGCCGGGCGAGACCCGCCCCACCCGAGTCCCGCTCCCGCCCGGCTTCGGCGTGAAGGTCACCACCACCGACAGCGAGGGCCGCCTGGCCGTCCTGGAGAACCGCCTCGACGTCGACATCCCGCCCCATGTCCACGAGCTGATGGACGAGTTCGTGTACGTACTGGAGGGCGAGATGGAGATCGACTACAAGGGCACGACGCACCGCCTGACCCCAGGCATGTCGGCCCTGCTCCCCCACGGCGTCCCCCACGCCATGCGCAACGCCTCCCAGCCCCCGGTCCGCACCCTCCAGATCTCGGCTCCGGGCGGCTGGGACCGCTTCGTGGAGGACGTGTTCGAAGCGGGCCCGGCGATCCGCACCCCGGAGGGAACGATGGACCTGGAGCAGATCAACGCGCTGGGGGAGAAGTACGGGATGCGGTATACGCGGGGGACCATGGCGCTGGACTGAGCCGGGGCCATCAGGCAGAGCCGCTCCAAGCTGAGTCCGAGGTGAGGTCGGGCATGGGGATCAGCGGTCCGTACGGGCCGTCTGGCTGGGCGCTCACGCTGGCTTCCGGTGCGGGTGTTTCGGTCTCCTCGTACGGTACAGGCGGGGCTTCGGCGGCGCGTGCGAACAGGGGGCGGGCGCAGAACACCCCGGCCGACTCCGACTGGTCCGACCCGACCGATCGCACCGCCACCTCACTCCCTAAAGCCCCCTCAGTCCCCAACCACAGGCAACAACTCCGGCAGATGCCCGTCCGAAGCATGGGCCGCCCTCACCCGCTCCTGAGGCACCTCCCCGTACAGCGTCGTGCGTGGGCGGGACGGGCGGTTCGCCGCGTCCGCGATGGCCACCAGGTCCTTGATCGAGCGGTACGAGCCGTAACTGGAGCCCGCCATGCGGGAGATGGTCTCCTCCATCAGGGTGCCGCCCAGGTCGTTCGCGCCCGAGCGCAACATCTCCGCCGCGCCCTCCTGGCCCAGCTTCACCCAGCTGGTCTGGATGTTGGGGATGTGGGGGTGCAGGAGGAGACGGGCCATCGCCGTCACCGCCCGGTTGTCGCGGGTCGTCGGGCCCGGGCGGGCGATGCCCGCCAGGTACACCGGGGCGTTCGTGTGGATGAACGGGAGCGTCACGAACTCCGTGAAGCCGCCCGTCTGTTGCTGGATGCGGGCCAGCGTGCGGAAGTGGCCCAGCCAGTGGCGGGGCTGGTCCACGTGCCCGTACATCATGGTCGACGACGACCTGATGCCGAGCTCGTGGGCGGTCGTTACGACCTCGATCCACGTCGCCGTCGGCAGTTTGCCCTTCGTCAGGATCCAGCGGACCTCGTCGTCCAGGATCTCCGCCGCCGTGCCCGGGATCGAGTCCAGGCCCGCCGCCTTCGCCTCGGTCAGCCACTCGCGGATCGACATGCCGGTGCGGGTCGCCCCGTTCACGACCTCCATGGGGGAGAACGCGTGGACGTGCATCCCGGGGACGCGCTCCTTCACCGCCTTCGCGATGTCGAAGTAGGCCGTGCCCGGCAGGTCGGGGTGGATGCCGCCCTGCATGCAGACCTCGACCGCCCCCACGTCCCAGGCCTGTTCGGCCCGGTCCGCGACCTGGGACAGGGACAGCGTGTACGCGTCGGCGTCCGTGCGGCGCTGCGCGAAGGCGCAGAAGCGGCAGCCGGTGTAGCAGACGTTGGTGAAGTTGATGTTGCGGGTGACGATGTACGTCACGTCGTCGCCCACCATGGATTTGCGGACGTCGTCCGCCACCCGGCACAGCGCGTCCAGTGCCTCGCCGTCCGCGTGCAGCAGCGCCAGCGCCTCCGCGTCGGTCAGCTTCGTCGGGTCGTCGGCGGCCACCGAAAGGGCCTGGCGTACGTCCGCGTCGATGCGGGACGGCACCATGCCCGGGGCCGCCGCCTCGCGCAGGGCCCCCCAGTCGCCGTACACGGAGTCGAAGTCCTCGCGGCGGTCGCCGGTGCGGCCCTCGGTGTCGATGGTGCGGTGGAGGTCCGTGCGGCCGGACGCCGCGAAGCCCTCGTCGGGCTCCTGCCACGGCAGGCCGCGCACCTCGGCCGTCTCGTTCGCAAGGCCCGTCTCCGGGTCCGCGAGCGCGCGTACGTGCGGCAGCAGCCGGGGGTCGAGCCACGGCTCGCCGCGCTGCACGAACTCCGGGTAGATGCACAGGCGCTCGCGGAGGGAGAAGCCGGCTTCCTTCGAGCGATCCGCCAGTTCGTCGATCTGGGGCCACGGACGCTCGGGATTCACGTGGTCGATGGTGACCGGGGACACCCCGCCCCAGTCGTCGATCCCCGCGCCGATCAGCCGCTCGTACTCCCCCGCCACCAGGTTCGGCGGCGCCTGAAGACAGGCGGCCGGGCCCATGATGTGCCGGGCGACCGCGACCGTCGCCACCAGGTCGTCGAGCTCGGCGTCCGGCATGCCGCGCATCGCCGTGTCCGGCTTGGCGCGGAAGTTCTGGATGATCAGTTCCTGGATGCCGTGGTACGAGCGCGACACGCGGCGCAGCGCGAACAGCGAATCCGCGCGCTCCTCGTACGTCTCGCCGATCCCTATCAGCAGCCCGCTGGTGAACGGCACCGACGAGCGCCCCGCGTCCTCCAACACCCGCAGCCGCACGGCCGGTTCCTTGTCCGGGGAGCCGTAGTGCGGGCCGCCCGGCTCGGACCACAGCCGGGTCGCGGTCGTCTCCAGCATCATGCCCATGGAGGGTGCGACCGGCTTCAGGCGCTGGAAGTCCGTCCACGAAAGGACGCCCGGGTTGAGGTGCGGGAGCAGGCCCGTCTCCTCCAGGATGCGGATCGCCATGGCGCGCACGTACGCGATCGTGTCGTCGTAGCCGTGCGCGTCGAGCCACTCGCGGGCCTCGGGCCAGCGGTCCTCGGGCTTGTCGCCCAGCGTGATCAGGGCTTCCTTGCAGCCGAGTTCGGCACCCTTGCGCGCGATGTCGAGCACCTCGTCGGGGGACATGAACATGCCGTGCCCGGCCCGGCGCAGCTTGCCCGGCACGGTGACGAAGGTGCAGTAGTGGCACTTGTCCCGGCAGAGCCGGGTGAGCGGGATGAACACGCTCTTCGAGTACGTGATGATCCCCGGCCGGCCCGCCGCCTCCAGGCCCGCGTCGCGGACCCGGGCGGCCGAGGCGGTGAGGTCGTCGAGGTCGGCGCCGCGGGCCTGGAGCAGCACGGCCGCCTCGGCGACGTCGAGCGCGACGCCGTCCCTGGCGCGTTTCAGCGCGCGCCGCATCGAGTTGGCGGTCGGTGCGGCGGACTGCGGTGAGGCAGGGCCCGGTCCTTCTGCCTGCGGGGGCTGCGTGCTGGAAGTCATCCACCGAGCATACGAGCGTGCGCTCGCCCGGGGACCGTGGGCATCGTCACCAGCCCCATGGGATCAAGCCGCCGTACATTTCCGGCCGTTCTGCGCGAAAGCACATCGCTACACAGCGCGTCCGAGTCGATACTGGGGGTCGCTCCGGGCCCGAGCGGTGACACCCGTGCACGTTCCGTACAAGTTCGACGAACTGGGATGGGACCGACGTGACTTCAAAGGGTTCAAAGGGAACGCAACCGGCCGCCGTGGTGAGCCTCTACCCGGAGCTGGACGAAGGCGCACTCGTACAGGTCGTGCAGGCGCTGCGCACCGGCGACACCTCCAAGCTCGCCCCCGCGCGGGCGGCCGAGGTGGCCGAGACGCGGGAGGCGGCGACCTTCCTGGACGGCGTGAAAGTGCCCGTCGAGGAGGGCGTCGAGCTCGACGCCGCGTTATGGCTGCACAACGGCGAGGGGTCGCACCCGCTGATCGTGATGCCCTCGCCGTGGGCCAAGCAGGGCTGGACCGTCTACACCGTGCAGGCGATGCGCTTCGCCCGCCGCGGCTACCACGTACTGGCCTACACGACGCGCGGCTTCGGCGAGTCCGGCGGCCAGGTCGAGGTGGCCGGCGAGAAGGACATCGCGGACGGCATCAAGGCCCTTGACCACCTCATCTCCCAGGCGGGCGGCCCGAGTTCGATCGGCAAGGTCGGCTTCCTCGGCGACTCGTACGGCTCCGGCATCAGCCAGCTGGTCGCCGCCGAGGACCCCCGCGTGCACGCCGTGGTCGCGCTCAGCACCTGGGGCGACCTGGGCGAGGCGTTCTACGAGAACAACACCCGGCACGTGGCCTCAGTGCGGACGCTGCTCGGCGCCGCCGCCACGGCCCGGCTCAGCGCGCGCACCCAGAAGGCCTTCGACGACGTGCTGGCCAACGAGAACGTCGAGGAGACGCTGAAGTGGGCGGCCGAACGCTCGCCCTACCACCGCGTCGACAAGCTGAATGAGCGCCCGGTGCCGGTGCTGTTCGCACAGGCCTGGCACGAGACACTGTTCCCGGGCAACCAGACGCTGAAGATGTTCAACGCCCTGAGCGGCCCCAAGCGGCTGCTCTGGTCGATCGGCGACCACTCGGGCCCCGAGATGACCGGCATGCTGGGGCTGCCCAACCGGATCTGGCAGGAGGCGCACCGCTGGTTCGACCGCCACCTGCTCGAAGTGAACGGGGACGAGGCCGCGGCCGCCGCGTTCGACTCCGAGTCCGGCGCCGAGGACCAGGTCGTCAGCGAGATCATGTGGGGCCGGGCGCTGGAATCCCGCGCCACCTGGCACGCGGCGACCGGCACCCCCGAGCGGTTCTATCTGGCCGGCCCGTCCGAGGGCGCCAAGGACGGCGGGCTCCTGGACAAGCCCACCAACGGCTGGCACACCACGTTCACCACCGGCACCGACACCCCGGCCACCGTCGCCGACCAGATCCTGCTCACCGGCTACGCCGAACTGGCCGGGCTCCCCAAGGCGTACCGGACGGGGAAGATCGACCGGAACGCGGCCGGGGTGTGGACGAGCGCCCCCCTGCCCTCCCGCCACCAACTGCGCGGCGTGCCACGGCTGCGGCTGACGGTGGCGCCGAGCGAGCCGGACACGACGTTCGTGGCGTACCTCTTCGACGTCAACGCGCTCGGGATCGCCCGCATCATCACGCACGCGCCGTACACGCTGCTCGGCGGCGTCCCGAAGACGCCGGCCACCGTCGACATCGCGCTCCAGGTCACCGGGTACGACGTGCGGGCCGGCCACCGCCTGATGCTCGTCGTGGACTCGGTCGACCCGTTCTACGGCGAGCCCGCCAAGACCCCCGGCACGATCACGATCACCTCGCCCGACGAGGACCCGTCGTATCTGGACATCCCGCTGAACTGAGCCGAGCGCACCGGGGGCGGCCCACGAGGCCGCCCCCACTTCCCGTTTACAGATACGAGGCGTACTCGTCCAGAACCTTGAGCACCCCGGTCTCGTCGGCGGGCGGCAGCTGGAGGACGACCTCCTCGATGCCGAGCTCCGCGTAGTGGGCGAGCTTGCCGGGGGCCGGGAGCACGGCGTACGGGACGATCTGGAGGTCCCGCGCCTCGCGCCCGGCGTCCTCCCACGCCCGGCGGAGCACGGGCAGCGACTCGGTGAGGCCGCGCCCGCCGATGGGCAGCCAGCCGTCGGCGTACTCGGCGATGGCCGCGAACAGCTTCGGCCCGGCGGCCCCGCCGATGAGGGTGCGGGGAGCGCCGTTGCGGACGGGCTTGGGGAAGGCGTACGAAGCCTTCACGGACCCGAACTCGCCCTCATATGAGGTGGGTTGGTCGGCCCACAGGGCACGCATCAGAGCCATCCGGTCGCGGACGAGTTCGCGCCGGGTGGCCCACTCGACGCCGTGGTCGGCGGCCTCCTCCTTGTTCCAGCCGTAGCCGAGCCCGAGGGTGAAGCGGCCGCCGGAGAGGTGGTCGAGGGTGGCGATCTGCTTGGCGAGGTCGATCGGGTCGCGCTGGGCGACCAGCGTGATCCCGGTGCCGAGGTCGAGGTTCTCGGCCACCGCCGAGGCCTGGCCGAGCGCGACGAACGGGTCGAGGGTGCGCCCGTACTCCGGCGGCAGCTCCCCGCCCACCGGGTAGGGGGTGACCCGCTCCACGGGGATGTGGGTGTGTTCGGGCAGGTAGAGCCCGGAGAACCCGCGCTCCTCCAGCTCGCGGGCGAGGCGTACGGGGGTGATCGTCTGGTCGGTCAGGAAGATGGTGACGGCGATGCGCATCGGCATACCTTCCGGTCGGTCTGCGGTGGGGATCACTTCCTATCTCCAGCGGGGCGCAGCCGCAAGGGACGCCAGGAGCCGGCGCCCAGGCCTTGCCGGAATCGGCCACAGGCCCTCAACCCCTCAACTCCCCGACTCCCCGCGTTCACGCGGGGGTACGAGAGTGGACGGGCACCCCGGGAGGGGGCATCGCTCCCGGGGAAATATCTCGCCCCTTCTCCCGACTGTCCTGACTCCCCCGACCCTCCCGACTCTCTCGACTCATTTGGAGCTGAGCTCATGACCGAGAACGGATCCGGATCCATCGGCAGACGCGGTCTCATCGTGACGGGCGCGGCGACCGCGCTTACCTTGGGAACCGTGAGCTTCGCGAACGCGGCACCCGGCGGCGGCGCGGGCGGGCGCCCCGACGAGACCAGGGTGGTGCGCGGCACGCTGCCGCCCGGCTCGCCCGACTTCGTGTACCTGCCGGTCGAAGTGCCGCACGGGGTAAGGGAGTTGGCGGTCTCGTACACGTACGAGAAGCCGTCGGAGCCGGCCGGCACGCAGGGCAACGCGCTCGACATCGGCGTCTTCGACGAGCGGGGTACGGGGCTCGGCGGTGCGGGGTTCCGGGGCTGGTCGGGCGGGGCGCGTACGGAGTTCTTCATCCGCGCGGACGACGCGACCCCCGGCTATCTGCGCGGCCCGGTGCGCGCGGGGACCTGGCACGTCGCGCTGGGCCCGTACACGGTGGCGCCGCAGGGCCTGCCGTACACGGTGACGGTCACGCTGAAGTACGGCGCGCCCGGCACGACGCCGGCGCCGGTCTACCCGCCGACGCGGGCGAAGGGGCGGGGCCGGGCCTGGTACCGGGGCGACTGCCACATGCACTCGGTGTACTCGGACGGCGGCCGCACCCCGGCCCAGATCGCGGCGCTTGCCCGGGCGGCGGGCCTCGACTTCATCAACACCTCGGAGCACAACACGAATTCGGCGCACCGGGCGTGGCAGGGCCTGTGGGGCGACGACCTGCTGATCATGACGGGCGAGGAGATCACGACCCGCAACGGCCACGTGGTGGCGCTCGGAACCGACCCGGGCACGTTCATCGACTGGCGCTACCGGGCCCGGGACAACCGTTTCGGCCACTTCGCGCGCGCGGTCCGCACGGCGGGCGGCATCGTGGTCCCGGCCCACCCGCACGCCACGTGCGTCGGCTGCGGCTGGAAGTTCGGCTTCGGCGAGGCGGACGCGGTGGAGGTGTGGAACGGCCCGTACACCCCGGACGACGAGGTGACCCTCCAGGAGTGGGACAACTCCCTTACGGTGTCCGCCCGTTCGGGCAAACCATGGACCCCCGCGATGGGCAACAGCGACGCCCACCGCGACCCGGACCGCATCGGCGGCCCCCAGACGGTGGTCCTGGCCGACGACCTGACCCGGGAGGCGATCCAGGCAGGCCTGAAGGCGGGCCACTCGTACGTGGCGGAGTCGGTGGCGGTGTCGCTGTCCTTCTCCGTCGCCGGCGGCCACGGCCAGCACGCGGGCATCGGCGAACGCCTGCGGGCCGCCGCCGACGAGCCGGTGACGGCCCACCTGGAGGTGACGGGCGCGCCGGGCTGCTCGGTGGCCTTCGTGACGGACCAGGGCACCCTGTACACGACCCAGCTCCCCGCCTCGGGCACGGGCACGGCGCAGTGGCAGACGACCCCGCAGTACGCGACGTACATCCGGGCCGAGGTCCGCCACGCCCCGGTCGTCCCGGGGCTGCCGGGGCCGCTGGCGGCGTTCACTAATCCGGTGTTCTTGGATGCCCGGTAACCGGACGTGACCCCGCGTCCGTGCTTATCGTTGTACTGCGCGGCCGTGTTCGTTCGAGAGACGGCCGGGGAGGAGCGCCACGATGACCGTTGTCGACGACCGGATCACGGACGACAGGATCGAGATGGCCGAGCACAGGGACAGCGAGCACACGCTCGACACGCTGTTCGAGTGGCTGGAGAAGACCGCCCCCGACGGTTACCGGATCGACATTGTCGAGGGGGACATCTTCATGACGCCGCAGCGGAGCATCCACTGGGACATCATCGCGGACATCTTCGAACAACTACGGACAAAGTTCCCCCGGAAGCGGATCCTCTCCGACGTCCGGATCGACTATCCCGGGCACCTCAACGGCTTCTGCTCCGACATCACCCTCGTGTCCGAGGCGTCTGTCGAACACGGCGCGCGGCGCTTCGTCCACAATGACGTCGAGTTCGTAGCCGAGGTCATCTCGAAGGGAACCGGCCACAACGACTACCTTCCCAAGCGGATCGCGTACGCGAAGGCCGAGATCCCCGTCTACCTGATCGCCGACCCGTACCAGGGCAGGTGCCACGTCTACACCCAGCCCAAGAAGGGTGACTACGTCAGCGAGCTCCGGGTGACCTTCGGCGACGAGCTCGACCTGACGGACACGGTCGTCGGCCTCGTCTTCTCCACGGAAGAATTCCCCCGGGAGTGACCGGGGCCCGTACCCTCGCCCCATGACCAGCAGCACCCCCCAGTCCGTCGACCGTGCGCTCGCGATTCTCGATGCCGTGGCCGATGCGCCCCGGCCGGTGGGGGCCAAGGAGCTCGCGCGGGGGGTCGGCTGTTCGTTGTCGACCGTCTATCACCTGCTCGGGGCGCTCACCGCGCGCGGGCATCTCACGCGGACCTCCCAGGGGTACGTTCCCGGGCCGCGCGTGCCCGTTCTGCACCGGGCCTTCCAGCGGCATCTGCGGCTCGACCCCGGCGTCGGTGAGCTGCTCGGGCGGCTGCGCCGGGCGACCGCGGCCGAGGCGTACTACACGGCCTACCGCGGCGGGCTGATCACCGTGGTCGACAGCACCGCCCCCGTCACCGACACCGCCAACCCCTTCACCCCCGGCCCCGAGGTCCGCGCCCACGCCACCGCGCACGGCAAGGCGCTGCTCGCCGGGCTCCCCCGGCCGGTGCGCCGGCGCTACCTCGACGAGCACGGCATGGCCAGGTTCACCGACCGTACGATCACCGCCGCCGAGCGGTTCGAGGCGGAGCTCACCCGGGTCCGCGGGCAAGGGTTCGCCGTGTCCATGGGGGAGGCCGATCCGGCGTACACCTGTCTCGCCGTGGCCCTGCCGGGGCCGCGCGCGGACGGGAGCGTGCACGCCGTGTCGGTGTCGCTCGCCACCGCCGAGTTCCGTACGCGGCGCCGGGCGATCCGGGGCGCCGTGGCCCGGGCGGCTGCCGAGCTGGTGCCGGGGGCCTGAGCGGCCCGGCTGCGACAGGGTCCGGCCCGGATTCCGAGGGAGCCGGAATCGGCCGCATCCCCGCTTGCACCGGCCCCGCCCGCACCGCACCGTAGAGGCATGATCTTCATCGCCGTCAGGTTCACCGTCCGTCCCGAGCACGCCGACAACTGGCTCGCCATCGTCGACGACTTCACCCGTGGCACCCGTGCCGAGCCGGGCAACCTGTTCTACGACTGGTCCCGCAGCGTGGACGACCCCACCCAGTACACCCTCCTCGAAGGCTTCGCCGACGCGGCCGCGGGGGCGGCGCACGTCGACTCCGACCACTTCCGCGCGGGCATGGAGTCGATGGCCGGCGCCATCGCCGCCACCCCCGAGATCATCAACGTCGAGGTGCCCGGCCAGGGCTGGAACAAGATGGCCGAGCTGTCCCCGAAGTAGCCGGGCAAGAAGTAGCCGAGCAAGAAGTAGCCGACTAGCCCGGCCAGACGATCGACTGGAGCTCGCTGTACGCGTGCAGGGCGTACGATCCGACGTCCCGGCCCACCCCGCTCTTCTTGAAGCCGCCGAACGGCGCCTCCATGTTGCGGCCGATCGTGTTCACGCCGACCCCGCCCGCGCGCAGCCGCCGTGCGACGCGGAAGGCGCGGGCCACGTCCCCGGACCAGACGTAGTCGAGCAGGCCGTACTCGCTGTCGTTGGCCAGCGCGATGCCCTCCTCCTCCTCGTCGAAGGGGATGACCACGACGACCGGGCCGAAGATCTCCTCCCGGGCCACCCGCATGTCGTTGGTACAGTCCGCGAGGAGGGTGGGCGCGACATAGAACCCCCGGTCGCGCGCCGGGCGTTCGCCTCCTGCCACGACCGTCGCCCCCTCCTTCCTGCCCAGCTCCACGTACGACTCGATGCGGTCCCGGTGGGCGGCCGAGATCACCGGGCCGACCACCGTGTCCGGCGCCGTCGGATCGCCGACCTTCAGGAAGCCCGCGTACCCCTTGAGCTTCTCGATCAGCTGGTCGTGGACCGCGCGCTGCACCAGGACGCGGGTGGGCGCGGTGCAGATCTGGCCGCTGTAGAAGGCGAAGGTCGTGCCGATGCCCATGACCGCCGAGTCGAGGTCGGCGTCGTCGAAGACGAGCGCCGCGCCCTTGCCGCCCAGCTCCATCAGCTGCCGCTTCATGTCGCGGCCGCACACCTCGGCGATGCGCTGTCCGACGGCGGTGGAGCCGGTGAAGCTGACCATGTCCACGTCCGGTGAGTCGACCGCCGCCTCGCCGACGGCCGGCGCGGACCCGGTGACGACGTTCACCACCCCGCGCGGCACCCCCGCCTCCGCCAGCGCCTCGGCCATCTTGAACACCGACAGCGGGTCCTGCGGGGCGGGCTTCACCACGACCGTGTTGCCCATGGCGAGCGCGGGTGCGACCTTGCCGGCCGGGTTGGCCCAGGGGTTGTTGTACGAGGTGACGCACGTGACGACGCCGACCGGCTGCCGCACGGCGAGCGCGCCGAAGACCCCGGCCCTGCCCATGGGGCCCGCTTCGTTGATCTGCGGTACGAGGGCTTCCTCCACCGGCTCCAGGGCACCCTTCGCGTACCGGCGGAACCGGGAGACCCCCACCCCTACCTGCATGCCGCGCGCGGTGGCGGTGGTGGCGCCGGTCTCGGCGCGGGCGAGCTCCGCGTTCGGGGCGAAGTCGCGCTGCATGAGGTCGGCCGCCCGGTCGAGGATCGCGGCCCGCTCCTCGGGGCGCGTACGCGACCAGGAGGCGAAGGCCTCACGCGCGGCGGCGGCCGCCCGGTACACCTGCTCGCGGCTGGCCTCGGGCGCGAGCCCGACGACCTCCTCGGTGGCGGGGTCGAGCACGGGATAGTGCCCGCCGTCGGGCTCGACCCACTCGCCACCGATGAACAACTTCCGTTCATGGTCTGGCAGTTGAGGCGGTTGAGATTGACTCACTTGGTGCTCACCGTCCTGGTGTCGCGGCCGGAACGGAGCACCGTGCCGGGCACGGCCCCCGTCACCCGGTCGTCGCGGAGGGTCTCGATGCCGTTGACCCGGACCGAGACGATGCCGATCGCCTTGGAGTCGAGCCGGGGGCTGTCGCCGGGCAGGTCGTGTACGAGGGTGGCGGGGCCGGCCTCGATCCGTTCGGGGTCGAAGAGGACGAGGTCGGCATGGAAGCCCTCCTCGATCCGGCCGCGCTCGCGGAGTCCGAACAGCCGGGCAGGATCGTCGGTGAGCATCTTCACGGCTCGCTCAAGGGGGACGAGCTTGCGGCCGCGCAGGCAGTCCCCGAGGAAGCGCGTGGTGTACGGGGCGCCGCACATCCGGTCGAGGTGCGCCCCGGCGTCGGACCCGCCGAGCAGGACGTCCTCGTGCTCCCACGTCTCGCGGCGCAGCGCCCAGGTGGCGGGGTCGTTGTCGGTCGGCATGGGCCAGAGCACGGTACGCAGCCGGTCGTTGGCGCAGATCTCGACGAGGCAGTGGAACGGGTCGAGCCCGCGCTCGGCGGCGATGTCGCCGACGACCCGCCCCGAAAGGCCCTCGTTCTCGGGGCTGTAGGTGTCGCCGATGACGTACCGCCCGAAGTTGGCGAGGCGGCGGAAGATCCCGGCCTCCTTGCTGTCGGCGCGGCGCAGCATCTCGGCCCGTACGTCCGCGTCGCGCAGCCGCTCGATGCGCTCGGGGACGGGCAGGGCGAGGATCTCGCCCCAGCCGGGGATGAGGTTGAGGGCGCAGAAGGTGCCGAGCGACATGTTCATGGGCGTGAGGATCGGCATGGTCAGCGCGACGATCCGGCCACCGGCCTTGCGGGCGCGCTCACTCGGTACGAGCTGGCGGGGTACGCGTTCGGGTACGGCGGCGTCGATGGTGAGGACGTTCCAGTTGAGCGGACGCCCCGCGGTGGCGCTCATCTCGACGAGCAGGTCGATCTCGTCGTCCGCGAACTGGTCGAGGCACCCGGCGACGATCGCTTCCAGCTGCGTGCCCTCGTGCTCCCCAACTGCCCTGCTGAGCGCGAGCAGTTCGGCGGGCAGGGCGTGCCGGGAGGCAACGGGCTTTCCGTCGCCGTCGGAGTGGGTGGAGGACTGGGTGGTGGAGAGCCCCCAGGCCCCGGCGTCCATGGCGTCATGGAGCAGGGCGAGCATCGCGTCGAGCTGCTCGGGGGTGGGCTGCCCGCCGACGGCGTCCGGGCCCATGACGTGGCGGCGCAGGGCGCAGTGGCCGACCATGAATCCGGCGTTGACGGCGATGCGCCCGTCGAGGGACGAGAGGTAGTCACCGAAGCTGTACCAGCCCCAACTGACGCCTTCCTCAAGGGCTTTGAGGGACATCCCCTCCACCTTGGACATCATGCGGCGGGTGTAGTCGGCGTCCTCGGGGCGGTCGGGGTTGAGCGGGGCGAGGGTGAATCCGCAGTTGCCGCCGGCGACGGTGGTGACGCCGTGGTTCATCGACGGCGTGGCGTACGGGTCCCAGAAGAGCTGGGCGTCGTAGTGGGTGTGCGGATCGACGAACCCGGGGGCGAGTACGAGCCCGGTGGCGTCCTCGGTGCTCGCGGCGGCCTCCTCCACGGTGCCGGGGTCCGCGATGACGGCGATCCGGCCGCCCCTTATGCCGACGTCGGCGGGCCGGGCGGGGGCGCCTGTGCCGTCCACGAGGGTGGCGCCCTTGATCAGGTGGTCGAGCATGGGGTCCCTTTCCTGGGTGCGGGGCGGCTTCGTCTTGCCGGGGGCGGTTCTGGGTACGCAGGGTCCCGCCCCCGCTTTCCGCGTACGCGGGGCTGCCCCGGCCGGGGGCCGCCGCGAATGGCCTCCGGCCGGGGCCGGTTACGGGGCGGCGGTCCGGGAAGACACCACCCCGCGTCTTTCAGCCCGGGGGCCTCCGCCCCCGGCACCCCCTGGGCTGGGGCGGGCCCGGGGGCCCACCCGCCCGCCCGTATGCGCAGGATCGGATGGCCCGGGCC